>JBBQYF010000035.1:0-18169 GCA_038208955.1 Elusimicrobiota bacterium
TATACACTTGTCCGACGATTTGCGCCAGGCCCGCGGACACTGTGAACGACGACACGGCGACCGCCGTTCCGGTCGAAACCAGAGTCACCGCCACCTGTGTGGGCGATACAGAGGAGGCGGGATCGAGAGCCGGCGCGAGAATGTAGTTTCCGGTGGAGAGACTGGTTAAGTACGCATGTCCCGTGTTATCCGAAACGGCTTGAGCGACCTGATTGCCGCCCATCAAAGCCACCAAGGTTTGACCCGGCAACGCCGTCAATGAGGAAGTTTGAAAATATCCCACGAGCGTGCCAGCCAACGACAGTTGAAACCACGTCGACTGGGCAGAGAACAGAGGATTATCGTAGATGACTCCGGCATTCGTCCCAAGAACGGTGCTGGTTTGACTGGAATAGGATTTATTCTGGTTGTTGTAATTCGCAACCACCAGGACGTCTCCGCTGGAGGTGGCCACAAAATAACGACCCGCTGAGTTGGTGGTCGCCGATTGCGCTCCCGCGTTGATCGAGATGCCAGACAGCGGCGATCCGTTGGCGTCAGTGACAACACCCGAAATAAAGGCGAAGTTCGTCCTGTCGTTCAGCAAGGCATTATTTAAGGACGCGATCGGCCAGGTTGGCGTTGTCGCGGCGTTGGGGATAGCCAACGACAAGCCCGCTGTAATTTGGACATTGGAAATCTCAAGATAATAGGTCGTCGTAGCGATCGCTATCGTCCACGTTCCCGTCGCTACGCCCGGGAGCGTATAGAACCCGGAAGAATCACATTGGGTGATGCTCGATAACGGGTCTGCTGACGTCACATAGGCGCCGGCTGCGGGAGTTCCCGAGAGAGGAGACTGTGCGACATTAGCGCTTGATTTCGGGGCCACGGAAATGGGGTTGGTTAAAACATAATCAACCGAATTGTTATCTGAATCGTAAGCTCGTCCATAAGCGGTGTTGAGTGACCCCGGATCCGTTCTCCGAACCAGCGACATCCCCGAATCTAGCCCGTGCCCGCCGACTGTGAAATCGTAACAGGTTCCCTCCACCGGCGTGGAAGGGCACTGCACTACTGCCGTTTTGTCCCAGGCGAGGGCATCAATTTTATTTACGGGTGATACGGAGGCAATGCCGGTTCCTCCGGCATCACCCACGGTGAACAAGTGAGTCCCTTGGTAGGCAGCGGTATAGTAAGCATCCCCGCTGATGGTTTGCCCCGCGACATGTATGGGATTGGGTGTGTTAGTGATGAGATAATATTTCTGGGGCGCAATATACGTGCTCACGTAGATTAGTGGGACGGGTTGAAGCCCCGAAGTCGGTTGGGTGTTATTACTTGGGTCAAAAATATATAAGTCGACGTTGCGGGAAGGCCAGACCGACCCGATATAGACCGGTGCGGTGGTCGGGTTGTAGAGTTCAACGTATTCAACGGAGGTGTCGGTGCTCGTCGCTACCTGGCTGACCACCACGTGATCATCCAAATAGGCGTAACCGCTCACCGTACCGTAGGACATTTTCTGCAGGCTGAAATTTACCGTAAGGGATTGCCCGGAGGCGACGAAGGCCGACTTATCTTTGGAGAAATATCCCATCGAGGAACAATATAATGTGTAATTCCCGGAAGAGACGCGGAACTGATAATGGCCGGTCACATCCGAAATGCCATAGTAATTCGGGTTATCGATCGTCGTGACGATCGCCCCAGACACGGCCAAACCGCCGGTATCCTGAACCGTACCCGTGAACGTGGAATTCAGTGGGTTGGCCGCTGGATTGGCCATCAAATTGTGAATCTCCTGATATCGCAAGTCGTTTCCGTCCTGCCACATCACATAAACCGTGATCAATTTGAGTCCCGTGTCGTTGCTGGTATAGGGAACCGTCGTGATCGTGGTGCCGTATTGGTAGGCAAAATCGACACGGGTACCCCGAACAAAAGTTATGCCACCTTGGACGAGTGGCTGCGAAGGATAATTAACGGTATCGTAAACTAGGGACGGAGAGTACCGGGAGTCCGTGTAAGTGCTGGTGGTGACCAACAGCGAATAATACTGGAGGTTTTTGAGCTTTTCAACTTGCTCACCAACGAGATTATTGGCCAAGGTCTTTCCCTTGGAATATTGAACGCTGGTACTGATGTACCGCGCCGCACCCAGAACAGACACGATGGCCACGGTCACAATAAGGCTTGTAACGATCAGCTCAATGAGGGTTAAACCCGAGTTTTTCTTCATCATAACCTTCTTACGTCTACATCCCGTAATATCTATTTACAAGTAAATTTATGTCCATCCGTAAAGCGTATTTAATCGCTTTCTAGACGTATCAAAATGAATTAGTCAGGGGCCTATAGCGGAGATTTTGTCGCGGGTTTTCTCAGGAACGGGTGGCGAGGCTCGACTGGTTACCCTTGCTCAAACAACCCCGGTCCCTTGATGTCCTGTGAGAAAAATTTGAGTTACACGTCACATGGAATTAACTTTCCCGCCATACGCCCGTAACCTTCGGAGGTTAAACATGGTCTATGAAGATCCCATACGGTTTGGCGGTAGTGGTTCTGGTTCTCTTGAGTGTCTCGATGCCGTCGCGGGCGGCTGACCCCGGAACAACCGGCGCCAATATTCTTAACTTCGGCGTCGGGGCGCGGGCTATCGCGATGGGCGAAGCCTACACGTCGCTGGCCGATGACGTTTCCAGCCTGTACTGGAACCCGGCGGGGATTGCTCTCCTGAACCAAAGCGAAGCCTCCTTTATGTATAACCAATCGCTCAAGGATTTGACCTACAACCATGCGGCGGTCGGCATGCCTCTGGAAAACGGTGGCTTGGGCGCCAGCCTGTCCTATTTGAATTTCGGATCGATCAATGGGTTTGACTCCCAGGGAAATCCAACTGGGAATGTGAATGCTTATAGCGGCGTGGCCACGTTCGGCGGCGCCCTCCTGGGGGATACTTGGTCATTGGGAGCCAACGTCAAAGGCGTCCAGACCGCCCTGGCGGATATGAAGGTCGATGGAGTGGCTTTCGACTTTGGCGGTAATGTCATTTATCCAAAAGAAGTTTTGGGCGGCAGCACCTTGCGCCTGGCAGCGGCGGTCCGGAACCTCGGCCCGGGCATGACCTTTCTTCAGCAGACCGATCCTTTTCCCACTGAATGGCGCATCGGAATTTCCGCCTTGCAAATGTTAAACAGGAAGCTCACCCTTTCAATGGACTATGGGAAGCGACGCGATGAAGATGGGTCAGTTTACGGTGGCGCAGAATATTGGCCTTGTCCGTATGTGGCATTGCGTACCGGCTACGCCGGGTCGCATGCGGAAGGGAGCGGTTTGCGCGCTGGTATTGGACTTCGGTTCAAATCCATATCCTTTGATTACGCCTATTCCAATTACGGAGATTTGGGCCTGACTAGCCGTTATGAACTTTCTTATCGCTTTGGGGAAATCCGCTCGCTGCTTAACGCCGAAGAGCGGCGGATGCTCAAACGGGCAAAAATTGCCATGAAAGAAGGGCGATACGATGAAGCCGTTCTGCTCCTGGATTCTTTAATTACAATGGAGCCGCACTATAAGATGTTCCGGCACCTCATCCGCACCGCGATGAACGGGCAACAGATTCAAGATCGCTTAGCCCAAAAGGAGAGGGATTCAAATGTCTTGAGCTTGTCCTCAATTAATCGGCAAGGCAGCGTGTCGGATTTGGATGATTTGGAGCAATTGTTGTTGACAGCCGATGTCGCGATGGGCGCCGGGACCGCTTCCAACAAGCCCGCGGGAACTGCTCCCCAGGAGCCAAAACAATGAAACGATTCTTCTCACAGAGTATATTTGCGGTCATCATCGCCGGAATGGCCTCCGGTTATGCCGCTGCCGATACGACCGACATTCAATGGGCCCTCAATGCACCGTCGATCAGCGATGGCGGAAACACCCAAGTATACTGGGGACCCTTAGTTTCCCAATCGACCCTGGGCATGAGCGGCTCGGCTAACAATCTTTATCCCCAGCTGATCGCCGGGGGCGCGATCTCGCTCAACGGCGGTCAAGCCGGCACCGTGAGTTACTGCACAAACACCACCGCATCTTTGACGGGACCAGGCCAACCGGTATATCCGAGCGTGACAGCCGCCAATTATTGGTCTTGTAATGTCCAGCCTCCGCCTAATCCCAAAATCAATTTTGCTGATTTCAAAGCGCTGGCAGGATTGGAAGGATCGGCCTGCGGCGGCCAGTCGTGTTTAAACCCTCCGGCGACGACTGGCATCGTCGATCCGGTCTGTACATGGAATGGATTGCCGAAAGTCTGGTATTTCACCGGAAGTCCGAAGTTTAGCGGAAGCACCTTTTTTTGCGGCGTCCTCATCTCAGAAGGAGGGGTGAATTTCTCGGGCCAAGGCGCCCAAACGCTTACGGTGACTCCGGGATCCAATGCTTGGATGCAATACCAAGTCGGAACACCGAATGAAACAAATCCGATTCTGGCGCCGACGAATTCCGCGGGTGGCGACGGATATGATCCCTCCAAATCCGATCAATTCCCGGGCGATGCCGGCCATTACGCGGTTAAACCGATTACGGTCAACGGGGTGACGTTCCAAGGATATATTTATGCGACGAGCGGCTACACAGCGACAGGCGGCGCCACCGTTGTCGGAGCGGTTCAATTTGGAACGGGCCTGGGCTCGGGCGGCGGCCACAGCACGATCTTTTTTACCTCATCCACGGTCTTTACGCTTCCCCCGTCCAATCGGGTCAATCAGCCAATCATCATTCCGGCCGGCGGAACATTCGCCAACGGCACCTCGGAAGGGGTTCAAATTCTTGAGACGACGCCGGGCGCCGCTGTTTACTACACGACGGACGGCTCCAGTCCCGATCCCGGCGTGAACACAATTGCCAAATTGTACAGCGCGCCCTTTACCGTCACCGCCACCAACGCTCGAGTCGTTGTCAACGCGATCGCCCTAAAAACCGGCTGGAACAACAGCCTCGTAGCCTCGGCTACTTTCATATTTAATGGCAGCGGCAGTGGCGGTGGAAGCCGCAGTCCCTCTTTGATTGGCATTAATATTGTTCCCGGCAACGCCACAGTGCCGACCGGCGGAACGCAGCCGTTCAGCGCGGTGGGCGTCTATTCGGATAATTCCACGAGTCCGCTGCAAGTCAATTGGACCGTAACGGGTTCGAGCAACCAATTGGCTCCTCTTACAGGTGTTAGCGCAACTTTTACGGCGGGCGGCACTCCCGGAAGCTTTACAGTGATAGCTGCCAGTGGCACCCTCCATCAGACCGCCACGATTCTCGTAACCGGCAACGGCGGAAACGGCGGGAGCCCGACGCTGCAAAGCATCCTCATTAATCCCAGCAACGCCGTAATGCAAACCGGAGGAACAAAGCTGTTCAGTGCGTTCGGGGTTTATTCCGATAACTCAACGAGTCCGCTAGTCGTATCCTGGAACGCGACGGGGTCGGCCAATACGTTAAGTTCGCCCTCCGGAACGAGTACCAATTTCATGGCGGGCGGTACTACCGGAAGCTTTACCGTAAGCGCCGCCAGTGGGACAATTCGGCAGACGGCGACGGTGATCGTGACCTCGGCCGGCAGTGGCGGCCCGGGCGGCGGGGTGACTCTCGTCAACATCAATGTGATTCCTAATTTCGCCACAGTGCTGACGGGTGGAACCCAAGTGTTTTCCGCGGTGGGCAACTATTCAGACGGCTCCAATGGTCCGCTTTCCGTCGACTGGAGCGCGACAGGTTCGGACAACTCTCTCAGTTCAACCTCCAGTGAAAGCACGACCTTCACGGCAGGCCCGTCAGCCGGGACTTTTACGGTCAGTGCGACCAGCGGGGCCATCCGGCAGGACGCAACAATCATCGTGAATTTACCCGGAACTACGGGTCCTGGCAGTGGCGGAGGAGGATCCGCGGGTCCCACGTTGACCGGCATCCTGGTCTCTCCAAGTTCAGCCGCAACCGGCTTTAATGGGCAAGTTTCGTTTAACGTGCTCGGAAGCTTTTCCGATGGTTCGACAAGCCCTCTGGCTGTTCTTTGGGCTGTAACGGGTTCGGGCAATATCGTGAATCCACCGTCAGACTCTTCAAGCACCCTTTTTACAGCCGCCAATGTCCCCGGAACATTCACCGTAACGGCGACGAGCGGCAGCATTCAAGGCACGGCGACGGTCGAGGTGGAAGGCGGCAGCGTCACCGGAGGTCTCTGGATCATAGATCCGGCCTCGGCAACTCCGAACCCCGTACATGGAAAATCCACCTCTCTTCATGTCTTGGCGCAGAGCACGAATTCTGGACCGATCACCTACACCTGGACCTACAGCGGCTTGGCGCCGCAAATTATCTCGGTCCATTCATCTGACAGCGCCGTAAACTTCTCGCAACCTGGCATCTACGCACTCCAGGTATTGATAACGGACTCGGCCGGCCTTCATTTGACGTCGGCGGTGTCGGTGAACGTCATCCAGACGGTGACCCGAGTAGTCGTTACGCCATCCCAAGCGACCACGTTCGTGGGACAATCGTTTCCCTTCAACGCGCAAGCGTTGGATCAGTGGGGCAACCCGATGAATGTCACTTTGAGGTGGGATTCCACGTCCGGCGCCCAGACCATTTCACAGACGGGTTCCTTTTTGTCGTCTGTTCCATTGCAGAATGTGACCGTTAAAGCCACCGCTGATAACGGCGTGTACGGCTCCGCATTAATGAACGTTCAACTCTCGGGAGCCGGCGCCGGAAGCAGCGACATCAGCAACGCTAAAGCGTACCCGGTACCTTACAAATCGACGTCCGGAGATCCCGGTATCACGTTCACCGGTCTTGCGCCCGCAACCACGATCAAGATTTACACGACGGATGGACACCTGGTTGATTCGCTCACGTCTACCGATGGAGAAAATGTGCTTTGGCCCGTTACCAACGCAAACGGGCACAAAGTGGCCAGCTGGGTATACTTCTACCACATAGATAACAGTTCCTCGAACCAGCACAAAGAAGGAAAACTCGTCGTTATCCAATAATGCGCTTGGTTGCACCCGATGAAGCTTGCGCTCGTGTGAAACCAACGATCACCGGCTGTCGGGTACCTTCCGTTAGTGTGACGGAAATGATCATGGCGTCGAACAGAACTGGAGTGCTCTCACCGCCTGAACTGCCCACGATTTATTCTCAGAACCCTCACTGATGGATTCCCCCCACAGGCCGCGGCAACGACCGCTAGGTTATAGCGAGCCTTCTGGTTCTTAGGATTGCTTGAATGTCCCTGGCGAATTCAATAACTAAGTGCAACACGCCTTTTTGAAGACCTCCCCTGACGTTTTGAATTTCAAACATTTACGCGGACGATCGTTCATCCACTTTTCTATTTCCTGTCCAAACAGCATGGGGACGTTGATGACAACTGACAAACTCATAGGGTCAACGCCTCCATTAACCGCTCGATCTCTTTGAGTTCTTGGGCACGTCCCTCTAATCGCCGAAGTATCTGGCTCGCAGCCGTCGCATCTCGTCCCAGAACGCTTGCCAAATCGATCACGCGCAGACGAAACGTTTTCCGGCCCACAAATACCATCGCCTGCCGCCATGCCTGGATGGTCTGTCGTCGACTTGGCCCGGTTAGCGTTTCCATAGCGATACCGCTCACCGCCTGGACAATATCCAGCAATTCTTTTGCCGAGCGAACACGTTTTATGGGCCGTACCGATTGCCGCACGGACTCGCCTATTTTTTGTTTCGCTCGTTCAACAAACGGCTCTTCGCCAAGAAATCGATTTCCTTTGACCTTGTAGAAACTTTCCCAGCCTCCGTTTCGCAAACCTTCCGCCAGGAATTTCGAATAATTTTGTCGAGCGAGCACGGGTGTCCGTCCGAAGCGTGCCAAGAGGTCTTGAAATGCCTGACCAAGCCCGTCCGGCCACAGGCTTTCTGACATCATCAAATACCGATGGCTCGACCACTTCCATTCCCCGATCCGAGCCAAGGCCGACCCTTTGATTCGATAGGGATTAAGCGCGATATACCGCACAAGTTCGCGAAAGTAACTATCTTTGTCGCAAAGGATCGATCCATAGCGACCTTGAAATACATGCCCAACAAACTGATGCGCCCAATTGAAATACTTTGCGTAACGCGTCAGCAGACGACTCATAAATTCAGCTAGGTTACCGTCCGGCGTTTCAACCAGCATGTGAAAATGATTCGGTATCAAGCTCCACTTGTACAGTCGCACATCCGACCAGCGCATGGCTTCGATCATGATTTCCTCAAAGCGGAAATAGTCGCGTTCGTCCTTGAAAATGCGTTCCCGTCGGTTTCCCCGATGAAAAACGTGATAACAGACTCCCTCAAATTGAATCCGTGGTGCTCTGGGCATGATGTATCCTCCTGCCCATTAGAGTCACCCATACCGAAATTATTCACTTTGTCAGTTGTCATCAACGTCCCATGCCGTCCCATGCCCTTCCCACCTAGGAACATTAGACCAACCATCGTTGCCGCCATTTGGCGCCGCTAATGGATAATCATCGCCGATCTTGTGCGGCTGAGGGGGGTTCGGTTCGCGCGAGCAGGCTGGCCTGTTCGTGATCGCCCCAACGCACCACGAGAGAGAAGTAATGGGTATCACCAAGATCGCCCAGCGGGAGCCAGGCATAAGCGAACTCCTGTCCCCATAACTGCAGGCCAACCCCTGTGGAAAAGCCGGCCAGGGCCGACAACTCGCGGGTGGTATCGGATCTGAAACCGCTGCGTAAGGCCACATGGGGAATGGGCGACCATTCCACGCCTGCTCTGCCGGCCGTCTGTCCCGTTTGGAAGTACAGGGCTTCGGCGGTTCCGAGGATTGACCGAAACCGATAAACCGTGGCGATATGAACCGCGACGGGCAGCGCGTCGCGCTGCTGCAAAAACCTCAGGTTCGTGCCCACGTTGGTCAGCGTGGCCGCGATGTTCCATCGATCGGTCGCTTGGTAGAAGCTCCCTAGATCCCCGGCAAAGGCATGAGCCGATACGTCACTTAAACGGGCTTCGATAAATTTGGCATTTGCGCCGAGAGAAAAACGAGGAGTCAGGGCCCGACCATAGGCCAGGCTATAGGCCGCGTAATAAGATGAAAAGGAATTGATCGGATCGCCGCTGGCATCCATCCCTTGGATATCCCCCGATCCGAGATATTGCGCAGACATTCCAATACCGCTTACCGCCGGTTCCCGACCAGGCCGGTCCGAACGAAGGGGCAGTACAACACTTAAAAATTCACTATGAATCGCGCCCAGATAGTCCAGATGCTGACCGGAGGCTTCTGCCGAGCGCAGCATTCCTAACGCGGCGGGATTCCAAACGGGAGCATAAGCATCGTTCGCCAGGGCGGTATAAGCCGAACCCAACGCAGCGGGTCTGGCCCCAATTGGAATATCAAGAAAACTGGCCCCTTCGGTTCCCGACGCCGCCCAACATTCAGGGCCCAAGATTGAGAACAGCCCAAAGATCATAAAGAAAATTGAAGCCCGCTTTTTCATACTCTGTAGATCTGTATATCAGCCGATAATGACGGAAAAGTTAAGACTGTGTTACAAATTGAAGTTTGGATAAATACATGCGCGGGTTATTGGGATAGACAACAAACGTCGACAGAGAATGTCGTTTTCGATAGACCAATTTTTGTCTGGTTGGGACGGGACGACCGATTTTCAGAAAACTGTCATTAGACGCCCGCAGGTGGTGACGGCCGGGACAGCAATTAGACGTTTTAAGTTATAAGATAAGCACCGGAATCTCCGGTATAGACGGGTTGCCAAAACCAACGATTTAGAAAAACATTGCTCCACGCCGCCAACCCAACAAATGCCAATTTAGCGACGTTTTCGGCGGATCTTCACAAAAAAAGAAAGCCGGGGATCGGAATCGAACCGACGACCACCTGTTTACGAAACAGGTGCTCTACCAGCTGAGCTACCCCGGCGAAAACTATTTGGCGCTGTGGAGCGAACCCCGCAACGCGTTCTAAGGTAAAGATCGTTTACAAATTCTTGAAAATTATATCAATTTGCGGGAGAGGTTCACTTAGCCGAAAAAAACCGGGCCCATATGGGTCAGGCGACTTTCAGTCACTTCCGCTAGGGACCTATTTATATCCACACCCACCGATTCTGACTAATTTTTTGCCAAGTCCATATCTCAAATGTGGGGCTCTGATAGACCAGGTCTAAAACTGAAATCTAGGCGATTTCATCCCTGGCGTTTGCTGGAAGACGCTAACGGCGATTCGCGGGGACCTTGACTTGGAGATGAACGATTCTTCGCCTAACTCCCGCCGCCGGTCTATGCGATTTCGTGGCTCCACCGTTCAATCGCAGCCAGAATTCTGCTATTTTTGTATATTCACCTTTAGCGATAGGGGAAGCATAAATCAATTCCGACAATCCCATAAACTTGCCGCGCGAATCTCTAGCAAAAAATGCCTGCCTGTGGCTTCTGGCGGGCATCTTTCTTGTCATTCTATGGTCTTATAAACACTATGGGATCACTTGGGATGAACCTATTTCGCGCGGACTCGGATTGGCCGATCTGAATTACACTCGCCACGGCTTCTTTCACGGAGACGATCCGGCTATCTGGTCCAACGAGCGGTGGTACGGTGGCTTTTATGAAATGGTTTCGGAATATATCGCCGGCTTTTTCCCAAATGAAATTTATGAGGTCAGACATCTGGTTAACGCGCTAACCGGTTGGGTGGGATTATCGGCTGCTGGAGGCTGGCGGCCCTCCTAGGTGGCGAATGGGCGGGTCTCGTGGGGTTGCTGATGATTGGGGTTTGCCCCTCCTATGTAGGTCACATGTTCAACAATTCCAAGGATGTGACTTTTGCCGTTGGATATGTCTGGAGTCTTTACTTGACGATCAAAATACTGTATTCCCCACGTCAACGTTGGCCCGGTCAATTCATTCTCTTAGGCCTAGTGGCCGGCATTACCATGGGGATTCGTGTCGGTGGACTGGTTATTTTTCCCTTACTCATTGCGGCCTATATTCCTATTTTTTTGATGGATATCCGACATCCCGGCAAACAAGCGACGGAGAACATGGCGCGCTTCGGCTTTGGGACTCTCGGGGCGTTTTGGCTGGCCTATATCGTCATGATATTCGGTTGGCCTTGGGCGCAGCAAAATGTGTTGAAGTTCCCGTTTGATTCCCTCCAAGTCTTTACGCATTTCGATAATCATTATGACGCTGACCGCTGGTACATCGTCAAATGCATGGCAATCAAGCTACCCGAATTTCTACTTTGCGGTTTGGCATTCAGCATCATCCTGGGCGTAGCGATGCGAAAGCTCCTATGGCATAAAGCCCTAAGCCCCGACATGCGCCACCACGCTCGGTTGGGTGCGTTATACTGCGTCGCCTTATTTTTTATCTGGCCCGTCGCTTATGTCATCATGTGTCGTTCGAATCTTTATAACGAAATGCGGCATATGTTATTTGTCGTCATGCCGATGGTCGCCTGGATGGCGGTCTTGTTCACCGGCTCCGTTCGCCGGATGTCGCCCGCTAGCGCGGCGGGAATGATCGGTGGCCTAGTCTTGCTGCTGAGTTTGCCAGCGATTGCTATTGGACGTCTTTATCCATACCAGTACATTTATTGCAACCTTTTCGGGGGTGGAATGCGCGGACTTGGAAAGGCGCATACGTCCGACTATTATTTGCATTCCTATCGGGAATTGGCCGGGCAATTAACAAATTACCTCAAGCAACGCGATGGTGATCAATTTCCTAACCGCGTTTACACCGTTTATGCCTACGGATCGTCCGAATGTTTAAGTTACTACTTGCCGAGTAATATTTTGGCGATACGCTGGCCCCAGAAGGCTGAATTTTGCGTCTACAGTGTCGGGGAATATGAGGACAATGTCCGAACAAAGATCGTTGGGCAAGTAACGCGTTGCGGGGTCACATTATCGCGCATACAAGCGTACGAGCATCTTTTGACATCGCAAAATTTCCTGGCCAGCTATAAGCGACCCCTGGACTTCGGTGGGCAATACTTTACCAACTACACCAACGACACGTTAACGCAGGATCTCGATAAATCGCGGTTAGAATTGCAGCAATTGATATTGGGTGTTGAGGATGTTCGATCAATCCCGGAACGCAACGCCTTATTTGTAAGCCGATTCGGCTCGGAAGTGCATCGCCCATAATTCCCTGCTAGCTTCCCATGCTTTTGCACTCCCACCGATGGGTTGTATGGCATAATTCAGCATCGGCGGTCCGTTCCGAACCTACAGAACAGGCGCCGAAAACTTTAAAACCGTCTATTGTTAGCCCGATGAAAATTCTTAAAGTTATCGCCACCCTTCACCCTTGTGATGGCGGCCCTTTTAAAACGGTTCCTGAACTCGCCCGAGCTCTAATCAACCGTGGTCATGAAGTGGATATTTATACCACCGGGACCCGGACGGCTAAATCAGGAATAAATTCTGAGACCCTAACCGGTCCTAATAACGCTCCCACCACTTATTTCGCAGGTAATTGGCCTCAGGCGTGGAAATGCTCTTATGCGCTCGCCGAGGCGCTTTCCCACAATGTTCGCCACTACGATATTGTTCATATTTATTCGCTGTATCTGTTTCATGGCGTCGTCGCATCCTATTTCTGCCGCCGCGATCAAGTCCCGTATGTTATCCAACCCCATGGGACGCTGGATCCGTATCTGCGTTTAAGGCACCGCTGGCGAAAGGGGATGGCCCAACTGCTTTTTGAAAATCGCAATCTCCGGGGCGCCTACGGAATTTTATTTAACTCAGAAGAGGAGCACCGGTTGGCTGTGCCCTTTATCAGAGATACCCCATCCTTCGTGGTACCGCTCGGTCTATTCCCTGAGCAATATGATAATTTGCCCCCTCTCGGCCGCTTTCGTTCCCGCTTTCCAGAGTTCAAAAACAAACAACTGCTTCTCTATCTGGGACGGCTGAATTTCAAAAAGGGCCTCGATATTTTGTTGCAAGGATATTCCCAACTTCTTCGCATGCGGAAAGATGTTCATCTGGTCATCGCCGGGCCGGACAATGAGGGGTATGGCGCTCACTTGCGTGAATGGTGTCGCACTTTGAAGGTCCAGGACTCGGTCACTTTGACCGGCATGTTGTCTGAAGAAGATAAACGTTCGGCGATGGTTGATGCGAAACTTTTTGTCTTAATGTCTTACACGGAGAATTTTGGGGTTTCCATATTGGAGTCCCTGGCTTGTGGGACCCCGGTCTTAATTTCTGATCGCGTTAATATTTGGCGTCAAATCGCAGAAGCGCGGGCGGGAGAAGTCGTTTCCTGCAAGCCTGAGGCCATTTCTCAAATGATGAATCAAATGCTGAATTCTCCCGAACTCTTAGCGCAGATGAAGGAAAATGGTCGGCGTCTTGTGAGAGAGCAATTTGATTGGGCCTCCGTCGCGCGTCTACAAGAAGAAACCTACTTAGAAGTGCTGCGACGCCGGCGAACGACTGCGATTTAGGTGGTTCTTTGGTCGGCCAAGCTGTTCTGGACCGGATTTCCGGGCGGCGGCAATGTTCTAGACGAAGCGACCGAAGAACGCCCCGAGGCGGAAAAGGACAAGTCCAGCGATAAAGCTGATGGCGACATTACAGCTGGCCTGAAGGATTTCCCCATCATGGATCAGATTGGACGTCTCGAGGATGAAAGCGGAAAAGGTGGTATAGGCGCCGCAGAAGCCCGTCATTAGAAGCAGACGTTCATTCATCCCTAGAAGCAACTTTTCTTCGGCGAGGCTGTTGAAGAATCCGATAAACAGACAACCGGACAGATTAACGATCAGCGTGCCTGTCGGAAAGCCAGTATCGAATCGTCTATAAATCGCCGTAGCGAGAAAATAACGAGAAAACCCGCCGGCCACACATCCGATCGTGAGATAAAGCCACTGGAGCATACCGACTCCTACCGGCGGCGAACTCCGTCGCCTTCCGAAAATCCATTAAACAATATCATGCGATCGTCCCAACCTTTTTGGCTAAAGCGCTACTTTCCGGAGGCGCAGGGCATTCATAATGACGGACACGGAACTCAGGCTCATGGCCGCGCTCGCTAGCATCGGGCTCAAGAGGATCCCAAAGAAAGGGTAGAGCAAACCGGCAGCGATTGGAATTCCCAGCAGATTATAAATGAAGGCAAAAAACAAATTCTGACGGATGTTACGCATTGTCGCCCGGCTGAGTCGAAGCGCTTTGACGATCCCGCGCAAGTCCCCTTTGATAAGGGTTACGCCCGCACTTTCCATCGCCACATCGCTACCGGTGCCCATGGCGATCCCGACTTCGGCTTGCGCGAGTGCGGGTGCATCGTTAATACCGTCGCCCGCCATGGCTACGATATGGCCCGCGGATTGAAGGGCTATAATTTTGGCCCCTTTTTGCTCGGGCAGGACCTCGGCCGCGACGTCATCGATTGAAAGTTTTCGGGCGACCCCGAGAGCGGTTGTTCGATGATCGCCCGTGAGCATGACGAGATGGATACCTTCTTTATGGAGCAAACGGATCGCCTCGGGCGTCGTAGTCTTGATCGGATCAGCCACACCCAAGAGCCCGGCCGGTTTCCCATTGAGCGCGATGAACATCACCGTTTGTCCGTCCCGCCTTAAATCATCCGCCTGCGTTGCCAACGCTCCTACCGTAAAATCTTGCTCCATCAGGAACGAAGAATTACCTAAGGTCACCGTCATTCCTTCGACCCGGCCTCGGACCCCCTTGCCAGTTACCGATTCGAATTGATCGACCTTGGCCAGGTTAATTCCTTTGGATTTTGCGCCTTCGACGATCGCCGCGCCGAGCGGATGTTCGCTGGCTTGCTCGAGACTGGCCGCGTATTTTAAAAGCTCCGCTTCGGACGTTGACGGAAGGCCCACGATGGAGAGCAACCGCGGCTTTCCTTCCGTGAGCGTCCCCGTTTTATCGATGACGAGCGTGTCGACTTTCGCCAAAATTTCGAGAGCCTCGGCATTCTTAATGAGAATACCCGCTGTTGCCCCTTTCCCGGTCCCCACCATGATCGACATCGGCGTCGCAAGGCCCAGCGCACAGGGACAAGCAATGATCAGCACCGCCACCGCATTCACCCAAGCATGCGCCAGCCGCGGCTCTGGACCCAGCCAAGCCCATACCACAAAAGTGAGAATGGCTGACAGCAAGACGGCAATCACAAAATAGGACGACACCCGGTCGACCAGCCGCTGTATCGGCGCGCGGCTGCGCTGAGCTTGCGCGACCATCTCGACGATTCGTGCCACCAGCCGGTCGCGTCCGACTTTTTCAGTTTTCATCGTCAAGCTGCCGGTCCCATTCATGGTCGCGCCCGTCACGCGGTCGCCCTTTTTCTTTTCGACGGGCAACGGTTCACCGCTGATCATTGATTCATCGACGCTACTCGATCCATCCAGTACGATCCCGTCGACCGGAATTTTTTCACCGGGCCGCACGCGCAGAACATCTCCGACGTGAACTTGGTCGAGAGCTACCTCATGCTCCGTTCCGTCGGGATTGATGCGGCGCGTCGTTTTGGGGGATAATCCCAGCAGCGCTTTAATGGCTCCTGACGTTTGCTGGCGAGCTTTGAGCTCGAGCACTTGTCCCGCGAGCACCAAGGTGACAATGACCGCCGACGCTTCGAAATAGAGTCCCACCCGTCCATCGGCACCCCGAAATGACATCGGGAAGATGTCCGGGAAGGCCATGGCGAGGACGCTGTACCCATAAGCCGCACCCGTACCGACGGCCACTAACGTAAACATATTCAGGTGTCGATTGACAAAGGATGCTGCGCCTCGTCTGAAAAATGGCCAACCCCCCCACAAAACAGGGGGCGTCGCCAACATCCATTGAATGAAGGGCAGCGCTGGAGCGGCTCGAGGAAAATGGCGGTGAATGACCATTTCCGACATCGCTATCGCGGCCAGTGGGACCGAGAAAAAGAGGCTGATCCAGAATCGCCGGGCCATGTCGATCAGCTCATGATTAGGTTTTTCGTCGCCCGTTATAATGAGAGGTTCCAAAGCCATACCGCATTTGGGACAAGCACCGGGGCCCACCTGACGGATTTCGGGGTCCATCGGACAAACATAGATCGCTTCACTGTCCATGGACTCCACAACATGACCATCGGCTGACTTTTCCAGGTAGGTTTTGGGGTCCGCGTCGAATTTCGCTTTGCAGTTTGGCTGGCAAAAACGATAAGTCATTCCCCGGAATACGGACTGTCCACCCTTCGCCCCCATTGAATCCACTGGCATGCCGCAAACAGGGTCTGTCGAGAAACCGGAGATTGGCTGGACATTTGAAACGAGCTTTGTCATTTTAAATCCTTCGAGAACGCGCTCATGGAGATCGAGTCAGTGTGGCCCGCAACGCGGGATAATCAGACAGCGGAAGTTGATAAGAAATGATGTGGAACGTAGCCGAATAGCCAATAACCGGAAAAGCGATGGTACCCTCGCGGCCCAATCACTCCTGACAGGTATTATTGCCAGGAGGATCGGCCAAGAAGGGCCAGCAGCGGTGTTGCTTCAGCGGTTAAAAACCAAAGAGCATGTCGGCGTAAGACGGCACCGGCCAAAGATCTTTAGGCAACAGCGTTTCAAGAGCGTCGATATCCCCACGCAGCGCTGTCTGAGCCGTAAACACTTTGTCACGGAAGGCATGCGCCCGATGTTCCGTATCCGACTGCCCTTCGGCGTCCTCACGTTCTTCTTCCAACGTCGCCAGCTTTTTCGCGGCCGAACCCAAAAGTCCATTGACGCGGCCCAATAGATCCGCTTGGACTTTGTAATCCGCCCCGGCTGACTTCAGAGCGGTAACCGTGTTCGCCAACTCTCCGGTATAGGCAATGATCGCCGGCATATAGAGCGTCTTTGCCATGGCGATCGCCGTCTTGGCCTCAATGTTGATGTGCTTCGCATAGGTTTCTACGTAGACTTCAAAGCGCGATTCGAGCTCGCGTTTTGAAAGCACTTTGTATTTTTCGAAGAGCTGGTGCGCCTCCGGTGTGTTCAGCGATTCGAGCGCTTCTATCCAGGATTTAACGTTCTGAAGGCCACGTTTTTTGGCCTCCGTCACCCATTCGTCAGAATAATTATTTCCGTTATAAATAACGCGTCCGTGTTTTTTGACAATGTCCCGAACGATCGAGGTCGCCTCTTTGTTGACGTCTTTGGCTTTCTCAAGACGCGTGGCAATTTCATCCAGCGCTTCGGCGGCAATCGTATTCAACACGGTGTTCGGTCCGGATATTGAGGCTGAGGAAGCCACCATTCGAAACTCGAACTTGTTACCCGTGAAAGCAAAAGGCGACGTGCGGTTACGGTCCGTGTTGTCCATGGGTAGAGCCGGCAGGTGGTCGACACCAATGGTCAGGAAGTTTTGTCCGCGGCCTTTGGTTTCACGACCGGCGGCGATGTTTTCCAAAATTTCGCCTAGCTCAGCGCCCATAAAGATGGAAATAATGGCGGGCGGAGCTTCATTGGCACCCAGTCGCAAGTCATTGCCGGGATTTGACGCGGCGGCGCGCAGCTTCGTCGAATGTTTATCCACGGCTTGTACTAAGGCACTCAGAAACACGAGGAACTGTTCATTTTGGTGCGGGGTCTTGCCGGGTTCGAGCAAATTCTCGCCGTCGTCAGTCGCCAAAGACCAGTTGTTGTGTTTGCCCGAACCGTTGACGCCCGCGAATGGCTTTTCGTAAAGCAAGCACACCAATCCGTGACGCAGCGCAACCTTTTGAAGCGTTTCCATGACCAGCTGGTTATGGTCCGCGGCAACATTAATGGTTTCGAACATCGGAGCCATTTCGAATTGGGCGGGCGCAACTTCGTTGTGCTTTGTTTTGGAAGGAATCCCCATTTTCCAAAGTTCCAGATCCAAGTCTCGCATAAAACTGGAGATGCGGTCTTTAATGGCTCCAAAATATTGGTCTTCCAATTCCTGACCCTTCGGCGAGGGGGCGCCAAACAACGTTCGTCCGGTGGAGATCAAATCCAGACGCTGATCGAAAAATTCTTTATCGATCAAAAAATATTCCTGCTCGGGACCCATCGTGGCCATCACTTTTTTACTGTTTTTATTACCGAGGGCTCGCAGCACGCGTAGCGCCTGTTTATTGACCGCGTCCATCGACC
>JBBQYF010000036.1:0-17777 GCA_038208955.1 Elusimicrobiota bacterium
CATCGAAAGAAACAAAACAAGCGCCAAACCTGAAAAATTCCGCACTCCAAAATGAATGAGACCACTGGCAAGCATATGCCCTATTGCGGCAAACCACAGGACCATGAAAAGTTTGTCGGCATATCCGAAATGCCGATTTGAATCGCTGTGGAACATATCTGCCTTTTTCTGGAGGTTCGCCTCATCCTTCCCTCCAAGTAATCCATTGATCCATTGGAGTTGGTAAAGATGACCATGGGCCACACAACGAAACCCTGAATACAAGGCAATCTGATATCTGAAAATCCCAAAGATCATGGCGGCGGTCGCTACCGCATAAGCCCAGCTCAGTTCAGGAATATTTATGCCGCCGTTGACCTTATATGCTACCCCGGAAATGAAGCTTAGAAGGACCGTGCTATAGCGATCCCGGCATTTCGGTAATCCCGGTAATGGTCCTCGGTTTTAGATCGTTGTTGCGCCTCTGCTTTTTGCAGACGTTCCAAATATTCCTTTGGGTCCATGTTGATCCACCCTCTGTTTACACCCCCTTACAGTCTCGTTTACAACCTGCCCAGGGTATTCAATCAAACTGGGTCCATCTACGTCTTACTCGTCCCGTCGAACAGGTGCGGTAGGGTGGCCGGTTTATTGGTTTTCAAGTCGTTTGCCTTAAACCGCTCGGCCATCCCTCCAATATGGAAAGGTGGACGACTGCGGTCGCGTTTACTCAAGCGACCGTTGCCATCCCAAAACCGGTGCGGTTATTTTATCTTTTGGTTGTCGTGGCGTATACCGGCGGTAGGACTGCGGGAGTGGATGATTTTGCAGCCGTAGGCGCCTGTGACGCTTCCGAGGATCGGAGCAAGCCAGTAAATCCAGTGACTGGAAAAATTCTGGGTGAGGAGCGCGGGAGCGAAAGACCGGGCGGGATTCATGGAGGCGCCGCAAATGGGTCCGGCGAAAATGGCTTCGAGTGCGATAGTCCCACCGATGGCGACCCCGGCCATCATTCCTTCGGCGCGGTCTCCGGTCGCCACACTCAGAATAATAAACATCAGGATGAAGGTGAGGATGTATTCGAGCGCAAAACTTTGGAGCGACGAGCCGGAAGGGTGGGTCAGCTCCAGGCTGGTTTTATTGGCTCGAAAAATTAAGAAGAGTCCGCTACTCGCCGCGACCGCTCCGATCAGTTGCGCAACGATGTAGGGCACGATTTCTTCTTTGGGATGACGGCCGGCCGCATAGAAACCGATCGTCACGGCCGGATTGAAGTGAGCACCGGAAACATGGCCCAAGGCGTAGACCATAGCTAGCACGATCAGCCCAAAGACAAGACCGATCCCGACGTTCGTCACCTGGCCATGAGTGATTTCATTGACCACCACCGCTCCCGTGCCGACAAACACTAGAGAAAAGGTTCCAAGGGCTTCCCCCAGCCACTTCTGGTAGCGCGGGATCATTCCGGTTGCTCGCGCAAGGACAGTCCGATCTCGCGGACCCGTTTTTCGAGTTCGTAAAATGAAAGTTTGTCCATGGGAAGGGCGAGGAAAAATTGAATCCGGAGCTGGATTTCTCCGAAAACCTTTCTGAACACCCGCTCTTTTTCCTCGTCGGTTCCTTGCGCCTCCGCTGGATCTTCTAACCCCCAATGCGCCGTGACCAATCGACCTGGCGCTTGCCGTTGTTTTTCCGAACCGATGCACCCCGCTTCTATAGACGCCGGGTCGCGCAGCCACACCGGACAGCTTTCTTTGGCGCGGTCACACACGGTGATGACGAAATCAAAAGGCTGTCCTGCGTACTCCTCCCAAGACTTGGAACGCAGACCGTCGGTCGGGAACCGTGCTTCCTGCAGGGCCTTGATGGCCAACGGGTGAATATATCCGGCCGGTTTCGACCCCGCGCTAAAGGCTTCCATACGGCCTTTACCAAAATGATTCATAACGACTTGCGCCATCTGACTTCGACAGGAATTCCCCGTACAAAGAAACAAAATGCGCTTCACTGGATCTTCCCTGAAGTTACCGGAAATCCAAAACAACCCGCGGCAGCCGCCGAAGACAGCGCGCCAAATTCTAAAACGTAGGAGGAGGTTTTCTTTTTCATTTCAAACTCCTTAGCAGCCTTTGGCTTTACGTTGTTTCTTTAATCGCGCTCGATCCAACTGCAAGATACGTACTTCATCGAAACAGATTTTCAAACAGTAGACGAGCCTGGCATGAAACTTTCCCGCAGGTGCCGCCAGCTTGTAATATTTCCAAAGTCCAACACGCCGGTCATTCACCAATCCCGATGCTTTAAGATACGCCAAGTGCCGAGATACTTTTGACTGTGGCAATTTTAGCGTCGCCATAAGATCACAAACGCAGAGTTCGCCTTGGGTGAGTAATTGCAGGATGCGCAGACGGGTCTTGTCAGCAAAGGCTTTAAACATTCGATCGACGGTTGGTGGGGAGGGCATACTATATTCGTTTAGACAGATATAGTATCACATTCTAGAAAGGCGATTGTCCCTTACAGTCTCGAATTTAGACGGAGAGGCTTTCGGCGACGGACGTAATCGGTTTTTCCAAGAGGTCGCGCAGCCGTCCATCATCAAGGCCGTATACCCACCCGTGGACGGCCAAGGGCTGCCCGCTCTTCCAGGCATTTTGGATCACCGTCGCCTGGCAAACGTGGCGAACTTGCTCGACGATATTCAGCTCGCAGAGTTTTTGTGCACGGGCGTCATCGGTAGGGAGTGATTCTAGGAGCGTAGAAAATTTATCGGCGACATCAGCCAGATGACGCAGCCAATTGTTCACGAGCCCCAATTCTTTTTTGTCAATCACGGCCCGGACGCCGCCGCATCCATAATGGCCGCAAACGATAATGTGTTCAATCTTGAGAATGTCGACGGCATACTGAATGACGGATAGGCAATTGAGATCGGTATGGACGACGAGGTTGGCGACGTTGCGGTGAACGAACAGTTCGCCGGGAAGAAGACCGACGATTTCGTTGGCGGGTACGCGGCTGTCGGAACACCCGATCCACAGGTACTTGGGAGCTTGCTGGGCGGCTAGTTTTTTAAAAAAACCGGCATGCTTGGCCGTTATGGCTTCCGACCATGCCCGGTTGTTATCGAAGAGCTCTTGAAGTTGAACCTGACTCTCGGTCATAAGCCCATGTCGAATTAGTTTTTATTGGGCTGCGGCGTAAAGCGTAGGTAGGGTTTGACCACGCGGTAGCCTTTGGGGAACATTTCTTTGAGCTGGGCCTCATCCTTGAGTGCGGGGCTTATGATCACTTCTTCGCCATCCTTCCAGTTCACCGGTGTCGCCACCTTGTATTTATCCGTCAGCTGCAACGAATCCAACACGCGCAAGATTTCCAGAAAATTACGGTCGGTCGAAGCCGGATAGGTGATCATCAGACGAATTTTTTTCGCGGGATCAATAATGAAAACCGAACGCACGGTGAAGGTCTCGCTCGCATTCGGGTGAATCATGTCGTAGAGTGTCGACACTTTGCGGTCGGGGTCGGCGATCAGCGGAAAGTTGACCGAGCACTTTTGAGTCTCTTCAATATCTTTCGACCAGCCTTTGTGGTCCTGCAACGGGTCAACGCTGATCGCGATCACCTTGGCGTTGCGTTTGGCGAATTCCGATTTCAGACGGGCGACTTCCCCCAATTCCGTCGTGCAAACCGGCGTATAGTCTTTCGGGTGCGAAAAAAGAACGCACCAGCTGTCGCCGATCCAAGAATGAAAGGAAATCGGACCTTCGGTTGTCTCGGCGGTAAAATCGGGTGCGGTATCGGCGATACGTATGGACATTGCAGCCTCCTTAAGAATTGCCAGCCTGTTTATTGATTTTACATCACTCACCGGTAAAACGCTTGTCTGCCGAGGGAGATCCTGCGGGGTAAAGTTGCTCTAGCGAACCGGGATATCGAGTAACACGACAATGTACTGGACGGACTGCATGGCCATCCCCATGAGCATCACCACGACGCCCAACGCCGCCAGCTGGCGATCGGGCAAATGATCCGCCCAATACTCGACGAAGGGGCTAAACGTGCTCACAAAGACGCTGACGCCCGCAACTGTTAATCCGACATAGATCCCGAAGACAATCGAGGTGTATTCATTCATCAACGCCAAACCGCTGAGCGTGCCGGCGGCTCCAATAACGGCGCCTCGCCACAGTGAGGCTTTGACGCGGCGGCCAGTCAACACCGGACGCGTATGGCTTCGGTAATCGAATGTGGGCGCATAACCCAGACGATAAAGCAGGTACAGACCAGCGGCGCTCAGCAGTCCGAATAACAGGGCAAATTGCCAGCCGAACGGATGGATCGAAGCGCATCCCAGCACAACACCGCGAGCGGCACCGAGGGACGGCAAGTGATTTAGTGGCGAACTGCCGAACCGTCGCTGGTGGCGCGCCACGCGCAACTGTTCGACCGACAGGAAAATTCCAAAACCAATTCCGGCGATTGTGCCAAACCAAGGCCCCCAGACAATGCCGTATCCCACGCCAAACATCAGGCTATAACTGACCGTGCGGGTTAACAAGTTCATCGGCCCATTCTGGCCGCCCAGCAGCTCGTAAGCCCAGTACATGCTGCCTAGCCCGACGAGCAAGCTTCCCACACCTTCGATCAGGGCCAGTCCATGAACGCTAAGCGTCAAGGAACTTTTTCCTCATGCTCGCCACCCCCCGGCGCTCCGGTAAGCCACCGTCCGGCCCTGCATGCTGGCGCGGTAATGCGTGCCGCCGGCCACCGAGATTTCTGTAATGTGTTTGGGATCGAACATAGCCTGTGGCGACAAGTCTAACGGTTTCTTCGGCCAAGGCGCAACCGGCAGGAACGAAAATCAGCGGTCTTTTTTTCCCCACATAACATGTTCGAGGCAGGTAAAGGAAAAATCCGAGCGCGCCGCCACGTACTGGGGCGAGCGAGGATCAAGGAGACGTCGAACCTCGGGCTCCATGTCAGACGGCAAAAGATTCTTTGTTCGATCGAGAAGATTTTTCAGATAGGCGTCGACAAATTTACGCTCCGAATGTCCCAGCGGCGCTTCGCGGTGCATTGCGTAAGTTCGCTTTCGCTGAGGGCGGAGACCGGCGGCTTGAAATTCATGGCGCAATTCTCGGCCGATATAAAATTTCGACGGCTTGGGATTCTCTTGCGCCAGGGCGGTGAATTCTGCCTGACGAAGCGCGAGCTCAACTTGGATCGGCCAAGGCAGCAAAATGTGATGCAGGGTGTCTTCCTCTAAAACAGCAATGATGCCGCCGGGGCGCACCACGCGGGCGAGCTCGCGCAATGTCTGGACGGGATCCGGCAGACTGTAAAGACTTTGCGCACACCAGGCCAAGTCGAACGTGTCGTCGCGAAATGGCAATCGCTTGGCATTGCCTTGGACAAACTTGAGCGATCGACCAAAAGAAGTCTGCGCGGCCCGGCGGCGCGCCGCACGCAAATAAGCCTGTGAAATATCGACGCCGGTCACGGAACCCGCCGGGGCGACCCGTGCTGCCAGCCAGAGCGCGTATTGGCCATCGCCGCAACCAAGGTCAATAACGCCGTCGCCGCTGCACAGCGGCAAGTCATCAATGGCTCGCTGCAACTCCACTTCGAACGTCTCGCGAAAAGCCCTCAGCATCTGCTCGTACGCAGGCAAAGCGTTTCGCGAATGTTTCATGTCTCCATAGACACCCAGATGGAGATCCAGTTACAGAAGTCCTTATTTCCCAGGCGTTAGAACTCAATTCCAATTTTCAGGCGGATTTGGATTTTTTCATACTCGGCGAGCGTACGTGTCGAGTCGGCAACGGCATTTCCATTGGCGTCTAATCCCAACGCGCGGGGAGTGCCGCCAATTTGCGGAAGGACCGTCAGGCTGGTCCACCACGTGGTGCTGCCATAGTGGAGCATGGGTCCCAGAAAAATAGCGGACGCTCGCTGTTGCGAAAAATCTTGGTTTCGAAAGTTACGACGGTTCAGCAATTCCAAGCCCCCTGACCAGTGGGGCTTAAACAAATACGCGGCCCCCAGGTCGTATTCATTGGCGAGTTCTTTGCTGCGCTCGCCGTCACTCCGCTGCCATTCCGGCTCGAAGACGATATTCGAAGCCAGGACGAGACGATCCTCCAAAAAATTCTTTACCAGTATTAGTTTGCATTCGAGCGCGCGTTCGCTTATGTCAGTCCCGGTCAAACGTTCCCGCACGCCCATCTCCGGTTCAAGGTAGAGACTCAGTCCGATAGGGTCTTTGTACGGGCTCAAGATCCGATACTTTAATTCCACGGATACCCCATTAATATCGAACGCATCATGATTGGCCAAATTGACAGCAGCATCGTCGGGTTGGGGAACGTTACGTGTATGCAGAAATGAGGAATGAAGGTAAACGGCCGCTTGAAAGCGGTCTGTAAAGCCATGCTCGACCTCATGATCGAGATCGAAAGCCGTGTAAGATCCGGCGGCTTTCCCCGCTCGAATTGTATTCCATTGCTCGTATTCCCAATGTCCCTTGGGAAGAGTATCGGCCGTATAAAGATAGGCGAAAGGGGACTCATCGGCCAACCCAATCGACGCTAAGAATGGACCCGCGATCATTGTCGCGGTGAATAGAAACCAAAGCCGCGTTTTCATTTTAAACCTTCCTGAAATTATATTTCATTAGTAGCTTCTGTGTAATTCTGGTTAGCCATCAGCAGGCCCGGTGAATCCTCAGACTGTCCGGATTAATCCAACCAAGATTCGAATCCGACGTACCATTCGTTGACGGTAAACGTCGCCGGGCATGAAGGGTAGCGGTTTATGAATCTTTTGGTAACGGAGTAAGTTTACCACTGACATGACTTCTTATTGAAATTATATTTCAATATAGACCCCCCGAACATATAGACCGATTATGTTGTGAATCTATCGAATCGCTAGCGGACGGCTAGCGAGAGAGTTTCCTGGGCAATAAAGAGTTCTTCGCGCGTATGCAGGATGAGTACGCGCGGTTTTGAGTCACTAGCCGCAATATCGCTATCGGCTTCATTGGCCGCATTTTTATTGGGATCAAGAAAAATGCCGAGGCATTCGAGTCCTCGGCAAACCTCGAGGCGCAGGTCGGCGGAATGTTCTCCCACTCCGGCGGTAAAAACGAGGGCGTCCAGACGTCCGAGCGTCACGGCGAGCGCTCCGATGGTGGCACGGATACGGTCAGCATAGATATCGAGAGCCAGCCGGGCGCGTACGTTTCCTTCTGTCGCCGCGCGAGTCACGGCACGGTGATCGCCGGAGATACCGGAGACGCCCAGCAGTCCGCTTTCATGATTGAGAAGATTTTCAAGCTCGGCCGCCGTGGATCCGTGACGACGTTGGACATAAAGTAGGATGCCGGGGTCGACGGATCCCGAGCGGGTGCCCATCATTAGTCCTTCGAGCGGCGTGAACCCCATGCTGGTCGCGGCCGCTGTGCCGCCGCGTACGGCGGTGGCGGAACAACCGTTTCCCAAATGGCAAATGACCAAATTCAGTTCATGGGGGTCGCGCCCAAGAATCTCAGCGGCGCGAGGCGCGCTAAAAGCGTAGCTGATGCCATGAAAACCAAATCGCCGGATTCCCCATTGGCTATACCATGAATAGGGAACGGGATAAATAAACTGGCGAGGAGGTAAATCAGCGAAGTAGGCGGTGTCGAACGTCGCGACGTGCTGGGCCTGGGGCAGGGCTTTGCGAGCCGCTTCAATCGTTTGCAAAGCGGGAGGGATATGCAGTGGCGCCAGTTCTTCGAGGCCCTGCAAGGCTAGGACGACCGCGTCGTCAATACGCACCGATTCTCGAAACTGTTCGCCGCCATGAACAACACGGTGTCCGACGAACTGAATGGGACGGGCTTCGGTCAGATTCTTAAGGGATTGCAGAACGGTGGCCGTAGCCAACCGGTAATCTTTTTCTTCGATCACTCCGGCGGCCAATTCTTGTTTCGCCGCCGCGTCAAAGAGCCCGTATTTCAGCGTGCTGGAACCGGCGTTCAGGACCAGAATGGTCCCGTTTGACAAGGCTACTGTCCCTCGCTCGTCCAAGGCGTCCACTTCCAATTCCTGACTTCTGGAAGATCCTCGCCTCGTTCGCGCGTGTAGGCGTGATGCTCGAGAAGTTTATCGCGCATCGCTTGTTTCACATAGCCCGCTTGGTCCGTCAGTTGGGGGAGCCGGTCGACGGCGTCCATGACCAGATGATAACGGTCCAGATCGTTCATGACGACCATATCGAAAGGCGTTGTCGTCGTGCCTTCCTCTTTATAACCTCGCACATGAATGTTGCCATGATTATTCCGACGGTATGTCAATCGGTGAATAAGCCAAGGGTATCCGTGGTAAGCAAAAATGACCGGTTTATCTTTCGTGAACAGCGTGTCGAAATCCGCATCGCTCAGTCCGTGGGGATGCTCGGTGTGCGATTGCAAGGTCATGAGATCGACAACATTGACCACGCGAATACGTAAGGCGGGCAAATATTCGCGCAGGAGCATTACGGCCGCCATCGTTTCAAGCGTCGGCACATCGCCCGCGCAAGCCATGACGACGTCGGGTTCGTGACCGCGGTCGTTGCTCGCCCAATCCCAAATGCCGATTCCGGCCGTGCAATGTTTAACCGCCGCGTCCATGGAAAGCCATTGCAACTCGAGGTGTTTGCCCGCGACGACGACATTGACGTAATTCCGGCTGCGCAAACAATGGTCCATCACCGACAACAGTGTGTTGGCATCGGGCGGAAGATACACGCGGATGACGTCGGCCTTTTTATTCATCACATGGTCGATGAAACCGGGATCTTGGTGACTGAAGCCATTATGATCCTGACGCCAGACGTGAGACGAAATTAAATAATTCAGCGAGGCAATGGGTTTTCGCCAAGGGATCCGGCGCGTGGTCTTTAACCATTTGGCATGTTGGTTGAACATCGAATCGATAATATGGATAAAGGCTTCGTAACAGGTAAAGAGGCCATGACGGCCCGTCAACAAATATCCCTCAAGCCATCCCTCGCATAAATGTTCGCTCAGCACTTCCATGACACGGCCATCGGTCGCGATGTGGTCGTCCATCTTCAGAATTTCACCTTCGAAAACACGGTTGGTCACGTCGAACACGCGGTTCAAACGATTGGAATTTACTTCGTCCGGGCCCCAGAGCCGGAAATTCCGTTGCTCTTCGTTGAGTTTGATCACATCGCGCAGAAACCCTCCCAGGACCAGGGTATCGGAAGCGACATCCACTCCGGGGGCCGAAATCTTGACCTGATAGGTACGGAAGTCGGGAAGACGGAGATCGCGGAGCAGGGTCCCGCCGTTCGATTCGGGCACCGCGCTCATTCGGCGTTCGCCCGACGGCGCCAGTTCCGCCAGTTCGGGACGCAACCGGCCGCTATCGTTGAAAAGTTCTTCGGGCTTGTAGCTCCGCATCCATTGCTCGAGAAGTTGCACATGTCCGGGGTTCTTCGCCATCTCGTCGATCGGGACCTGGTGGCTTCGCCAATAGCCTTCGGTCAATTGGCCGTCAACTTCCTTCGGACCCGTCCAACCCTTGGGCGAGCGCAAAACGATCATTGGCCAAAAAGGCCGTTCGGACCGCCCGCCCGGGGCTCTGGCGCGCGTCTGTATATGACGAATGTCGGCGATCACCCGGTCCATGGCGGCCGCCATGAGTTGATGCATTTTTTCCGGGTCCTCGCCTTCCACAAAGTAAGGCGTGTGTCCGTATCCCTTTAACAAATCTTCGAGCTCCTGGTGGCTGATCCGCGCGAGGACGGTAGGGTTGGCGATTTTATAGCCGTTTAAATGGAGCACGGGAAGGACGGCGCCGTCGTGCAAGGGATTCAAAAATTTATTCGAATGCCAGCTCGTGGCCAAAGCGCCAGTTTCTGCTTCCCCATCGCCAATAACGCAGCAAGCAATGAGATCGGGATTATCAAACACGGCCCCATAGGCGTGAGCCAGCGAGTAACCCAGCTCGCCGCCTTCGTGAATGGACCCCGGTGTTTCCGGTGCCGCATGGCTGGGGATGCCACCCGGAAAGGAAAATTGCTTAAACAATTTTTTCAATCCTTCCTCGTCCTGCGACACGGCGGGATAGAGTTCGCTGTAAGTGCCTTCGAGATAGGCGTTGGCGACGATGCCCGGACCGCCATGGCCGGGACCAGCAATATAGATGACTTTCAGATTTTGTTCTTTGATGATCCGGTTCATATGCACGTAGATGAAATTGAGACCGGGGGTCGTTCCCCAATGCCCGAGCAACCGCGGCTTAATATGTTCGAGCGTCAGAGGTTTCTTGAGCAACGGGTTATCCAATAGGTAAATCTGGCCAACCGACAAATAGTTCGCCGCGCGCCAATAGGCGTGCATCTTGTTGAGCAGTTCTGGCGATAACGATCGTCTGGTTTCCAGAGCGGCACTCATTGGAATTCTCCATTCACGGGCAGGCGAAATTTTTTGGACAGTATGTCGCGGGTGCTACGATAGTCTTGATGGCGAATGGCATGAATACCCAAACCTCGGGCGATATCGACGAACATCGGTCGATCTTCCACATACACCACCTGGTTCGGTTTGACCTGCGCCGTATCCAGAGCCAAGCGGAAAATATCGGCATCGGGTTTGCGAAAATGGACAAAACAGGAAACGATAAAAAAATCGATCATCTCCGTTAGCTTGTATTTTTCGATCCGGTGAAGCATTAATTCCCGTCCTTCATTGCTGACGACGGCGACTTTCAACTTCCAGCGTCGCTTCAGGTCGGTTACGAGGGCCAGCATGTCGGGAAAGGGTTGGGATTGATCGAACATAAACTGCCGAAATTCCTTGCGGGAAAATGAACGCTTCTCGTAAAAGACGCTGCGGTCGAGATACTCGTCCAAGCTCAGTTTGCCCTCTTCGTAAGTATCAAACGTCAGGGCATGCCGACTCTGTAACTCGGAAAGGTCCAACTTAAACCGCTGAGCGGCGCGCTCACGGGCGGAGTGGTCCCAACCGTTGGTCAAGAGAACTCCCCCGACATCGAGGAAAAGCGTCGTGATCGCGCGATTAGAGCCCATGGCTGAGCCCGTCGCCGAGCAGCGTAAAACCATATTGGGCGGCGCCGAAAAGCGGTGCGCGGGGATCCAGGATGACTTGGACGGGAATCGACCGCATCAGCGGCGCCAGGCGTCCTTTGTCCGTAAAGGCTTCCATAAAGCCGCCGGCTTTGAGCACCCCTAAGATTTTTGGCGCGATCCCACCCCCGACGAATATCCCGCCCGTCGCAAAAAATTTCAGTGCCAGGTTTCCGGCCTCAGCGCCATATATTGACGCAAACATCTCCAGGGCTTCACGGCAAATGGGATCGTTCCCGGATAATCCAAAATCCGTGATGACGGCGGCGGGATCGCTGAGGCGCATATTTTCCGTTACCGCCGGAGGCTCAGGAGCCCGTCGGTAATCCCGCAGAAAGGCATAGATATTTTGAAGTCCTGGCCCCGAGAGCACCCGTTCATAACTGACACGCCCAAAGCGCTTCCAAAGCACACGAAGTAATTCGAGTTCGCATTCGTTGCGCGGCGCAAAATCAACGTGACCCCCTTCCGAGGGTATTACCCGGCGCTGCTGAGCGTCCCGCACAAGCGCGGCCTCACCCAAACCGGTTCCAGCGGCAATAACAGCCTGATCGCCTTGCGGTTGCCGATGCCCTTCGTTCAGCAAGGCCAGCGATTCGGGGGGCAGCGTCCCCACGCCCAGCGCCATCGCTTGTAAATCGTTGATTAAGCCGACGTGAGAAATTTTCAAGTACTGGCGCAGGTCGCTGACCGCCACATGCCAAGGAAAATTCGGCGCGTCGGCATGACCATCGACGATCGGCGCGGCGATACCAAAGGAGGCCCCCGTCAAGCGGACGCTTTGGCCAGAAAGAAAATCGGCGAGCAATCCGTTGAGTGTCGGGAATTCCTTCGTGTGATAGCTGCGTTCAAAAAAGGGGACGAGTGGCGATCCTTGCGATTCGAACAATCCCAGGTTGGTTTTGGTGCCACCGATATCGCCGGCAAGAATCATTGGAAATTTCCTGTCCTATTGTACCTCTTGGTCCGAAGCGCGCGGCGAGAGCCGGTATGTGGAACGGGCGGGGGCGGGTTGTTAGATCTTCAGAGGCTTGGCGTGATCGGCTGTAAATCGTACTCCCGATAGCGCCAGGCGGTGATCCCACCCAATAAAGGCCGGATGCGTTTGATTCCCCGGCGGCGCAGCATAATGGCCACCCGCGCAGCGGTCACCTCGTTGGGGCAGGAACAATAGACGACGATGTCCTGGTCCGTCGGAATTTCACCGAAGCGGCTTTCAATCATACTGGGCAGAATATGAATCGCGCCGGGAATGAGGTAGGGCAAGCTCGTTAGATCTAAATCTGAGCGTAAATCGAATATCGCTACCGGGCTGCCGTTTTTAATTTTTTCCTGGAGTTCTTCGGGCGTAATACGCGCGATGCGCAACTGCCGGATGACAATGCGCCGTTGGATATATTTGAATATGAGGTAGAGAGCAAAAAATCCGCCCACAACACCCCCCGCCCATTTACCGAGGAATGCGAGATGTTCAAGGAGCCTGTCTACTTGCGTACGAAATAGGGCGCCTAAGGCGAGAAAAACAACCGCATAGAGCAGCGATCCTAAGCCATCGTAGAGAATAAACCTCGGGCGACTGACTTTGAAGATTCCCGCCAGGGGAGGGGCGATCCGGTTAAATCCCGGCAAAAACTTGGACGCGATCAAGATGTTGACCCCGTAACGGACAAATGTGTTTTCTGTACGCCGTACGCAGGTATCGGGCTCCATCGAGATGCGGCAAATCGTGGCCAGAATCTTTGCTCCGCGTTTACGACCCAGCTCGTACCAGACGACGTCGCCCAGCAAAGCTCCCACCGTCGCCACAATCAAAATGAGACTCAAGCGAAGCTGGCCCGTCGCCGTCATGGCGCCTGCCGCCAAAATAACCGGAGCCGCCGGAATCGGCAAGCCCAGTTGCTCGAGCAGCATCACGAGAAACACGGTCAGCGCGCCATAGTGGATTAGGTAGGGCATTGAGGTCTTCCATTATACCTTCCCCCTCCTAAGAATGGGGCCCGGCCAAAAGCCCTTCCCGCCGGAGGCGTTGAAGAGCGTCGGACGACAACTCATCAGATTCTTGCGGAAGATCTTCCCAGCGCAGAATCGTTCTTCTCGCCCATTCAAAGAGTTGATCGCGATAGGCCGCGTTTGTCCCCGCCCTTTCCAAATTCCAGCCCTGACTCCATGCAATGGCCTGAAACACGAGAGCGTTATGAGGGTTGAGCAGCACACAAGCCAGAACCGCTTTTTGGAATGCGTCGGTCACGCGTTGCGAACGAAAGGACTGAAATACCGCCAAGCCGACATCTTCATCGCCCAGTAACTCGGGCCTTTCTTCCACCTCGGCGGAAGCGGCTGGCGCCGTTTCTAAGGCGAGCATTTTTCTGATCACGGACAAGCGTTGATGCAATGATCGGCCTTGGGTTTTTTGCATGGCATGATCAATCGCCATCAGCTGGACTTGATACGCCTGGATTTCGCAGATCCAACTCTCGCGAACGGCACTCGAGGCTGCTTCTCGCGCGGCCTCGTCGGTACGCAATGCCGGGGACCACAGCTGCTGGCCGAGCAAATCCTCCAATCCCAACACGTGCCCCACTTTTTTTTCGTAATCACGAGTACGCTTTTCGTCGAAATGGTTTACCAGCCAGTCGGCAAACAGGAGTTCGTGGTAGAGACCATAAAGTTGTCGTTTCTCTTGAGCCGTCGTCAGATGCACAGATTCATGCAGAAGCGAGAAATCATCTTGGTCCTCAAGAATACTTTGCATGCTTTGGGGATTCACCGCCAAGCGCTGCTGGGGCGCGTGGACGGCGAGAGCGGCGTTGCCGCCCTGAAATTCGATCGTCCAATGTTCAAGAGCCTCCTCGAGATGATCAAGACCGGTCGACAGCGCCGCTAAGGTGATCCCTAAATTAGCGGACCAGTGAAGTTCCTGCAGCGTCTGTCTGTATCCCGCCTCGACGGCGTGATAATGCGAGAGCAGCATTTCCCGGGCGGGTTCGTCCGGACTCTCCGCCCGGGCGGTGGCGAGCAGCGACAGAATTATATAGATCGTTCGTTTGTGCTCGAATGGCATTACGGCACGGCTTGTAAAACTAAAAAGGCGACTACAGCAAGGTGGGAAGCCAAAATCATGATGATGCTCATGGTGCGAATGAGATTGATACCAGGAATTCGCGACGGAAGAAAAGAGTTCACCGGTGGGCCGTCGTCCCGTGACTGGATTGCAGCGCGGCTTGGTATTCGGCAACAGCTTCGGCTTTGCGATTTTCTTTGAGCAGCAATGCGGCCAGGCGGTAGCGTTCATTGGTCAGGTCGGGGTTCAGCTCGGTGGCTTGGCGATACTCGGTGATCGCCTCATCCCATTGGCCTTGACGGTCGAGCAACGTGGCCAGGGACCGGTGCACGTCCGATGCCCCCGGACTCGCGGCGAGGCTGCGGCGATAGGCCCCGACGGCTAGTTTGGATTGATGATTTTTTTGGAGCGCATCGCCCAAGTGCTGCTCGAGTGAGGCCGGAGAGGGCGCCACGCGTAAGGCGGCTTCCCACTGCGCAATCGCCCCCGCTAGATCGCCTTTTTCTTCCAACAGCAAGGCCAAGTGATCACGGCAATCGGCCTCAACGGCCGCCATGACTTCGGGCGTAGTGTCGTAAAAGGTCTGCGCGGTCAGCGAAGGAATATACCTAAGGACTTGTTCGTAATGCGCCTGCGCTTCGGCATGCCGCCCCGCTCCCATGAGCGCTTCTCCCAAAACAAGATGGATATAGGCCATCAAGCCTTCGGTGGCATGCTGAAGTGGAAGCTTGGAAGCGGCGTCGTAAGCCGCCGTAAGATAAGGAACCGCACGGGCAGGTTGATGCTCGAGGTGCAACCACTGGTCCCCTGCGGCAAGCTCCGTATGCACGTCTTGCGGCGCCAGGCGAACGGCTACTAAGGCTTCCTGCCGGGCCCCCACGACGTCTCCCCTATCAATCAACGTGCGACGCAAATTCAGATGGGCCATCGCGCAAGTCGGGTAGCGTGCAAGCTCAATGCGCCAGAGCTTCTCCTCATTGGTAAACGCCTGGGCGCGGGTCCAGGTGAGAATGCCAAAGAGAAGGCAAATCGCGGCCGATATACTTTTCGGCAACCGGTTCAGCCCGGCGGCGGTTAACGCTAATAGACTGATGCAGGCGGCATATTGAAAATGATCCGCAACGAACGAATATTTCATTGGGAAGACGTTTACAAATCCTAAAGCCGGCGCGAGCGTGATACCGAAAATCGACAGTGCTACGAGAGCGGCGCGGGACCAGGGCGCTTCAACAAAGGCTAATGCCGCGAATAGGATGACTGCGGCGAGTACCAGGCCAGCACCCAGAGGCAACAAAGTCGAAACGTCCCAACGCGGATAAATAAACATCAGTGGATGGGGCCATAGCAACTTGCCGATATAAAACCAAAAGGCCCGCGCGGCTATCGCGAATCGTTGCAGCCAAGAAAAATTCCAATCGGGCCCAGTCGCACCGATTAATCCTCTTTCCCAGGATGCTGTTTTCAAACCTAAAAAAACGCCCACCGCCAACAGAGGGCTCAGCGCTCCCAGGTCCTTGCGGGTGAGTCGACCGTTTTTCCAGAGTATTAAGATTCCCAGAATTACCGGTAATGTGCACGTCACTGTTTTGCTGAACAGCGCTGCGAGGTAGCAGAGAAATGCCATGGCATACCTCGCGGTATCGCGGCGAGAAGAACGGGCGGCCCAACGCCAATACAAGCCTAAGGCAAGCAAGGCGAAAAAGGTCGACTGTGTATTTTTGACCTCGGAGATCCAGGCAACCGATTCCACCTGTACCGGATGCAAGGCAAAGAGAAAGCCTGCCAGCCAAGGCCCCGGACATTCTAATTTCAAGAGCAGCCAGACGATTAGGAAGGCGTTGAAGATATGAAAAGTCAATGTCAGCGCATGGTACCCGACGGGCCGGATGCCCCAAAGATGATGCGCGACCCAAATCGTTGTGAACGTCAGCGGATAATATTGCTGTACATACCCGGGGACCGTCCAAATTTGGCGCAGACCCGACAATGTGTAAAGGGTGGGTCGAGGAGGAACATGCGCTAAGTCATCCCACAAAAAATGGCCGCGGAGGGCTGGTGCATAAGCGAGCAGAGTTACTAAAACCAATAAAACGGGTCGCCCAAAATGAGTTTTACTCCGGGGAACGAATGTGTGAGCGGGGATCAGTTCCATATTGCCGCCCAGACTTTATCATTTGGCTGCTGGAGGAATGAGCAGGAAAGTCACACTTTAAGAAATAAGATGACGGCCTCTATGAGCAGTCTTAAAGACTACTCATAGGAGCCGTATCCTAGCTGAGACAGTTGAAGAAGCGGAAATACTTAACGGTCGCGGCTTAATAATCCAACAGTCGCCCCAAGAGCGAAACCTACCAACGCGGAAATGGCCAGCGATTGCCCCGGATGTTCCCGCACCAACTCACGGCTTTCTTCCCAGAATGATTCTAAGCGATCGCTCGATTGCTCAGTCAAATCATTGACGATCTGACGGGCGCGGTCGCGAAATTTTCCATACCCTTTTTCGGCTGCTCCTTCGATTTCTTTTGCTTCACCCGTAATTTCATGTGTGTCCATAACGGCCTCCTTGTAAGTTCTGAATCAAATCCACTTTTAATCGCGTTGAGCAAGCCACAAACCGGCGAGTGTGACTCCCACGACCATAGAAGCGCCCGCGATACTAAACCAGCGAAAATTTTCTGCGCGCTGCGTAATCGCGGGGCGTGCGAGACGTCGAGCCGCTCGCGCCTTCCACTGTCGATTCTGCGAACTCCCGGGAGTCGGGCGACGCGATGATTGTCCCTCTTTGGATGGCATAGACTACCTCCCTCAATAATGGCGACTAAAAGACTGCTGCCCATTTTGACAATCGCGCTCCGCCCCTGGTTACATTCGAGACTGATCAAATCGCTTAGTAAAATCCGCTGTAACCGCCTCTGTCTTCAATCCCTCTAACCCTGGTAACCCGGAGGATTAGAGGAAGGAGGCCGTGCGATGGATGGAAGACGCTCGAGAACCCTGGATGATGAAGAGAATCAGACCGAAGATATACAAACCGATTATTGCGCGGGTTGCGGCACCCCGCGCGGTGCTTGGACGGCCCGTCGTGGAAAGGGCTACGAAGTTGAGGATGAATTGTATTGCTGTAAAAACTGCTCGGAAAAAACCGGCTGTGTCTGCGCCGATCTGAGTCACGGCACGACTCATGAAGAGGCCGACGACGAAGACGTCGTTCCTGCCAAACCTACCGCGCGAACCAAGGCCTGACGGCAAAACCATTGTCCCAGCGGGATTGATTTTCGGGAGGCCGTGGAGGTCGCGGCCTCCCCCTTTTCGTTGTAACCAGTTCCCTGGACGGCTTGTCTAAGGCCAAGGAGGGAAGGAGACCTTTTTTATGATATCGAAGATTAATTCAATTGTTTTCGCCGTTCTTTTTATTGCCCCCGGGGCCCTTTGGGCCGCTGATGGTACTACGGCATTCACGACGGGCAACACCGCCTCGGCCGCGCCCTCGCCCTCTTTAAACTTCGCCGGCCAAGTGCAAAGCATCGATCAAACCAGTAATACGTTGGTGATCAAAAATGAAACGGGTTCAACCACATCGGTAAAAGTTGAC
>JBBQYF010000037.1:0-17481 GCA_038208955.1 Elusimicrobiota bacterium
TGTTCGGGACCCGGTTGATCAGCAGGCGAATCAAGTCGCCGTACTCCGACGGAATGGCAAAGCCCACCGTGTCAGGTACATTTACCGTCGTCGCTCCGGCGTTGATCACCGCTTCGAAGAGTTCTATCAGGAACTGCGGGTCCGCGCGGGTAGCATCCTCCGCCGAGAATTCGACGCTGTCCGAATATTTCCGGGCTAACTTGACGGATTCGACCGATCGCGCCAGCACTTGCTCGCGCGTCATATGCAATTTATGTTGCAGGTGAATGTCGGAGGTGGCGATGAACACATGCACGCGCGGCCGTTTGGCCGGCCGGACGGCTTCACCGCAAGCCTCAATATCGCCCTTGACGCAGCGCGCCAGACCGCAGATTTCCGGTGCATTGGGTTGGCGGCCGATCGTTTTCGCGATGCCTTGCACCGCTCCGAAATCGCCTTTTGACGATACCGGAAATCCGGCTTCAATCACATCCACGCCCAACCGGTAGAGCTGTTGAGCTACCTGCATCTTTTGCTCCGCGCCCAAACTGCAACCCGGCGCTTGTTCCCCATCGCGCAGCGTTGTGTCAAAAATAATAATGCGTTTCATTAAGTCCATGAAGGGCTCCCTGTCCGCGCTACTTCGGGGGGGGTTGCCGCTCACCGGGCGGAACGTCGCCGCTGGCGTGGCGGATCTCCGCCGACGAATTTGCGTCGGAAAATGTCCGTGGGTAATCTCCGTTTTCCGTATCAGTACTTCGGCGCCGCAAGCGGGCCAATGTTTTCGCTCGCTGGGCGTAATAAAACCGCCAAGCGAGCCCCGTAAGGCCGGAGAGGACATAGAGCGAGAAGACGATAAAGATCATGTTTTGGGGATAGGTGAATATTAAGAGAACCCCGACGAGCAAGAGTCCCATCAATTGCAAGGATTGCGGCCGGGCGATCTTGAGTTTCTTAAAGTTGCCATAACGCACTGTTGAAATCATCAGGACAGAGAGTAAAATCATCGTCAGCGGGATGAGATGGAAAAACAGAGGCATTCGCTTCATGATGAGGGGAATCGTCTTAACCGTAATCTCGTCGGATCCAAAGAGTTCATAGCTGAGCACAAAGGATGCCACGATACCAGCGGCGGCTGGCACCGGCAATCCCGTGAAATAGGTGGCCACTTCGCCCGACTGCGATTTTAAGTTAAAGCGCGCCAAGCGCAGCGCCGCTGTCATCGAAAAAAAGATCGCGATCATATATCCCGGCCGTCCCAGGGGCTGGAGTGCCAGTTGAAACATTAAAATTCCCGGCGCGACACCAAAGGTTACGAGGTCGCAGAGCGAATCCAGTTCGACGCCAAATTGGCTTGTCGCGCCGGCCCACCGCGCCACGCGGCCGTCCAGCATGTCCATGACGATTCCGGCCATAATCGCCCAGGCCGCCGATGTCAGATGGCCGTCCATGGACAAGAGCATCGAGACGATGCCGGCCGCCAGATTGCCCAGTGTAATTAAGCTGGGAATAATATAAATGCCCCGGTTCATGCTTGTGGCGCCTCTCCTAACACTTGAATTCCGGCGCGAACGTAGTCGCCGGCTTTCACTCGAACCATGACGTTTTTGGGCATCACGACATCCACCTGAGATCCAAAGCGAATGAGGCCCAGCCGCTCGCCGGCACGGAGATTTTGGCCTTCCCTCACGTCACAAATGATGCGACGCGCAATCAACCCGGCGATTTGCGTCACGACGATGGGCGAGACAAAGGCCGGGGAGGCCGGCTGGAATTCCATACGATTTTGCTCGTTCTCGAAAGCCGCTTGCGGATCGCGCGCATCCAAAAATTTTCCTTTTTGATAACGCACCGCACGGACCGTGCCCGCCAGCGGTGCGCGTTGTAAATGGGGGTCAAACACCGAGAGAAAAATCCGGATGACCCAGACAGGAACGGGCGACGAGGAATCTTGCGCTTCGATGACTTCCATCACCGTTCCGTCGGCGGGCGACAACACCAGGCGTTCTCCAGTCAAGATGACGCGCGGGGGGTCGCGAAAAAAATAGGCGCAAAACGCCGCGGCCAATAGCGCCACGCCGCCAACGAAGCCGCAAAGCGGACTTCCAAATCCTGCGGCAAGCCCGCAAAACAAAGCGGCGGCCGCCAGGGGCCCAAGGATGAAGGGCCATCCTTCCCGGCAGATTTTCATTAAAGTGAGGGAACGGTTTGTTTGGCGGCCGAACGGTCCATGCCGCGCTTTTTAAGCCATGGCATCATCGCGCGCAGGGCGGCGCCGACTTTTTCAATTGGGTGAGTCGCATAGCCGTCTTTCAGCGCAGTGAATCGGGGGCGGCCGGCTTTGTCCTCGGCGATCCATTCTTTGGCAAAGGCGCCGGATTGGATTTCGCCAAGAATTTTCTTCATCTCGTCCTTCGTTTTTGAGGTAATGATCCGCGGTCCGCGGGTGAATTCGCCGTATTTCGCGGTATCGGATATGGAGTGATTCATCCAATCGATCCCGCCTTCGTAGATCAAATCGACAATCAATTTCACTTCGTGTAGGCATTCGAAATAAGCCGATTCCGGTTGATACCCGGCCTCGACCAATGTTTCATACCCATTCTTAATCAACTCGACAAGACCGCCGCATAGCACGACTTGCTCGCCGAAGAGATCGGTTTCCGTTTCCTCTTTAAAAGTTGTTTCTAAGACTCCAGCTCGAGTCCCGCCGATTCCTTTGGCATAGGCCAATGCCAGGGCCTTGGCGTTCCCCGAGGCATCTTGAAACACCGCGATCAACGCGGGCGTTCCGCCCTTTTCCTCGAATGTTCGACGAACCAAGTGACCCGGCCCCTTGGGAGCGACCATCACAACATCCAAATGGGTCGGCGGTAAAATGGTTTTGAAATGGATATTAAACCCATGGGAAAATCCCAGCACCGCGCCTTTTTTAATATTCGGCAACACTTCATTTTCCCAGACGGAGGATTGGGCCGTATCGGGCAATAAAAGCTGGACCCAATCGGCATCCTTAACGGCATCGGCGACCGTCGCTGGCGACCAGCCGTGGCTGGCCGCTAAATCCCAAGTCTTCCCACTCTTGCGAGTTCCGATGACCACCTGGGCGCCCGAATCGCGCAAATTTAAAGCATGCGCATGCCCCTGCGAGCCATATCCCAGCATGGCGATTTTTTTGCCTTTGAGCAGATTAAAATCCGCATCGTTGTCGTAATACACTTTGGCCATATGGGTCTCCTTCGGCGGGTTAGTTGGCGGCAACCGCGTCTTTGGCTTTGGGTCCGCGAGCCATCGCAATAATACCTGTCCGGACCATCTCTAGAATGCCGAATGGCCGCAGCAGCATTTCAAAAGCTTGTATTTTATGTTCGTCCCCGGTAATTTCAAGAATCAACGAATCGGCGGCGACGTCGACGATCTTTGCTCGGAAAACGTCGGCGATTTGGACGATTTCCCCGCGCGTATTCTTGCTCGCTTGAACTTTCACAAGTGCCAAGTCGCGTTCCAAATGCGCTTCGTTTACAAAATTGGAAACTTTAATCACGTCGATTAGCTTATTGAGCTGCTTTTCCACCTGCTCCAGCACGTTCTCATTACCGGTCGCGACAATGGTCATGCGCGAGACCGCGGGGTCTTCCGTTTCGCCTACCGCGAGGCTGTCGATATTAAACCCGCGGGCGGCAAAGAGCGTCGCGATACGCGCCAACACACCAAACTTGTTTTCCACGAGAACGGATAGCGTACGGCGCAGCGATGGAATGGTTTGATCCATAAATTATTTCTCAGAACGTTCGACTAGTTGATTAACCAGCTGGGCCAAGGTTTCGAGCGGATCGCCGGGACGAACTTGAATCGGCTTTAGTCCCCGCGCTCCGCTGAGAATGGATTCCAGATCCCTCTCAATCCGATAAAACGGTCCCGCAATGGCCCGCGAAACCCACAACGACACAAAAGCACTAACGGCGAGAGCCAGCGCAATGATCCACAACCACTCGTGAACCCAGGCGGCAACCCAAAGAGCGGCCCCGACCGAAATCAGCATTCCCCCTCCCACCAGCCAGAGAATGCGGAGCTGGGTTTCCTTATCAACAACTAGCCGTAAAGGGTTGCGTCTATGGGGACTGTCGGGCACGAAGACCTTATTATATCAAGGATTCCAAGATTAGTTTTTCTTTCTTAGGTCGCGGCAAGCGCTTTATTTGCGCTTCCCTGACGAGGGCCTGCGACCGCGTTTTCCGCTCTTCAACATAAATCAGGTCGACCGGCAGATGAGTGCGCGTGTAGGCCGCGCCGCGCCCTGACCGATGTTTTTTTAGACGAGCCGTTACGTCTTTGGCAATGCCCGTATAAAGTGATCCGTCCCCGCAGCGCAATACGTAAAGAGACCATTCCGCTTTGCCGCCCGGTTTAAGGCCTAGGAGCATCCTTTTGTACTGCAGTTTCACGCCGCTATTTTACGACAAAAAGCAGAACGATGCGATTTTATGGCTCCCTTAGCCGTCCGCTAGGACAAGGTCCAGGGCATTGAATCTCGTAGAGCTCCGTCAAATCGCCGCTAGCAATCTCTTTGAGCGGAAGCCTTTGAGCCACGAAATGCCAAACCGCCGGATCGACCATCCCCTTGGCTACCAGTACATGGTCGACCTGCAACCGGCACGCCGCCGCGCAGCCGTCCGAGATTGCCCCGCGGGATGTGTCACGATGCTCTTCTAAAGCAATGAGCTCCGCCACGAATGGGTCGGACTGATAGTTCTTGATGATTCGCCGCGACACCCGCCCAATATAACCACCGGTGATCGGTTTTCCATGAGTCATTTGCCATAGCAACAGGTCCCAGGGGAAATAAACCCCGTCGCGTGGAACGGCATCGCCGGTGCCAATACTCGAATCGCCGGCGTAAAATGGAAGCATCAGCACTCCACGCGATGTAGCTCCTTTCAGTGCCAAGACTGCCGCATCCACAGGAGGCAACGCGCAAACGGGCAACTGGGGCCAATTCTCTAGTAGCACAAGCAGGAGGGCTATGGCGCAGACCGGGCGTAGGCGCCATTGCTTCTTTTGTGCGATGAGGGTCAGTGCCTGCGCCAAAACAACTCCCCAAGCCACGCAGCCCACCGCCATCCAGCGTTCGGGAACCCGCACATTCCCGAGCAGGGGCATTAATCTCAGAAAATAAAAAGGTAACGGTAACCAGAGGTTATGTCCGGCCACATTTAAGTAAACACCCAGCGCCAATACGGTAGCGCTGATGGCCAAAAGTAACCAGCGGAGACGAACCCGCCACAACCGGCTGAATGCCAGCGCTGCTAAGGTCACCCAGCCAATGGATGAGGCTTCTTCTCGGGGTTCCAGGTTATGCGATTGATACCAGCCCGTGACCCTCTCGCCCCAAAGGCGGTGCGACGCGCTGGGCATGAACGGAGCGAGCAGGTCGGCTCCCGGCAAATGGGTTTTCCATAAGATCGACTGACGAGGATAATCTCCGCTTCGAATGGCCAGCAGGGTGCCGACTATCAAGGGCGTCAACGCTAAGACCGCGACGGCCGCCAATAGGCATTCGCCTTTAAGCCTCGTAAGGCTGGCGGAGCGCCCAGGTTTGGCGCCGACGGACCGATCGAAAAAAAGCCCCGTCCAAACCCAGACCGCTAAAAATAGCCACATCGCAAGACAGGCGTTTGCGGGAGATTGCATCCCGATATGAAGATGCCCGACATCGATATCGCCGGGATGCTGGTGAATTCGGGCGACAAGCGCGGCGGCGAGACTTGCAAGCGTGCCCCAGAGTAGAGAGCTTGCGCTCCAGCCCTTCCACGACCACCCGACCCGGATATGCAAAGGCCACCGGTCGTAAGCCACAACAACCATCCAGATGAGCGCGCTGTAAATTAGAAAATACAAATGGCAAGCCGCGGTCGCGGCCAAGGCGAATCCGGCGAGTGCATAAGCCGCAGAGCTTCCGAAACGTCTTGCGCGAAGATAAAGCCAGAGAAATAAGGGAATCCCGAATAGATTAAATTGTCCCCAGTTTTCGAAAGCCCGGGCTGTCATATAACTTCCCGAGAGCACGGCCGCACCCGCGACGAACGCCGCACTTCGCGAACCCGAAACTTCACGCGCGAGCAGATACGTGCAAAAACCCCCAAGGGCCCAGGTGATTACAAAAGTCGTATTAATCGCGGCAATGAGCGAGAGTTTGGTTTGCAGGAGCGTCGTGATGAGTCCGTACCAGAGGGGCATATCATGCGTCATGAGCGACGTGCCGAAGGGATGAAAGAGGAGCGGCGTGAAAAAGGGGTTATGGCCGGCTTGGAGCGCCTCGCGGATCCACCAGGCGTTCCAGAGAAATAATCGGGTATCTTCTCCGCCGCCGACGATATGCGTCGACCATACGGGAATAAGCCGCGCCAGAAACAAGCCGGCTAGTCCCAAATAGGAGAGGAAGACTAGCGCGGTCATTGGCTCCGTGCCCTATTTCTTCCGGTCTTTGAAGAGTTTATATTCGACGGCATCGACGAGGGCGAGCCAGGAAGCATCGATCAGATTGGTCGACACGCCCATGGTTGTCCATTCATCTTTGGTATCGCGCGACTCGATTAAGACGCGGACTTTAGCCGCCGTCCCTGCCGCGCCATCTAAAACGCGCACTTTAAAGTCCGTCAGCGCCATGCCGGAAAGGCTCGGGTAAAATTTTTTAAGTGCCTTGCGGAGGGCATTGTCCAGCGCGTTGACGGGGCCGTCTCCCTCGGCCACGGTATGGCCCGAAACGCCTTTGACATTTAGCTTAACGTTCGCTTCAGTCACCACATCGCGGCCCATTTCGTTTTCAACGGTCACCCGAAAACTCTCAAGCACAAATGCCGCTTGATGGCGTCCTAGCGACCGTTCGATGAGCAGCTGAAACGAGGCCTCGGCGCCTTCGAAGTGGTAGCCTTCCAGCTCTTTTGCCTTCAGGGCCTGGAGCACCAGGTCTGAGGCTTTCGGATCATTGGTAAAGTTCTCCGCCAATGCCTTGTTTTTCATCACAATATTGCTTTTGCCCGAAAGCTCGGAAATGAGTATGCGGCGCTGGTTCCCGACAATCGTTGGATCGATATGCTCATAAGTCGCTGCGCTTCGGGCGACCGCCGATACATGAATGCCGCCTTTGTGCGCAAAGGCGGAGTTGCCGACGTAGGGCTGACGATCGTTCGGAACGATATTGGCGATTTCCGAAACCGTGCGCGTAATCTTGGTCAGCAAACGCAGTTGGTCGTCCGAAATAACGCGCCGACCCATCTTGAGCTGCAAATCCGCAATGAGCACCGCGAGATCCGCGTTTCCGCAGCGTTCGCCAAATCCGTTTAGCACGCCTTGAACGAGCGTGCAGCCAGCATCGACGGCCGCCAAACTGTTGGCCACGGCGCAGCCGGAATCGTTGTGAACATGGATCCCGAGAGCCGCCTTGGGATGGGCCTCGCGGACGGCTCGAACGCCTTCTGTGATCTGATTCGGCAAGCAGCCACCGTTTGTGTCGCAGAGCGTCAAATTGTCTGCACCGCCGTCTAAAGCGGCGCCCAACGTTTGGAGCGCGTATTGGGGGTTCGCCCGAAAGCCGTCGAAGAAATGTTCGGCGTCATAAATGACTTCCATTTTCTGGGCTTTGAGAAAGACCACCGAATCGCGAATCATCGCGAGATTTTCGTCCAGGGTCGTTTGTAGCGCTTCGATTACCTGCATTTCCCAGGATTTGCCAAAAATGCAAGCGACTGGAACCTTGACGGCCGCGATCGCTAGAAGATTGGGGTCGGCGGCCGCTTTCGTCAATTTGCGGCGCGTCGAGCCAAAAGCCACGAGGCGCGACTGCTTCAATTTGAGGGCTTTGGCTTCTTTAAAGAATTGATTGTCTTTGGGATTACTGCCGGGCCAACCGCCTTCGATGTAATGAATCCCCAGCCGGTCGAGGGCCTGCGCCACGCGTAACTTATCGTGGGTAGAAAACGAAATACCTTCGGCCTGCGAGCCGTCGCGGAGCGTCGTGTCGAAGAGTTTAATCGTCATACAAAACCACAACCTGTTTGAGCAATAGACCTGGTCTAAAGACGTATCGTAGGCGTTATTTTCGCGCTTTGTCTTTTTCTAGCTCGAAGGCCTTGTGAAGTACCTTCACCGCCGCGTCCACTTGCTCGGCTTTGATCACGCAGGAAATCTTGATCTCGGATGTCGAGATCATTTGGATATTGATCTGGTGCTCGGCCAAGGTTTTGAACATTTTCGAGGCGACGCCGGGATGGCTGCGCATACCCACGCCCACCACGGCAATCTTCGCGACGCCCGCTTCGTGAAGAAGGTCTTTCGCGCGCAGTTCGGCCTTCACGGGTTCGAGGGCCTGAAGGGCTTTCTTAACATCGCCGTCACTCACGGTAAATGAAATGTCGTTTTTACCGTCGCGTGCTTCCGACTGAATAATCATATCCACGTTCACGGCTGATTTCGCGAGCGCACCAAAAATCGTGGCGGCGACCCCCGGGCGATCCGGAATATCAACGAGGGACACTTTCGCCTGTTTGCGATCAAATGCGATGCCCGAAACGACGACGTCTTCCATGTGCGAAACCTCCTTATGAACCAGCGTTCCCGGCGCCCGAGAAAACGTGGAACGAACTTCAAAAATAACGTTAAATTTTTTGGCCACTTCGACGGAACGCCCTTGCATGACCTGGGCGCCCGAGCCGGCGAGTTCGAGCATTTCATCATAGGATATTTCGGCTAGTTTCCGGGCCTCGGGAACCACTCGTGGATCGGTCGTGTACACGCCTTCTACGTCGGTGTAAATCTCGCACAAATGGGCTTTTAAAGCGGCGGCCAGCGCAATCGCCGTCAGGTCACTCCCTCCTCGGCCGAGCGTCGCAATATCGTCATTGGCGTTGATTCCTTGGAAGCCGGCCACAACGACTACCCGGCCTTTCGCCAGCTCCGCCTGAATCTTTTTGGGTTCGATTTGGGTGATCCGGGCGCGCGTATGATCGGCATCGGCAAAAATCCCTGCCTGCGGACCCGTTAAGGAAATCGCGTCATGGCCTTTGGCATGCAGCGCCATGCACAGTAGCGCGATCGAGGCCTGTTCGCCGGTAGCAAGCAACATATCCATTTCTCTTGGACTCGGATCATGGGTCACGCCTCGGGCCATCTCGATTAGGTCGTCCGTCATGTCGCCCGGCGCGGAAACGACGACGACCACCCGAAAGCCTTCTTCTTTCTTGCCGATGACCCGCTCAGCGACGTGTTTTACTTTCTCCGCATTGGCGACCGAGCTGCCGCCAAACTTGATGACCACGGTCTGCTTACTCACCGGAAGGTACTGCCAACATTGTCGAAACCCAGGTCGGACCAACGGCTCATGACGCCTTTCGCCGCGAAAGCCTGCTGCATCGCCGGACCGACGCGCCGTGCCGTCGTTCCCGGTTTCACAAGAGCAATGACGGAGGATCCAGCCCCGGAAAGCGCACCACCCCAAGCGCCGGCACGTTTGGCGGCGTCGATCGCTCCCATTAACCCGGGGACGAGCCGCGCGCGTGAGGGCTGATGCAAGATGTCGTCCATCGCAAAATCCAATAAATCAAACCGACGCTGCACGAGCGCCCCGATTAAAAAGGCCACGCGCGACGAGGTGAACACGGCGTCCGAAAAAGGGATACGGCGGGGAAGTACACTCCTGGCTCGGGATGTCGCCAGCGGCTTCTCTGGAGAGCAGACTACCGCGCGCAATCCCGCGGGGGCCGGAAATTTGAGGTACTGGGTTTTTTGGCCAATCACCGCCGACAGGCAAAATCCTCCCACGAACGCGGGGACAATGTTGTCGGGATGACCTTCCATGGACACCGCCAGATCTAACAATTCCTGCGCTTTCAAGGGATCACCCGCTAAATGATTCGCAGCCAGGATTCCGCTGAGAGTCGCCGCCGCGCTCGAGCCTAGTCCCCGAGACAAAGGGATTCGGTTGCTGAGTTTAATTCGCAGCGCCTGCGGCCAACGTTTAATTTTGTCGAACACTTTTGAAGCCGCTCTGACGACCAAATTGGTTTTGTCACGGGGCAAAATTTCGACGCCTTCTCCCGCGATGTCGATCGTCAGCGACCGGTAGTTCTTTTGTGGCGACCAAGCGGTCCCCTCCATCTCAAACTGAACTTCGTTATAAAGGCGCAAGGCCACGCCGAGGACATCAAATCCGGGTCCGAGATTGGCGCTCGTGGCCGGTAGTCGCACCAAGACTCTTTTCATAAATTTTTCGTTCCCCCTTTTGATAAGGCGGGAGTCCATTGTCCAATTCGTTGTTTCAAGTGTCGCGCCGCCTCTTCGATGTCGCGTTTTCCACAAACCGACCGCACGACGGCGACGCGCTGGGCGCCTGCCGACAAAACATGCTCGACATTCGTCGAGTCAATTCCGCCGATGGCCACGTGTGGCGTAGGCACCTGCCGCGTCACCTGCCGGACAAGCTCAAGTCCAACGGGTTCATACATCGGTTTCGTCGGCGTTTGATAGACGGGACCGATCGCGATGTAATCGGCTTGCAAGCGCTGCGCTTCCTCAGCCTGCTCCAAACTATGCGTTGAGCAGCCAATCAAGAATTCGGGACGACCCGCTTGATCGCGTAAGGTCCTGCACGCCGAAAGAGGCCAATCCTCTTGCCCTAGATGAACGCCATCGGCACCGACCATTAATGCCAAATCCATGGCATCATTGACGATAAAGAGCGTTTTGTGGGCCCGGCAAATTTCCGCCAGGCGGCTCGCCACGCGGTACTTCTCTTGGCCGCTCAGCCCCTTGTCGCGAAATTGTACAACGTCGGCTCCACCCTGACAGGCGGCTTCGACCATTGGACCGTAGCCGTTCGGACCCGTGCCCGGAGGGCAGGTAATGACATAGAGTCGTGCTGCTGCGAATCGTTCAATCGGCGTCATTTGTTTTGGATTAGTTTCTTTTCCCAGGTGTAGACCTCAAATCGCAGCGCTTGCGCCTTGGCCACGGCGCCGGGTGACAGCAGACGCCCGTATTCTTCGATGACCCGCAACGCTTCTCCCGAGCGCTTGAAATTGGCGGCCAGCAAATCCGACAGGCCGCTTTTGTAGGCGTTGGCTGGGTTCGCGCGGCCGCTGTCGGTTTCAACCTGACGATGCCTGAGCAAGGTTCGGTAATGGGTTCTGACGAGCGCGTCCAGTTCATGGCGCATTCGGCGTAAAGCTTTTGCCGCCGGTGCATGGTCTAAAACGAACCTGGCCGTGTCCTCAAGAATTCGTAAGCCTTCGCGTCCGCGGTTGGCATTGGCGTCCAGCAGGCGCCAGATCTTGGCGTTCTCTGGTGAAGCCTTCCCGCGGCTAACGGCCATAAGCTTTTAATACTTTCTCGATCACGCGGCTAGTCGAACGTCCCGGAACGAGCGGAATGCGCACGACCTTTTTGACGAGACCCCGACCGACTATTTGGTCGACCACGTAGTCTCCGCCTTTGACCAAAATGTCCGGCTTGAGCTTGCGGATAAGCTCATACGGAGTATCTTCTTTAAAAAAGACGACGTAGGTGACAGGCTCGAGGGCGGACAGGACTAGGGCGCGATCGACTTCGCGGGCGATTGGCCGGAGCGGACCTTTGAGCCGGCGGACGGAGGCGTCGGAATTCAGACCAACGACGAGCACGTCGCCCAGCTTCCGCGCTTTGGAAAGCAGGGTCACATGCCCAGCATGAAGCAAGTCATAAACTCCGTTGGTAAAAACGATACGCTTGCCGCGGCGGCGATGTTGCGCGAGTAACCCGCTGAGGCGCGAGCTAGAAAATAACTTGGTTGGGGTCGCCGTCTTCATGGCTATTGGCGCCGGCCTTAGGCCAGCGTGGAAAGGGCAGATTCTTCCACACCCGCGCAAATAGCGTGAATGAGCGCAATGTGACATTCCTGGATATGCGCGGTCCGAGTCGACGGGACGCAGATGCAAACATCGACGAGGCTTTTAAGCTTGCCGCCGGTTTGTCCGGAAAACCCCACCGTCCAGCCCCCGCGGCGCTTGGCTTCCTCAATGGCCAGCAAGACGCTCCGCGCATTACCGCTCGTGGATATGCCCACGACAATATCGCCGGGCTGCACGAAGGCCTGAACTTGGCGAAGAAAAACGTGGTCGTAGCCGTAGTCGTTGGCCACGGCGGTCAAAATTGACGTATCCGTCGTCAGCGCCATGGCGGGGATGGCAGGGCGTTCGTTTTCGAAGCGTCCGACCAGTTCGGCCGCAAAGTGTTGGGCATCCGCCGCGCTGCCGCCATTCCCAAAAACGACCAGCTTGTGCCCTGTGCGTAACGCCTCCGAAAGCTTGCGGCTGATATCCTCGACGGGTTTGGTTTGCGACGCCATGCGCGTGAGTGTCGCAGAGGTTTCTCTTAAATGATCGGCGATAGCATAGGTCATGCGAGGGTCACTTCTCCGTGCCGTTGGGCGGTCCGGACATGTACTTGGCGATGAAGTCGGTATACGCTTCCCCTTTGCGAAAGACCTCATGCTGCATAATCTTGCCGAAAAGCGGCAACGTCGTCTTCACGCCGTCGATTACAAATTCGCCTAACGCACGTTGCATGCGGCGGATCGCCTGTTCACGGTTATCGCCGATGACGATCAACTTCGCCAAGAGCGAGTCGTAGTATGTCGGAACCGTATAGCCGGGATAGATATGCGTATCGACGCGTACGCCCGGCGGACCCGGCAGGATAACCTGGGTCAGTGTTCCCGGCGACGGCCTGAAATCATGTTCCGGATCTTCAGCGTTGATACGGCACTCGATCGCATGCCCGAGCAGCGGGTAATCATCGCGGTCGTAGTCGATCCGCTCGCCGGCGGCCAGACGGATTTGCTCTTTGACGAGATCAAGTCCCGTGACCATTTCCGTCACGGTATGTTCCACTTGGATCCGCGTGTTCATCTCGAGAAAATAAAAATTATTCTTTCTGTCGAGCAAAAACTCAACCGTGCCGACCGTGACGTAGTCCACGGCTTCGGCCGCCCGACGCGCCGCTTTCCCCATTTTCCGCCGGGTACTCGAATCCATCGCCGGAGAAGGGCTTTCTTCGATCAATTTCTGATGACGCCGCTGGATCGAGCATTCGCGCTCGGGTAGATAGACGACGCGGCCTTTGTGGTCGGCAACGATTTGGAATTCAATGTGCCGCGGTTGTTCGAGATATTTTTCTAAATACACGTCGCCGTTGCCAAAGGCCGCCTTGGCTTCACTTTGCGCCATTTGGATGGCCGGGACGAGCGCCTCTTCAGAGAGGACAACGCGCATGCCTTTGCCGCCGCCTCCCGCGACAGCTTTGACGATGACCGGGTAACCAATCTTCTTCGCCAATTTCGGGAGCTCCGGATCATCGGCCGACACGCAGCCGTCAGAGCCTGGAATAATCGGAACGCCGGCTTTGCGCATCGTCTCGCGAGCCGCCGCTTTATCGCCCATTTTCTCGATCGCTTCTTTGGAGGGACCAATAAAACGAATATGGCAGGATTCGCAGACGTCGGCAAAATACGTGTTCTCGGCCAGAAAACCGTAACCGGGATGAATGGCGTCGGATCCAGAGATTTCCGCCGCCGAAATAATATTCGGAATATTCAGATAGCTTTCCGTCGCCGGTCCCGGACCGATGCAGACGGATTCATCCGCCAGCTGCACGTGTCGGCTTGAGCGGTCCGGCTCCGAGTGTACCGCAACCGTTTTAATGCCCATCTCCCGGCAAGCCCGGATAATCCGCACGGCAATTTCTCCGCGATTGGCGATCAGAATTTTCTTAAACATTTTCGGGCTCGTGCGCAATTTCAAAAAGCGGCTGGCCGTATTCGACGGAATGTCCGTTGGCGACGAGCGCCTTCATGATCTTGCAAGGTGCGGAAGCGAGGACGTCTTTCATGATTTTCATCGCTTCGATGGCGGCGACGGGCTGACCCGACGCGACGACGGTGCCTTCGACCACGAACGGTGGCCGGTCGGCAGAGTCTGAACGATAAAATGTGCCGACCATGGTGGAGCGAATATAGAGTGGGGGAGCTGGCTCAGCGTTGTCCGATTCGCGCGCTGGAGGAGCCGGGGAGCCGGAAGGAGTGAGCTTGGAGGGTACGGCCGTGCGCCGAAAATGAATCGACGAGTCGTCCTTCTCCCACACCACTTCTTCAAGATCGGTGGCCTGGGCAAACTCGAGCAGTTCGGATAGCCGCTTTTTAATCATTGGCTACACGCGTTCGACGTACTCTCCCGAACGCGTATCGACCCGAATTTTGTCGCCCTCTTTAATGAAAAGCGGCACTTGGATTTCGACGCCTGTTTCGAGCGTGGCCGGCTTCATCATATTCGAGACGGAATCGCCCTTGATGCCCGGAACGGTCGCGGCCACTTTGAGCTCGACAGACGTCGGAAGTGAGATCGAAAGAAATTTGTCGTCCAGATAGAGGGCTTCAACTTCGAGGTTTTCGCTTAAATAATTCGCCAGATCGCCCATTTTCCCCTTGGGGTAGGAAATTTGCTCAAAATTACCCATGTCCATAAAATGCAATTGGTCATCATCGCCGTAAAGGAACTGGGTTTTGCGCTTCGTCGGAATGACTTCTTTGAAGCGATCGGCCTGCTTAAAAGTCCGTTCGAGAATGGAGCCCGTGACGAGATTTTTAAACTTCACCCGCATGATGGCGTGGGACATCGCCGTTTTGTGGTTCTGGAACCACAAGATTTGATAAGGCGCTCCTTCATACTCAATGATCAGTCCATTGCGAAAGTCTACCGGTTCGATCATAAACCTAAATCTCCATAAAATGGTTCAGACTATTTCGTCAAAATTTCGTAGCCCCGGTCTGTCACGAGAAGCGTATCTTCGATCCGCACGCCGCCCCAGCCTTGCAAATAAATTCCCGGCTCGACCGTAATGATCATGCCGGGTTCAAGCGTCTCGGTGCTGCTGGGCGCCACCCAAGGTGGCTCATGGATTTCGACGCCGACACCGTGACCGGTGCTATGAATAAAACGCCGCCCAAATCCGGCCCGGTCAATTTCGTCGCGGGCAATGCGGTCGATCTTGGCAGTTTTGACTCCGGGTTTTACGGCTTCGATGGCGAGCTTCTGCGCGCGGTCTACCGTGTCATAAACCTTGCGTCCTAGAGGGGATATGCTACCCAAAAAGAAGGTCCTGGTCAAGTCGGAGCAATAGCCATCCACAAGGGCGCCAATATCGCACAAAACGATGTCATTTTTCCGCAAAATCCGGTTTCCGGTAATGTAATGAGGAAAAGCCGCATTTTCGCCGGCCGCCACAATCGAATCAAAAGAGGTTTTCATGGCCCCGTGTTTGCGAATATACGATTCAAAATCCGCCGCGAGATCGCACTCGCGCATTCCCGGTCGCGCTATCTTCTGAATATGATCGAACCCGCGCGCGACGAGCCGGCCCGCTTCGCGTAGCGCCTTAATTTCTTTGGCGTCTTTCTTGATCCGCAAGGGAGTCGTTACGCCGGTGAGTGGTACCCACTTGAGCTTGGAGCCCGAGAGTTTCCGGATCGCGGTGATATGCGCCTCGGCCGTATGATACGGATCATATCCGACGGATTTCCATTTATGGGTTAGGGCAAAATTAACGAGCGTTGCATAGGCGTTCGTCGCGCGCGTGGCGCTGAGGATTTCATACCCCCCTGCGAGCGCGGCGGCTTGGTCGGCCGCCAACATCGGAACGAGCATGGCCGCTTGCTTTGGGCCAATCATTCCCCAACACCCTTCGCTTCCATAACCGGCTAAGTAAAACAGATCGGGGACGTGCGAAATCCAATAACCGGAAACTTTCAATTTTCCTAAATGCTGCTGAAATTGACGCGTGTGGACTGAAACAGAGCCTTTAGCCATAGAATCCTCTTTTGTAATTAAAGTGCCGCCACGGGGCGTTGCTGGCGCGCTTGGAACCCTTCATCGTACTTTGGATACAGCGCTCGCGTGCGTTCTTGAAGTTCACGAAACGGAAGTTGGCCGCGGGCCGTGGGCGTTCCAATGTAACCATACACGAGACAAGCATGGTAGAGGGGAGCCGCGAGCCGGGATACCGTTCCGAGCGGCCCCATGCCCATCACCGTCAGTAACCGCTTTGGGGAAAACTGTGCATTGACATTGAGCAGCACGCGAACGTCTGCCTCCGACTTAACACGCGTCGCGATTTTGACGATGTCGGCCTTCTTGGAATAACCTGCCCGGACAATAGCGACCAGCGCCTTTTCTTTGGGCGTGGATTCGTAGTCGTGGTGCGAAATCATTAGGGCGACGCCCGTTTTTTTGACCTGGCCCTGAATCTCGCGCCAGGGATATTTCCTATTCCACTCCACATCAATTAATGCTGCATGCGAAAGAGCGCGCCAATGCAGGGGTTGCCACCACTCGGGAAACGGGTGTCCTCCACGGAAACTGACGAGCATCGGTATGCCGATTTTCTGTTTGAAGCGAGCCATCTTTTCGGCCATATCTTCCCTAAAAAAAGCTCCCCAAACATCCATCCGAATTTCCACCACATCCGCCCGATCCGTCTTAGCCTGTTCTAACAAAAATGGCAGATCGTCCCCATCGAGCGAGGCGACGAGAAGCGGTGCGGTTTTTTGAAGTCCCTTGAGAAAGGGGTTCATCATAGTCCGGACGCTCCAAGCGCCGTATCCAAGGCCTCGTAAGGCACGTCCTGGCCGCTGATCGCTTGACCCAGCCCTTTAAGCAAGACAAATTTGACCGCTCCCTGTTCCGCTTTTTTATCGCGGGCCAGAAACTCCATTAAGCGAGTACGCGCTATCGGCTTTTTAACGCGCGCCGGTAATCCCGCTTTCGTCAGTAGTGTGCCCAGACGAATGCGGGTAAGCCCGTCGATCAGATCAAATTGTTGCGAGACGTAGCTCGCGACGAACATTCCGATGGAGACCGCTTCGCCGTGCAAGTAAACTCCATAGTCCGTCGCTCCTTCGATTGCATGGCCGATGGAATGCCCGAAATTAAGCAGCGCGCGTAAACCTTTCGCTTCTTGTGGATCGCGGGAGACGACCTCGGCTTTAATTTGCACACAACGCGCGATGATCGGTTCCCAGGCCGGCGAATAACCCTTAATGAGATCCCCAATCTTTTTCTCAAGCGTTTCAAATAACGCCACGTCCTGAATGGCCCCGTATTTAATCACTTCGGCAAGCCCATTGCGCCAGTGCGCGCGTGGCAGCGTTTTGAGCAATGTCGGGTCGACCCAAATGAGCTTGGGTTGATAAAAAGCCCCGACGAGATTTTTGCCTTCGGCGATGTCGACGCCGGTTTTTCCACCGATGGCCGCGTCGACTTGTGCGAGCAGCGTCGTCGGAACTTGAACATAAGAAATACCGCGCAGAAACGTTGCCGCCACAAAGCCGGTCAGGTCGCCCGTCACGCCTCCACCCAAAGCGATCAGCCAGGAATTCCGCTCAAAACGTTGTCGGGCCAGGTGTCGATAGAGTCGAGTAGC
>JBBQYF010000038.1:0-17050 GCA_038208955.1 Elusimicrobiota bacterium
TTTGGGAATATTGCGGCATGGCGCGCAATGACGCGGGACTGCGCAAAGCCTTGGCGCGTATACCAGAGATTCGCGAAGAATTTTGGAAAAATGTTGCCGTCTTGGGCGATGACAACAATTTTAACCGGGCCCTAGAGCGCGCCGGTCGCGTCGCAGACTTTATGGAATTTGGCGAGTTAATGTGTCAGGACGCGTTGCACCGGAACGAATCCTGCGGAGGGCATTTCAGAGAAGAGCATCAGACGTCCGATGGTGAGGCGCAGCGTGATGACGACGGCTATTCTTATGTTGCCGCTTGGCAGTACGATGGACCCGGGAAACCGGGGATTCTGAACAAAGAACCCCTGACCTTTGAAAATGTGCATCTGCAGCAAAGGAGTTACAAGTAGCATGGACCTGACCCTAAAAGTGTGGCGTCAAAAAAATGCGCAGGCGGCCGGTTCGCTCGTTGAAATTCCAGCCAAGGGAATATCCCCGGATATGTCGTTTCTGGAAATGCTCGACATCGTCAACGAAGAACTGACGAGACAAGGGGTCGAACCGATCGCTTTTGATTCGGATTGTCGCGAGGGAATCTGCGGCACGTGCTCGCTCGTGGTCAATGGCGTTCCGCATGGCACCCAGTACGAGCCCGGCACAGCCGTGTGCCAATTGCATATGCGGCGATTTAAAGATGGCGAAACCATTACGATTGAACCCTGGCGAGCCGAGCCTTTTCCGATCGTCAAAGATCTCGTCTGCGACCGCAGCGCGTTCGACCGAATTATCCAAGCCGGTGGATTTATTTCTGTCAACACCGGCGGCGCCGCTGACGCGAATGCGCTCCCCATTTCGAAAATCGAGGCGGACCGCGCCATGGACGCTGCGGCCTGCATCGCCTGCGGGGCCTGCGTGGCGGCCTGCAAAAACGCCTCGGCGATGCTTTTTGTCGCCGCCAAAGTTTCGCATCTGGCCAGCCTGCCCCAAGGCCGCGTCGAAGCGCGCGAACGCGTGCTGAACATGGTCGCCCAAATGGATCAGGAAGGTTTTGGCAACTGCTCGAATCAATCGGAATGTCAAGCGGTGTGTCCAAAGGAAATTTCCGTCGATTTCATTGCTCAGTTAAACCGAGAATATTTGAGGGGCGGCCAACCAAGCCGGTGATGCAGGCCGGGTGATGCAGACGCCGACTTTTGACAAGACGGGCTGTTTTTAGTATTTTCTGACTAGTTCAGTTGCATTCCCTTTTCTCTAATTCCGCGCATCGAGGCGCATACACCGGAGGCCGTTTCATGGTAACGCCGATTGATCCAGATTTCATGAAGAAACGCACGAAAGATGCGCAGAAACATCTAGAGCACGATGTATGGGGACCTGTCGCCCTTCCCGCGCAGCTTGGCATTCACGGCACCGCCGTGGCCGTCGATTTTGATTTGTGTATCGCCGACGGCGCCTGTATTGATGCTTGCCCCGTCAATGTGTTTGAGTGGATGGAAACCCCAGGCCACGCGGCATCCACCAAGAAGGCCGATCCGACCCGTGAAAAAGATTGCATTTTCTGTACGGCGTGCGAAAGCGTGTGCCCCGTTCTTGCAATCAAAATCACTCAACCCTAATCGCTTCTTTTTAAGAACCCCGAGAACTCCCGCCGATTCTGCGACGGGTCCAAAGTTTAATGCCGAGTCCCTGGCCTTTAGGCTTCGGACCTAATACGTCGTACCTGGAATAACTTTATGATGCGATGGATGTGCAAATCCAAAATTCACCGAGCCACCGTTACCGAAGCCAAACTCAATTATGAGGGCAGCATCACCGTCGATGAATTGCTGCTCGAGGCCGCCGATATCGTGCCTTACGAAATGGTACAGGTATTGAATGTGAACAACGGGCAGCGTTTTGAGACCTATGCCATCCCGGGTCCGAAAGGATCGGGCGTCGTGTGTTTAAACGGTCCGGCGGCGCGCCTGGGGGTTGTGGGGGATAAGGTGATAATTATCAGCACGTCAGTTCTCACGGAGTCCGAAGTTCCCGCCTTCCTGCCGAAAGTGATTTTCGTGAACGAACGCAACGGCCGCGTGAAGAAAAAATAGGTTTGAGCCTATGAAAAAATGGCAACACATTACGCTATGGATTTTGGGCACGGTGGCCGTGATGTACGGCATGATCTATGTCGATGTTGTCATGCGGGCTAAAGAGGCCTATCGGGAAGGAGAGAAGTATTGGCATTGGGCGGATCACCCCGACGAGCGCGCGAAGTTCCTTGATGAAACTTTTGCCACACAAAAAAACACGCTTGATGGCCGACTCTCTAAAAACCAGATTTCCAAAGAAGATTACGATCGCGATCTCGAGCTGTTGCAATTCGATCATGATCAGGCTCTGCAAGAGTCGTCGATTAAATACGCCTTCGTCTGGTACCAAACGGCCGTTGATTTATTCTCGCCGCCGCAGTCGAAGTGGGTCGTCCTGTCTCGGGCCAAAATGCCACTGGCGCGTGAACGCTGGAAAGCCGAACTTCGCGCCAAAAAAATACCGTTCGAAGATTACATGATCGATTAAAGGCGTTACAAATCGTTAACATCCGCGACATGCGGCTGTAACACCTTGTGCGTACAATAATTAGGAATGAAATCATGACCATGACGATGCCCAGCCCGCATATCAGCAGCAAACCCAACGGCGTTCTCGAATTTAGTCCGAAGGCCGTGCAAATTTTTGTCCTGGACCAACGCGGCGGAATATTGTGGGCGGGGACTCGCGCCAGCTTCGACAAGCCGATCCAATGGCCGGGCATCGATACGCGCGGCGATGCCGTTCCGGCGGGCACCTATACCTGCAAAATTGTTTACGAAGACCGCGAAGTGGTGTATTTACCTTTCGTTTTCATCAAACCGTAGTCAATTCTCCGCAATTGTCTTAGAATATCTTCGTGAGCCATTCCATCAAATGGGTTTTGGGCATCCTCTTGCTTGCGGGAACCTGCGCGCACGCGGAATCGGAGGCCATTCGCCGACTAAGCCCGATTCCGGAACCCGCTGCGGCTCCGGCGCAATGCCGTTTTATCTCGATTCAAAAGGATTCTCCGGCACAAATGGCCGGCATCGTCGCCGGGGAAACGATCAAGACCGTGAACGCCGTTACACCCAAAGATGCGACCGCGGTTTCCGATCTTGTCGCGAACTCGACGGCAACGATGACGTTAGTCGTCATCTCATCGGCCGGAGTTGAGCGCACAGTTAACGTCGCGTTACGAAAAACGCGGCCGCGTTTGGGCGCGATATGCGACTTAACAGGCTGGCGGCAACCCGGTGTCACCGCCGCGAACAATGAGTCCGTCACGCTTTTCGATGGTCCCTTTGCCTTTACCGCCTCGGGCATTCTGGATAAGGGAATCGTCTTTCTGCGTTTGCGCGTGACGAACAATTCCGACCAACCGCTGGCGATCGGGCCTTCGCTTTTCTCCGCGACGGATGCGGGCGGGCAGACGCTGAAGGTTCTGATGCCGGTTGAAGTAATGTGCCAACTCTACGGGGATAATGGCGCGCATCTTTTGTCGTTAAAACGCAAGGCAAAGCAAACGCTCGAGGCCGATAACGGGACGCACGACGAAGCAGAGTTTGCTTGTCCGGCCGGAACAGGCCCCGGCCGCCTGGCCAAATCTAAAAAAGAGTTTGCCGAGGCTAACGCCGACTATATTGCTCAAGAATCGTTATGGCCTGCAAGCTGCCCTCCCGGCGGCACCGTTGACGGTTTGGTGTATTTCCCAGAAGCCGCCATGCTCCCACTGACGCTTCAGGCGACGATCGAGTCGCATCACTTTAAGGTGCAACTGGGTATGCCGCAACCCAGTCAGCACGTAATGAAACAAGACGACCTAGAGGCTTTTTTTGAGAAACAGAAGAAAGGCACACCGCTACGGTTGACCTTAAGAAAGGGGAAAGTATTTGTCGGCCGGTTTTCCAGCTACGATGCGGACAATGAAAAAATTTGGTTTGACACTCCCACCAGCCACCTTCTTAATACGACCAGTTATCCGTTAACCAGCGTTGAATCGGCCGAGGTCATCGAACAGGTCCCCGCCACGCCGCAGCCCACAGAACACGCCAATTAGTCGCTCTTCAGGAGTTGCCGCAGCACATAATGCAAAATGCCACCGTGTCGGTAATATTCCACTTCTTCGGGCGTATCAATTCTCAAGATTGCCAAGAAGCTAATTTTTTCACTGCTCCCGCGCGTCGCTGTAACGCGAATATTTTTTTTCGGCGACAGTCCCTCCGTAATCCCCGTAATCTCATAGCGTTCCTCACCGCTGAGGTCTAAGGTCAAGCGTGTGACACCAGCCGGATATTGCAGAGGCAATATTCCCATGCCGACTAAATTACTGCGGTGGATTCGCTCATAACTTTCGGCAATTACCGCCCGTACACCGAGGAGCGCCGGGCCCTTGGCCGCCCAGTCGCGCGAAGAACCAGACCCATATTCTTTGCCCGCTAGAATAATTAGAGGAATGTTTTCTTTGCGATAGTCTTCCGACGCTTCGAAAATGGTTGTTTGTTTTTTGTCCGGAAGGTGAAGCGTGTATCCACCTTCGGTGCCCGGCGCGAGATTATTTCGCAGCCGAATGTTTGCAAAGGTTCCGCGGACCATCACGTCATCGTTGCCGCGGCGGGCCCCATAAGAATTGAAATCTTTAGAATCCACCCCGCGTCCCTGCAAATAGCGTCCCGCGGGGCTGTCTTTGGGGATGGAACCGGCCGGAGAAATATGGTCGGTCGTGACCGAATCCCCCAACACGGCGAGCACGCGCGCTCCCGAAATATCGAGCGGTTTACCCGGTTCCCGACTCATCCCCGTAAAGTAGGGAGGATTTTTGACGTAGGTTGACGCCGAGTCCCAGGCGAAAATTTGGCCTTCGGCGACGGGCAGCGAGCGCCAATGCTCATCACCTTCAAAAACGTTGCTGTACTGATGAGCGAACATCTCGCTCGTCACTTTACGAAGGGATGTTTCAATCTCGTCGTTGCTTGGCCAGAGGTCGCGCAAGTAGACGGGCTGCCCCGCTTTGTCGAGAGCAATCGGATCGATAGTCGGGTCGAAATCCATTCGTCCGGCCAAGGCGTACGCCACGACGAGCGGCGGAGAAGCAAGGTAATTGGCTTTAACCTGCGAATTGATGCGTCCCTCAAAGTTGCGGTTGCCACTCAAGACCGCGGCCGCAACGAGATCGCTTTGACGAATCGCTTCCGCGATCGGGCCCGGCAACGGGCCGCTATTGCCGATGCAGGTGGTACATCCAAAACCAACCAAATTAAATCCGAGTTTCTCCAAATAGGGCAACACGCCCGTGGCATGGAGATAGTCCATCACGACTTTGGAACCGGGCGCGAGACTGGTCTTTACCCAGGGCTTGCGTTCCAGACCACGCTCAACGGCCTTCTGCGCGAGGAGACCCGCGGCAATCATCACCGAGGGATTGGACGTATTTGTACAGCTGGTAATCGCGGCGATCACGACCGAGCCATGTTCCAGCTGGAATTGCTCGTTCTCGAGCGTGACGTTGACTTTGACATCGGGCGAGATGGCGACCGATACCGCCACATTGCCTTTACCCTTTCGCTCGAGCATGATCGGCAGGGAATGACGCCAGGAGCGTTGGATTTCTTTCAGCACTACGCGGTCCTGGGGCCGCTTCGGACCCGCGAGAGAGGATTCGACGTCGCCCAAGTCTAAGCTCAAATGGTCTGAGAATTCTGGGTCCGGCGTCTCGTCTGTGCGGAAAAGGCCTTGCGCCTTCGCGTAGGCTTCGACTAAAGCAATTAGTTCGGGGGCTCGGTGAGTCAAGCGCAGGTAACGCAAGGTTTGATCATCGATCGGAAAAAATCCGATCGTCGCTCCATATTCGGGAGCCATGTTGGCGATCGTCGCGCGGTCAGCCAAACTGAGCGCGCTCAGTCCGGGACCGTAGAACTCCACAAACTTGCCGACGACCCCCTTTTTCCTGAGCATTTCCGTCACCATGAGAACGGTGTCGGTGGCCGTGGTGCCCTCGCTCAACCGGCCGCTCAACTTAAACCCGACAACGTCCGGGATCAACATCGACAAGGGTTGCCCCAGCATCGCCGCTTCGGCTTCAATGCCGCCCACACCCCAACCGACAACGCCCAGGCCATTGATCATGGTGGTGTGGGAATCCGTGCCCACCAGCGTGTCGGGAAATGCTTCCGTCTGCCCGTTGACGGTGCGGATCATGACACAAGGAGCTAAATACTCGAGATTGACCTGATGAACGATGCCCGTTTCCGGAGGCACGACGCGAAAATTCTGAAAGGCCTTCTGCCCCCAACGTAAGAACGCGTAGCGTTCCCGGTTGCGCTGATACTCAATTTCCGAATTGTAGGCAAAAGCCCCGGCCGTGCCGAATTGATCGACTTGAACGGAATGGTCGATCACCAGGTCGACCGGCACGAGTGGGTTGATTTTGGCGGGATCTCCGCCAAGCGCCCGCATCGCATCGCGCATCGCGGCGAGATCGACGATAGCGGGCACGCCGGTAAAGTCTTGCATCAGCACTCGCGCTGGCGTGAAGGAGATCTCGTCGTCCCCCTGACGGTCCTTGCGCGCTTTGGCCAGGGTTTGGATGTGGTCCGGGGTGACAAACTGCCCATCTTCATTACGCAGAAGATTTTCAAGCATCACTTTAATGGAAAATGGAAGCCGGGAAAGATCGCCATTCTTTTTGGCAAACGCCGGCAAACTAACGATCTGATAGGTTCGCTCATCGACGGTGAGAGTGGTGCGGCATCCGAAAGAATCTTGGTGGTGAGTCATAGAAGAGCCTCAGAAAAACGTATAAATAATCGCATCAATTATATCAAAGACGATCCGCCGGGCCTGCGGTCCTATATAATAGGGACTGATATGCAAAGGATTTACATAAGTCTCGCGGTGTTACTACTTCTCGTTCAAACGTCTGGGGGGAAGGAGCGAATTTCGCCGATGGCCCCCCCGGAAGTGGAAAAGTCCACCACCCCCGCGCTGACGATCGACAGCTGGACCCCGGCCGGAACTCCAAAATACGTGCAACCACCTGTGACCGTACCAGCCGTCGCGACTCCCGCCGCCACCAGCCGCTCGGTAGCCGCAAAACACGATGCCAAGCAGGCGGTCGTCGTACCGCCGGTTTCTGCTCCCGCTATTTCAGCGCCACCGCCCGTCGCTACGGCGCCTCGCATCACGATGAATGAAATGACGGGCACGCTGGCATCGATCGATATTGATGCACGAACACTGCGTCTCAGCGTGCAGGGGGGGTTCAATCCGCAGTTTGATTTCAATAAAAAGACGATCGTCGAATCTCACGGACGGCCCCTGAAGATGGGAGATTTAGAGACCGATGACAAGATCGTCGTTCGATATACCGGTCGGGAGATGATGGCACAAGAAATCGAAAAGCTGTCCGGCCACTCCATCCCGAAGCGCTAAAGCCGGGTCGTCCAGAGTTTTTGAAATTCCCGCTCGAACGCCTGAATCATCTTCGGGTCATCAAAGAATAAGGCATTTTCGTGACTGTATTTCTCACCGTTTAACGTCCAATTGAAACTTCCTGTTTCCAGCACATCCTGATCAAAAATGGCGAACTTGTGATGCATCACGCCATGGGGCGGTAACCCCGGCATGACTTTGATCGCGATGTTATTTTGTTCCAGGAACCTGTCTTCATCGTGGCGATTTCGGGATTGGCCCCGGTCGCGAATAATCCGAATTCGCACGCCGCGGCGCCGCGCATCAATTAACGCCTGAGCTAGTTGGATAGACGTAAAACTGTAAACCGCGATGTCGATGGTTCGGCGGCTGTGTTCAATACGGCGAATCAATTGATCGCGAATGCCGCCGTCAGGAGAAAAATAAGCTTCGCTCCCCCGCGCAGGGTCGGTGATGAATTGAAATAACAGAATCGAGAGTGGTAAAAATGAAACGAAGCGGCGATCAAATCGTCGGTGGGTCTGGGGAAGAGGGTCAGCCATTCGATAGCCGAAACTCCGAGGGGTCGTAGTAGGCGCCATGATATACCGCCAGGTGACCTTCTGGGGATTGTTCAATCAGTAAGCTTTCGATATCGTTGCTGTCGACATACTCCCACAATGTCAGGGCAATGGTGTCGGCATCGCCTTCATCATTGCCGGACACGGATTCTGCCTCTCCCAGGCGTTTATAACGCTTGCCCTCGTAGGACAAGTTTTTGGGGGCTTTGGCATCTTCTTTGGCGAGCCACGCCGGCAGGCGGATTTCGCCGCGTCGCACGTCGCTCGGCGCAATCCGGTGGCCAAACCACCACCAAACTTCTCCGTCCTCATCCCATTCCTTGGCCAGGGTGGCCATTTGGGCAATCGAAAGGCCATCGCCAAAGCTGTGCTGGCTCTCCAAAAACCAACGCGTATGGCCACTATCGGCCTCGCAGGGGCAACGCTCGGCGATGCGGTAATCCTCTCCCTCAACGTTGATGACGTCGTTCAGGCGCGGGTCTTGCATGGCCTTATTATGATAGCAATTCAGCTTTACCGCTTAACGGTGCCAGTGACCCGGCGGGGGTTGCGCGTGGGGTGAAACCGCCCGGACGCCCGCTCACAGAGCCGGGCGTCCGTAGACAATCGCCGTTATTGGATGGTGATGTGTTTAATGACCACGGGGTCGTTTGGCCGGTCGCTCGAGTCTCTCGGCACTTGGCTGATGGCATTGGCGACATCCTGGCCTTTTGTCACTTGACCGAAGATCGTGTAATGGCCGTTCGTGTTCAAAAACGCGGATTCCGCCACCGTAATAAAGAATTGGCTTCCGTTGGTGTTGGCACCTGCGTTGGCCATTGCCACTCGTCCCGGGCGGTCGAATTTTTGCGAGGGGAACTCGTCATTGAAGCTGTAGCCGGGACCACCGGTGCCTGTTCCGAGTGGGTCACCGCCCTGAATCATGAAACCCGGAATCACACGGTGGAACATCAAGCCGTCGTAATACTTACTTTTTTTCATCTGCCCGGTTTTTGGGTCTTTCCAATCCTTCGTGCCTGTTGCCAGGCCGACAAAATTGGCCACGGTGGTCGGTGAATCCTGATCATAGAGTTCGCAAACAATCGTCCCCTTATTGGTTTCAATCGTAGCGGTCTTGGCTTGTGCGCTCATAAGTCCTCCCAGCAAAAATACGGCGGTTAGTAATCCTGTGCGACGCATGTTTCCTCCTTTTAACATTAGGCTTGCGGTTTCGGTTTACGTTCGGTTTCAAAGGCCCTTGTCATGGCGTCAAGGTTCAACGCCTCGGTTAGCTCATCCTCGGACATCAGTTGGTGTTCCAAAGCAATTTGCCGGATACTCTTGTGCGACACAAGTGCTTCCTTCGCGACGGCCGCGGCTTGAAGATATCCAATACGTGGGTTCAGCGCGGTGACCAAGGCGGCACTGCGTTCGGCGAAGTGATGGCAGCGGTCGGCGTTGGCCGTAATGCCGTCCACGCAACGCGTGGCAAAGGTGCGAAACGCATTCTCGAGCAGCGTCAGCGACGTCATTAAATTTAAAGAGATGAGCGGCATCATCACATTCAACTCCAGCTGCCCCGCTTGCGACGCGAAGGCAATGGCTTGATCGTTACCGGCGACTTGATAGCAAACCATCATCACCATTTCCGGCATCGCCGGGTTCACCTTTCCCGGCATGATTGAGGAACCCGGAGCAATCGGCGGCAAGGCGATTTCGCGGATGCCGGCTTTCGGGCCGGAGGTCAGGATCCGCAAGTCGCCGCAAATTTTGACCATATCAAGACCCAGATTGCGCAGCGTGCCGGACATGGCGACAAACGGCGCCATGCTTTGCATCGCGGCCATCAAATCATCGGCGATGGTGAGCTTGAAGTCTAGTTCCTTCGAAAGCGATTCGGCAATCCTAAAACGCGCTTGGGGGTGGGCGTTCAGTCCCGTTCCCACGGCGGTTCCGCCCATGCCGAGGACTTTTAAATCTTCAAGCACACGTTTATATCGCAGGATGTGGGAATCCAAGATCGAGGCGTAGGCCTGAAATTCTTGACCGAGGCGAACCGGCACGGCATCTTGAAGATGCGTGCGGCCGGCTTTAACGATCGAATCAAATTCTTTTGCCTTGCGCGCAAAGGACTCGCGCAGCTGCTCTAGCGCGGGCAGGAAATGACGGCTATTCAGCAGCACGGCTAGACGCATGCTCGTTGGAATGACATCGTTGGTCGATTGACCGAAATTGACGTCGTCGTTCGGACTAATCACCTTGTAGTTGCCGCGTTCACCACCGAGGATTTCAATCGCGCGGTTGGCGAGAATCTCATTGATGTTCATGTGGTACAGCGTGCCCGCCCCCGCTTGAAACACATCGACGACGACGTGATCGTGGTAAAGACCGGTAAGCATTTCGTCCGCCGCTTGCACAATGGCCGCGCCCTTTGTCGCGTCGAGTTCGCCAAGGGCCACGTTCGCAAGCGCCGCCGCTTTTTTGATATGCACCGTCGCTTGGATAAGATCGGGATGTGTTTTCCAACCGCTGATCGAAAAATTGATGACGGCGCGCTGGGTTTGGACACCGTAATAGACGTCCGTGGGGATCTCGAGCTCACCCATGCTGTCGCGTTCCACTCTTGTCTTCGTCATTGTGCGCTATCATAGACTCTGCACGCGCACGATGTCAAAATGGCGCAACAGCAGAAACGAAATGAAGTTGAACGGCCCATTACGGTGGAAGTTATAATGGCAATGGCAGAGCTCTTTTTGTATTCAGAAAGGATCAAGTGATGACCGGCTCAAAAACTCGCCAAGAATCCGACAGCATGGGCGTTATCGACGTTTCCGCGGACCGTTACTGGGGCGCTCAAACGCAACGCTCGCTGATCCATTTCGATATCGGCGACGATGTCATGCCGCCGGAGCTGATTCGCGCGTTCGGAATTCTCAAAAAGGCATGTGCCCTCGTCAATCAGGATCTTGGGAAATTGCCGTCTCGCGAAGCCGACCTCATCGTGCGCGCCGCCAGCGAAGTGATTGATGGAAAATTACTCGGGCATTTTCCACTGCGCATTTGGCAAACGGGTTCGGGCACGCAAACGAACATGAATGTCAATGAAGTCATCTCCAACCGTGCCATCGAGATCGCCGGCGGCTCCATGGGGAGCAAAAAGCCAATTCATCCCAATGATCACGTCAACCTCTCGCAATCCTCGAACGATACGTTTCCCGCGGCGATGTATATCGCCGCCGCCACCGAACTTGAGCAATCGCTCGTGCCCGCTCTGGAGGAACTACGAGACGCGCTCGAGGCGAAAGAAAAAGAATTTGCCGATGTCGTCAAGATCGGTCGGACGCATCTGATGGATGCGGTACCCCTAACTGTCGGCCAGGAATTCTCGGGCTGGGTTTCCCTTGTCACGCGCGACATCGAGCGACTCAGACAAGTCTTGCCGGGGTTGCGCGAATTGGCCATCGGAGGCACGGCGGTCGGGACGGGGCTAAACGCTCATCCGGAATTTGCCGAACGCGCCGCGCGGAAGATTGCCGAATTGACGGGGCTGCCGTTTAAGTCTCATCCAAATAAATTTGCCGCCCTTTCCGCGCACGACGAAATCGTCTTCGCGAGTGGCGCGCTGAAAACACTGGGCGCTTCTTTGATGAAGATTGCCAACGATATCCGCTGGCTGGCCTCGGGTCCGCGCTGCGGATTGGCCGAATTTGCGCTTCCTGAAAACGAGCCCGGCTCGTCGATCATGCCGGGGAAGGTCAATCCCACACAGAATGAGGCGATGACGATGGTGGCCGTCCAAGTTTTCGGCAATGACGCGGCGATCGGTTTCGCGGGGTCGCAAGGGAACTTTGAGTTGAATGTTTTCAAGCCGGTGATGATCCATAATTTTTTACATTCGGTCAGGTTGTTAACGGGAGCTTGCCGAATGTTCGTTCGCCATTGCGTCCAGGGCATTGCCTTGAATCGCTCGGTCATCGACGATTATGTAAAAAACTCTTTGATGCTCGTCACGGCGCTCAGTCCCAAGGTCGGATACGACAAAGCGGCTGAAATTGCGCACCTGGCTCACGAGGAGCACCTTAGCCTCCGAGAGGCCTGCGTGAAGCTCGGTTATCTGACCGGTTCGGAATTCGATAGGCTGGTTAAGCCGGCCGACATGACGCATCCCTAATCTTCGACAATTACCTGCAATAGATGGCTCGAAAGTTTTTTGCGCTAGCCGACGGCAAGTGATAGGATTTGGGACGTATGAAAAAAGCAAAGCAATTTTTGTTAGCGCTGACGCTCTTGCCGGTTTGTTGTGGTGTTTCGCTGGCCCTTTGGTCTCTCTTGCATCCGTTTAAGGACGTCCCCGAAGGATCTTTTTATTTTTTCGTCGGAATGGGGAGTTACTTTGCCTTCCAGTGGGCTTTTTTCCGCCCGATCCGGACGTATGTTTTTGGCCACGAACTCACTCACGCAATGGCCGCTTGGGCCACGGGGGGTAAAGTTAAACATTTTCATGTCAGCAAAAAGGGTGGTTCGGTAAGCGTGACAAAATCCAACGCCTTCGTCGCGCTTTCGCCCTACGTCATTCCGCTCTATGCGCTGATGTTGCTCGGTGCCTACTATGCACTGAACTACTTTTATCCGCTTCGGGCCTACTGGAACAGTTTTTTGTGGCTCCTCGGCGCAACCCTGGGATTTCACATGGCCCTTACCGCTTTCGCGCTGCAGCAAAAACAGCCCGATCTGAAAACGGCCGGAACGTTTCTATCGGCCGTCATCATTTATTTGGGAAATGCGGCCTCCGTGGTATTTCTCTTGGGAATGTTATTTCCCCGAACCGTTTCGCTGGGTCATTTCGTGCGATTGAGCGGCGAAAATACCGTTTCAGCGGTCGAACAAGTAACGCGCGGCGGCCAATTTGTTTGGCAGGAAGCAATGCATGTGGCTGACCACCGAAACTAAACGAAAGATTTTTCATCAGTTAGCCCTCGTCTATATGTTGGTGTACGCTCTCTTGCCGCGCTGGGCGGCCGTCTGGTTGTTGTTTCTTGGCATCCTCCTTGTGGGGACCGTAGAATTTCTGAGAATCCGGCGGCCGGAAGTGAACGCGCGATTTTTATCGGGTCTTGGCAACATCCACCGTCCCGAAGAAGTCCTTAAACTATCGGCTGTCTTCTGGACCATACTGGGATGCTGGTTAACCATGGTTATATTTGCCGAAAAGCGCATTGTCTTGCCTGCTCTGGGATTTTTGGTATTTGGAGACAGTGTGGCGGCGCTCGTCGGAAAAAAATGGGGGCGCAACCACTGGGCGAGCAATCCGGCCAAAACAAAAGAAGGGACGTATTGCTTCGCAGCGGTCTCGGCCCTCTGGGCCCTCTTATTTCTGCGCTGGCCTGTGGCCATCCTTGGTGCCGTTACGGGAGCTTGGATTGAACTCAAACCGCTGCCTTGGAACGACAACTTGTGGCTTCCGGTTCTCAGCGGATTGGCGCTGAGTGTGTTCAACCTCTTGCTGGGTAGACGATGAAGTCCAACTCAGAACGCCGAGCTCAGGGGGCAAAAGGGCGCTGGATGGCCGTTTTTTTGCTGGCGGAATTCTGCCTTCTCGGTTCTTCGTTCGCTTACGTCCCCGGCAAGTTTTACTATCAGGGACATACCAAAGAGAAAGTCATCGCGTTGACGTTTGACGACGGGCCCGGAGTATTTACCCCGAAGATCCTGGCGTTGCTAAAAGACCACCATATCCGCGCCACTTTTTTTATGTTGGGCGACCAGGTGCCGATGTATCCGGCGACCGCTAAGCAAGTCGTCGACGAAGGTCACGAGATTGGCAATCACACTTTTACGCACACCAATTTTAATACCGCCAAGACGGCCCATCGGGATGTGTTCGCCAAAGAACTAGACGACACGGAAAAAGAAATTGTGAAAGCCACCGGCCAACACTCGCACATTGTGCGCATGCCTTACGGCGCCTTCGGAAAGTACGACCGTGCTTGGCTGTTGCCCACGCTCAAGGATAAAGGTTACGCATTAGTCCATTGGACTTTTGGTGAAGACTGGTTGGTGAAGCGTCCCTTGAATCTCGAAAAGGATCGTCGGTTCGTACAACTAACGCCGGAAGTTCTGGCGCAAGATTACATTGCCAATGCGCATCCTGGAGCCGTGTTTCTTTTTCACGACGGAGGGCGTCACCGCGAGCGCACGTTGGCGGCCCTGAACATCGTGATCCCAGCACTTGAGAAAAAGGGGTACCGCTTTGTTGCGGCTGAAGATCTTTTCTCGCCAGCCGCGCCGGAACCTTCCAAGGCCCCGTGAGCGGCCGCGCCTGGCGGACGGGGTTCTTCGCATGTTACCTAGCGGCAAGCTCAGTTCAAGCCTACACAGCGGGCAAATTTTATGCCGTTGGGCATACGCATGAAAAGGAAATCGCTCTTACCTTTGACGACGGCCCCGGTCCGATCACACCGGCCATTCTAGATTTTCTAAAGGAACATCATATCCGCGCGACGTTCTTTATGGAGGGCACCCAGGTCGAAGAATACGCGTCGATCGCCCGACAAGTGGCGGCGGCGGGGGAAGAAATCGGCAACCACACCTACTGGCACTTTGATTACCATAAAGCCAAAAACGCCGCGCCACAGCGACTGGTCCACGAATTGCGTCAGACGGAATCAACCTTGCGCCGCGCTTTGCGCGATCCAAATTTTCGCACCCATGTTGTGCGTATGCCTTACGGATACTTCAACCATTCTTGGCTTCTGCCGACGCTCAAGGCGGAAGGGTATGCGCTCGTGCATTGGTCGTTCGAAGGGGAGAAAAAACGCGGCGAATCCGCTGAAGACATGTCGAAGGACTATATCGCTCACGCCCGGCCGGGATCGATTTTCCTTTTTCACGACGGAGGCCGCCACCGGGAAAAAACATTGGCCACCGTCACGACGGTGGTTGAGGCGCTCGAGAAGCAGGGGTATCGATTCATGACTGCGGAAGAACTGCTAGGGGAATCGCCCGCCCCCGCGAAAATTTCCTCGTGACCTTCTGGACGCGCGATGCGAAAGCCTTGCTGCTGCTCCTGGCGCTAGTCCTCGCCACCACGCTGCCGTTTATTCACCGGGCGTATTTTGTCGACGATTACTATCACATGTTGATGGCGAAAGGTTTATTGTCTCATCCCTTGCGGCCGTACGATTTTAAGTCGGATGACGCGGGTATCGGGAATGTCGGATGGGAGCGCGGCCAACGGCCGCGAATGGTCAATCCGCCGTTGTTCCACTTTTGCATGGCGGGGGCAATGCTTTTCGTCGGCGACGCCGTTTGGAAATTGCGGGCCTTCTCGCTCATCTTCTCACTCGTCGCTTTGGCCTGCACCTATTTTTTGGGGAAACGAATCGTTCGCCGTCCGCTGGCGGCGACGGTGCTCATGGCGCTCACGCCGGCCTATTGGCTGACGTCCTATTCGCTTTTGATTGATAGCGGTCTCATCGCCTTTTTCATGTTGGCGCTACTTCTTTTTGTTCGGGCGCAGGAAAAGAAGAGTTTAGTCGAAGCGCTAGTTAGTGGTTTTTTGATGGGATTAACCATTCTTGTGAAGTATTTCGGGGTGCTCATTGTGCCGCTCGCCTTCGTTTGGCAAGTACTCGACCCGGATCGTCGTCGCTGGGAGGGCGGTTATACGGCCTACATCGTTTGCGCTGTGGTGCAACTCTGTTGGGGAATTTGGAATATCCTCACTTATGGTCAAACCCATTTTTTCGCCACACTCCCGCGCGGCTTTCATTCCTCGTCTTGGATGGGCATAGGCACGCTGCTTTTGATGGGGGGAATGTTGGTCTCGCGCCGACAACTGACGTGGGGGACGAAACGCATTTCCTCCGGATGGCTTTTTTCAATGCTGCTCGCGATTCTATTGGTGGGAAGTCTTACGGCGCATTCCTCGATTAGTGCTTGGGTACAGTCACTTTATCTGGACAAAATCTTCGTCCTGGGAAGTTTTCTTTCGGGTTGTACAGGGTTTTTGCTGCTGGCTCCTTTCTGGCTCGTTACCCGAGACGCGAAATCACTGGTGATCATCGGCGTTTTTTGTGCGCTGCTTTTTCTCGCTTTTCATTCTCGCAGCGGGGGATTTGATGGCTCGCAGAGCGCTTTAATGAGCGGGCTCATTGGCGCTACCGCGGCTTTTATCGTCTTGGTGTCGCAGCGCGCGACCATCTCAAGTGACCCCGTTGACCGGTTCTTAATGATCTGGCTGGGGCTCGGTCTTTTAGAGCTGATCGGGATCATGCCTTGGACGGCAGGCCGCTATTTGCTGTTAATCATTCCTTGTCTCGTCTGGCTTTTTTTTCGGTGGATGGAGCAGGAGCGGAAAAGCGGAACTGAACTGGTGGCGCTTCTTTGCACGCTAATTCTAGGGTTATCGATGGCCTACGCCGATTACGCCCAAGCCAACACGATCATAAAACTGGCGGGATTTCTCTCCAGCAATGCGCCGCGGTTTGAGCTGCTGGCGCCCCAACCCCTGCATCACTGGTACTATCAGGCCGATACATTTGACGGCTCGCAGCCTTATATTATTCCGCTCGGGTGGCAAAACGTGTTGCCCGACCAAACATTTCAGCCGGGGGATTTATTCCTGCGGTCGCGGTACCGAAAATCGGGTTGGTGGACAGTCCGTGAAGAGCGGACGCTTCGACCGGTGACGGCTTTTGTAATTCCCAGCGCCTTTCCGCTGCGCGTCATGGATGTTCCCGACTCTGCCGGCTTCTATGCGTCTTGTTGGGGGGCTTTGCCATTTGCCATCACGCGGCACCCGTTGGAAAGCTTTGAGCTTTACCAGCGGCAATAAGCTGTTGAATGATCGGCTGATTGGCCGAAGGGAAAGCAAAGCGCGTCAGTTCGCGGGGGTAGACCCAACGCCAAGCTTTAACACCCAGCGCTTGCGGTTTACCTCGAAGATACTGGCAATGGTGTGCATGAAGCGTGATCGAGAAATGGCTGTAGGCATGATCGACTTCCGCCATCTTTTCGCCGACCAAAACATCAATTCCTAATTCTTCCTT
>JBBQYF010000039.1:0-16793 GCA_038208955.1 Elusimicrobiota bacterium
ACACGTTCCTTGCGAGCGGCCGTGCCTTGAACTTCTTTGATGAGATCGTCGATTTGGCCTTCTGTCGGACGTATTTCAATCATTGGATCGACAAGCCCTGTCGGCCTGATGACTTGCTCGACGATAACTCCTTTAGATTGCTTTAGTTCATAGGGACCGGGTGTCGCCGAAATATAGACAAATTGAGGGACAAGCGCTTCAAACTCTGAAAATTTTAGCGGTCGGTTGTCTAATGCGCAGGGCAAACGAAATCCATAGTCGACGAGCGTCTGCTTGCGCGAGCGATCGCCTTCGTACATGCCGTTCACTTGGGGCAAGGACACGTGGGATTCGTCCACCATGAGCAGAAAATCCTTGGGGAAATAATCCAACAGGCAGGCCGGCCGTGAGCCCGCCGGACGTCCCGAAAGCGGTCGTGAATAATTTTCAATGCCGTTACAAAATCCCATCGATGACATCATTTCCATATCGTAACGAGTGCGCTGCTCTAAGCGTTGAGCTTCGATAAGCTTGTTATGCTGGCGAAAAAAAGCCAGCTGATCGGTTAACTCCTGCTCGATAACTCTCAGGGCTTGATCCATTTCGGGCTTCGTCGTTACAAAGTGACGCGCCGGGTAGATGAAGGTCCGTTCCTTTTCACGCAAAACCTTTCCCGTCAGTGGATGAATTTCGACAATGCGTTCGACCTCATCTCCCCAGAATTGCACACGGAGCGCCGTCTCAAGATAGGCAGGAAAAATTTCGATCGTGTCTCCCCGCACGCGAAAACGGCCACGGGCAAACTCGATCTCGTTGCGCTCATATTGGATATTCACCAAGCTGTCCAACAGAGCCTGACGGGACATGGACTGGCCTTTCGCCAATCCTACACACATGGCGCGATAATTCTCCGGGGATCCCAATCCATAAATGCAGGACACCGAAGCCACCACAATGACGTCGGATCGCTCAAGCAGCGAACTCGTCGCCTTTAGGCGTAATCGATCGATATGGTCGTTTACCGAGGAGTCTTTTTCGATAAAGGTATCGGAAGAGGGAACGTAGGCTTCGGGCTGGTAATAATCGTAATAAGAAATAAAATACTCGACGGCGTTCTCGGGAAAGAATTGTTTAAACTCCCCGTAAAGCTGTGCGGCAAGGATTTTATTCGGCGACAAAATCAGCGTCGGTTTCTGAATTTGCTGTATTACGTTCGCGGCGGTAAATGTCTTACCGCTGCCGGTTACGCCGAGTAAAACTTGGTGGCGCTGCCCCTCCTGAATTCCCAGAACGAGTTGACGAATCGCTTCCGGTTGATCTCCGGAGGGCTGAAATGGCGAGGCAAGTTTAAAGGCAGACATGGGATATATTTACCATATCAAAAAACGGTAGACGGCTAGCAGAGTTCCCGATTCTTTGGGCTTACGCCGGATAGAGTAAAAGAAACTGTTGGACGACGGAGTTGAGATGTTCGAGGTCCATCGGCTTTTTGAGGTGGGCGACGCGCGATTCGGCGGCGATGAGGGGATAAACGTTTTTGCTTGGTTCGGCCGAGACGAAGATCACGGGAATCTGCCGCGTGTCTTCCTCTTCCCGAAGATATTGGAACGCAACGATGCCATTGGTCATGGGCATCGCCACATCCATCACGATCAGATCCGGGTGATATTGGTGAGCCATCTGCACGGCCATTTGGCCGTCAAAACCGCACGAAACCTCGTGTCCCTCCTGCAAAAAGTTCTCCCGTAGCATGCTGACCACCGAAGGATCGTCATCGACAACCAAAATGTGCGCGCTCTTCTTGGCTAAGGTATTATCGGCAACGAGATCCATGTGTTCCATCCCTCTATTTTAAGTCTATAGGGCCTTTTCAACAATAGGGCTAAAGGCTCTTGATTTCTGGGAAAAAGGACCCAAGTCATACGAGGCCCCGCTCTTACGCGACAGGAAATTTCTTTAAAAAATACATAACGGCGGTATTAAAACTATCGAGGTCGATGGGCTTGCTCAATTGGCCGACGCGGGCGTCGCCGATAGGCACTTCTTGTTTCTCCGATTCGCCGGTCAGAAAGAGCACGGGAATAGTCTTTGTGCTTTCATCGCGCCGTAACGCTTCTAACGCATTTGGACCGGTAAAAACGGGCATGTTGACATCCATCACAATCAACTGCGGACGCGCTGTCCGCGCCAGCTCTAAGGCCGTCTGGCCATCATATCCGACAATAACGTTATACCCTTCTGCCAACAGATCTTCTTTAATCAGATTGACGATACTGGGATCGTCGTCGACGACGAGGATGGTTGTGTTCATGCGCTCATTCCTGCCAGATCATAGTAATTAATTATAGCCCGGTATCCATTGACCGACAAAATCCGCCAGGCATTGCGCGGCATGGGCTGTGACCACTGGTGCGCTTTTAAACCGCTTTCTCAGCTCCGCGAGCAAACTCGGATCCTGAATATACCCCGCTAAGAGTGTCGCGATCGTCTCGGGACTCAAATCTTTTTCGAGAATCACCGTGGCCAACTTGCGATCTTCCAAAACGCGGGCATTAAATCGCTGATGATCATCGGAGGCATAGGGAAAAGGAACCAATATGGCGGGCCGCTTCGCGGCTAAAAGTTCGGCGATGGTCGAAGCACCGGCCCGGCAGATGACCAAGTCGGCAGCGGCGTAGGCCTCCGCCATTTGATGACAGTAAGGAAGAACCTGATGGTTAATGGGCAACGCATCATAGGCCTCGCGGCATCCGGGAAATTCCTTTTCGCCGGTAATGTGCAACACTTGAAAAGCCGTAGCCAGTGCCGCCAGTTGCTTACAAGCCGTCAGCAAAACTTCATTCAGCCGTCTTGCTCCTTGGCTTCCTCCGAAAATAAGGATTGTCAATTTATTCTCAGCTAACCCCAGCGCGCGCCGGCCCGTTGCCGGGTCAATTGATCCGATCTCCGAACGGATCGGAAGCCCTGATAGCCACGTCTTTGACTTGGGAAAAAAAGCCCGGCTTTCGGGAAAGCTGACCGCGACCGACCGGACCCAGCGAGACAATATACGATTCGCGATCCCCGGAAAGACGTTTTGTTCGTGAACGATTGTTGGAATTCCTAGGTAACGCGCATTCAGCAGCACGGGAAATGATAGGTATCCCCCCATACCAATCACGGCGCAGGGTCTGTGCTCTCGCAGCCATTGCCTGGATTGGAAGAACCCGGCTGACAAGCGACGCGGAAACGTCAGGGCGGCAACACCCATGCGCCGGGGGAGGCCTTGCCCTTCAATTTCTAGCACTGGAAACCCTTCCTTTTCCAGGACCAGCCGGCCGAGGTCACCACGGCGGACCGCGAACTGCACGGGGACCGGTGCCGGCTCGTGATCGCGCAGGGCGCGCGCGATAGCAATTCCCGGGTAAAGATGTCCCCCGGTACCGCCCGCCACCACTAAGACACCGCCCGTCATCCTCGCCTTCCCACGCGGACGTTTAATTTGCGCATTTCCTGCATGCGCTCCTGCATTCGTTCTCCAAATCCCTGAGACGAAATATTCAGGAGAATCCCGACTGCGCTTAGTGTAATCACAAGCGAGGAACCGCCAAACGAAACAAACGGTAAGGGCATCCCCTTCGTCGGGAGCAGCCCGCAGGAAACGCTCATATTGATGGCCGCCTGTAAAAGCACCCAACTGGTAATACCCGCGGCCAGGATTTGGCCAAACAGGTCGGGCGCCCGCTTGGCGACTTGCCACCCACGCAGTCCCCAAAAAACGAAAAGACAAATGACGGCTACCGCTCCAATAAAGCCCAGTTCTTCGCCAATCACCGGAAAGATAAAATCCGTATGCGGATCCGGCAGGTAAAGCAATTTGAGCGTTGAGGCGCCGAGACCTTTGCCGAACAGTCCTCCGGAACCGAAAGCCAGAATCGATTGGGTCAGTTGATATCCTGTTCCGCGCGAATCGGCCCATGGATTGGCAAAGGCCAAGAGACGCCGCTGACGATAGCCGACGTGAAAAAGTTCGTAATAGAGTATGGGCATGGTGGCCAGGACGGTGGCCGCCATATGCCACAACCGCGCTCCGGCAATGAAGAGCAGCATAAAGCAGACGGTGCCGAGCATCATCGGAGTCCCTAGGTCGGGCTCTTTTAAGATCAACCCGCAGACGATTGCCATGACAACCAGGACGGGCAAATACCCTTTTTGGAAATCACGTAGTTGACTTTTGTGGCGGTCCAGGTAATTCGCCAGCCAAAGAATGAACGCGAGCTTCGCCAGTTCGGACGGTTGAAAGGTAAATCCGCCGGCATGAATCCATCGTCTCGCGCCTTTGACGACCGGACCGATCGCCAATACCGCGCCCAAAGATATCACAGCCAAGACCAGCAGAGGATAAGTCCAGCGTTGCCAGCGGTGATAGTCGATCCGCATGCACAGGCCGAGAGCGATCAGCCCTAAAAGATCCCAAACCAGTTGTTTTTTCAAAAAAAGATAAGCGGAACCATAGCGTTGCTCAGACATCATCGCGCTGGCCGAAAAAACCATCACTCCACCAAACGCCATGAGCAACAAGGTAGTAATGAGCAACGGCCTATCCGGTCGGAATGCCAGCGCTTTCTTGGCCATGCGGGTTAACGCAACGCCCGCACGAACTTCTTAAAATCCCGGCCCCTTTGCTCATAATTTTGGTATTGGTCAAAGGAGGCGCAGGCCGGCGACAGTAACGCGACGTCCCCGGATCGGGCGATTTGGGCAATGCGGTCCACCGCTCGTTGCATCGTGCCGACAATCTCGCAGGGGGCTGCGGCTTTTAATTCGCGCTTAATTTGTTGCGATTGTTCGCCGATCAGAAACAATCGTCGGACGCTCTTTTTGACAAGTGGCAAGAGAGCGGTGTAAGGCGTGCCCTTGCCGCGTCCTCCCATAATCAAGAGGAGGGGTTCGGTAAAAGACTCCAAGGCCACGCGAGTCGAATCGACATTGGTCGCTTTGGAGTCGTTGATGTAGCGTGTCCCGCGCAGCTCGCGCACGACTTCCAAACGGTGCTCGACGCCCCGAAAGCGGTTCAAAGTTTTCTCGATCACGGTCCAAGGAACGCCGCCGGCGAGCGCGATTGCTGTAGCGGCCAATGCGTTCTCAATATTGTGCGCGCCGGGTAGTGCCCAGGCCAGAGGCCAATCGGCGCGGACCCCACCCCAACGCACGAAGAGTCTTCCCGCCCGAGCATAAACCCCTTGCTTGAGAATTCGCCGACGACTAAACAAGCAAACTCTTGCCCGAGTTTTTTTGGCTAGTTGACGACACCAGCGGTCGTCGGCATTGAGAACCGAGACATCGTTGGACCGTTGGTTTTCAAAAATTCGCGCTTTGGCGGCCACGTAGGCTTTCATCGTACCGTGATGCTCGAGATGATCCGGCGTAATGTTGAGAATAGCCGCGATGGCGGGACGGAAGGCGTGAATATCCTCAAGCTGATAACTGGAAACTTCCAAGACGACCGTAGCACCCCGCCGGATGCGCGGGGCGAGCGCGGACAAGGGCGTACCAATATTTCCGCCAACGATCGTCCGTCGCCCCGCCGCTTTAAATAATTGCCCTACTAACGTCGTGGTTGTCGTCTTACCGTTCGTACCCGTGATCGCAACCCATTGTGCCGCGGGGCTGCTTTTAAAGCCTAGTTCTAACTCGCTCCATATGGGGATCCTTCGTTTTGCCGCTTTGCGTAAAATGTCTAAATGGCCGGAAACACCGGGACTGCGAATTAAAATCGCGCATTCCAACAATCGATCGCTATGTCCACCCGTTTCAGCCGTAACTCCGCGTGGAGCTTTGAGCCGACGGGCGCCGGAGTCGCTCAAAAGCACTTGGGCGCCAAGACGCCGGAGCAAAACCGCCGCCGCCATCCCGGAACGTCCCGCGCCAATCACGCCGATGGGGCGTTGTCGGAAAAAGGCCTTCATTACCGGAGTTTTAGCGAGGCCAGCGCGCAAAGGGCCAGCACCACTGCCACAATCCAAAAGCGAATCGTTATTTTGGACTCAGGCCATCCGAGGAGTTCAAAGTGGTGATGCAAGGGGGCCATCTTGAAGACACGGCGCTTGTGCACTCGAAAGGAATAAACCTGAATCAATACCGACAACGCCTCCGCGACAAAGACCCCGCCAACGACCACCAGCAGCAATTCTTGCTTGCAGCAAAGCGCAACCAGCCCAATCATTCCGCCCAAGAAAAGAGATCCCGTGTCGCCCATGAAGATTTCGGCGGGATAAGCGTTGTACCAAAGAAATCCCATGCAGGCGCCAACCATCGCTGCCAGAACCACCGTCAGCTCTCCCACGCCGGCTACCGGAATGATCCGCAGATATTGCGAAAAGCGTGCATTTCCCGCCAGATAGGCGAAGATGGCATAAGTCAGCGCTGAAATGATCAGCGTCCCACCGGCAAGTCCATCGAGTCCATCGGCCAGATTCACCGCATTCGAGGATCCGACGAGAACCAACATGCAGAATGGAATATAAAGAATCCCAATGTTCTCGATCCACTCTTTAGAATAGGGCACGCTGAGATGCGTCGCAAAGGCGGCGTTGGGCGGATCGATAAAGAGGTAGCCCGCCACGACGATTCCCAGGGCCAGTTGCCCGGCCATTTTTACCGGTGCCGACAGACCATCTTTTCGTCCATCGACCGTCTTCAAATAATCATCCAGAAATCCGATAAACCATAGAACGACGCAGGTCGCGAGCGACAAAATGACGAACCGGTCACGCACTTTGGCCCAAAGCAAGATCGACCCGACCATGGCAAAGAAGATAATCAGCCCGCCCATCGCGGGCGTCCCTGCCTTCGCTTTGTGGGCGGCGGGTGTATCCTCGCGAAGCTTATGTCGTTTTTTCGCGCGCAACCAGCGAATGATCCCCGGACCGGTCGCTAGGGAGAGCGCCAACGCCGTGAGAAAGGATCCGGCCGAGCGAAACGTAATGTATTGGAAGACATTCAGCGGCGAGAAAATCGGTTTGAGAAGATGGAGATAATAAAGCATAGGTTAGTGTGGCGCCGTTTCTGCCGCCGTAGCCGGCCTAGGACCGGACCTGCCACCGTCGAGGAGCGCCGAAATGACCTGTTCCAGTCGCATACTTCGCGAGGCCTTAAATAAAATCGCGGGAGTGTGGCTCTGCAATTGATCTTTGAGCATCGCAATAAGATCGCGCTTTTTTTGATACCGCTGCACGGCCATCGCTGGGTTTGCCTGTCGCAACGCTTCGTTAACAAATCTCGTATCTCGACCGTAAAGAAATACTTTTTGAAGCGGCTGCCCTGCCAGCCATCGCCCCAAATCTCGATGTTCGTCGCGCGCCAGCGATCCCAATTCTCGCATATCGCCGAGCACGACCCAGGGAGTCCGCGCCGCAAAAGCGTGACAAAAACTTTCTATCGAAACGCGTACGGACGATGGGTTTGCATTGTAGGCATCGTTGATTAACAGAGCACCCGAAGACAATGTGTGCGTCTGCATACGCATTGCCACCGGACGAAAGCGGGCAAGGCCTGTGACAATATGTTCCCCCGTGATACCGGCGGCCTCTGCCGTGGCAGCGGCCGCGGCTGCGTTCAAAGCTTGAAAGGCACCGCTCGTCGCCAACTGAGCAGGATAGGACTTTCCCGTTGTCGAGATCTCAAACCGCACCGTTTCCCCATCCGAGCGAACATCCGAAACGCGTACGCAAGCTTCGGGATCTGTCCCATAGGTTAATGTTAAGCAAGCGAGCTTACCCGCGAGCGGTTTTAAAAGAGGGTCGTCCACATTAACGATCGCTTTTCCCGACGGAGGAAGGCGGTCAAATAATAAACGGTTCTCCGCCAATACCCCTTCCGGTGTATCCAGAAATTCGAGATGATCTTTCCCGACATTTGTGATTACCCCTATCACTGGACGAGCGAGATCGACAAGAAGTTCCATGTCGCCTTTTTTGGAAGTTCCCATTTCAATGATCGCGTAGCGATGCTCAGCCTCGAGCTCACAGAGCATTAACGGAAGGCCAATATGATTATTGAGATTACCCCGCGTTGAGAGCGTAGGGCCGGCTTGACGCAAAATACAGGCGAGCATTTCTTTGGTCGTGGTCTTGCCGTTACTCCCGGTAATACCGATCACGAGCGCCTGCGAGCGTCCACGACAGAAACTCGCAAATCGATGAAGCGCCGTGAGCACGTCGGAAACCTGGACGATCGCCGGCGCGCGGTCGGCCGGCATGGCAGGACAGAGGTCCAAGCGATCGATCACGAGCATCGCCGCACCCTGATCGGCGGCCGCTTGAAGAAACGCATGGCCATCGAAACGCGGGCCCCGAATCGCCAAAAAGGCCGCGCGCGGACGGAGCGTCCGTGAATCGATCGACAACGATTCAAAATAATTCCCGGCACTACCGGAAATGAGCGACCCTTGAGAGGCGCGCAAAAATTCTCGGACAGCAAATTTCACGACGCAGGGGCCGGCTTCATCATCAGTCGGCGGACCACCTCCCGGTCATCAAAGGGAAGAATCTGACTGCCGACAATTTGGTAATTTTCGTGACCTTTCCCCGCCACGAGGACGATGTCGCCGGGACGCGCCGCCTGAAGCCCTCGGCCAATTGCCTCGGCGCGATCGAGGATAATTTCATAATTCGTCGAACGTATGCGTCGAATCCCGACTTCGATATCGAGGGTTATGCGTCCTGGGTCTTCACTGCGGGGATTATCAGACGTGACGATGACCTCATCGCTCAGAGTGGCTGCCGCTTCGCCCATTAGCGGACGCTTGGTTCGGTCGCGGTCGCCTCCGCAGCCAAAAACGGTAATCAGTCGTTCCGGCTTCAGACGGCGAAGCGCTTCTAACACGTGGCGCAAAGCATCGTCCGTATGGGCATAATCCACGACCACGGAAAATCCATTCGGGGATGCGATGCGCTCCATGCGCCCGGGAACGCCCGTCAGCGATTCAAGTCCCTGGCGCACATGGTCCATAGATATTGACTGGCCGAGTGCCGTGGCCGCCGCGGCGATCGCATTGGAAATATTGTAATCGCCGACGAGCGGCAGATGAATCGCGCAGGCTCCTTGCGGGCTAACAAGCTCAAAACGACTGCCCGCAGCGTCCGATTGGATATGCCGCGCGAATACGTCGGCCGGACCATTCAAGCGATAGCGAACGACCGGAACTCGGCTGGCCGAAGCCATGTCACCTGCCGCTGGGTCATCAAAATTAATGACCACCTGTTTAGCGTATTTTTTTTGGGATTGCGGATCGATCATTTCGAAAAGTTGACGCTTAGCGGCCCGATAGTCCGGCATCGTTTTATGGAAATCGAGATGATCCTGCGTGAGGTTCGTGAATATTGCGACGTCAAAATCAATTCCTTTGACCCGTCCGAGTGCTAGGGCATGCGAAGACACTTCCATGACGCAGGCTTTTCCGCCCTCTTCCGTCACTTGAGCCATGAAACGCTGAATGTCGCTCGGGAAGGGAGTCGTATTGGGAGCGGGGACCGCCTGTCCATTAAATCGATAGTTGATCGTTCCCAATACCCCCGGCTTTAGACCGGCGGCTTGGAAAATCGACTCAACCAGATAAGAGGTTGTGGTTTTCCCGTTCGTCCCCGTGATGCCGACGGTCAATAAACGTTTCGACGGAAATTCCCAGAATATCTGACTCACGTGAGCAAGAGCGGCCGTCAAATCGTCGCATTGAACGAGCGTCAGCCCGGCCATTTCGACGGGAGCGTCCGAAAGTACCGCCCGCGCCCCCGACTGACGAGCGGCCGCGACAAATTGGCGGGCATCTTGCCGGGCGCCGCGGAAGGCCGCAAACAAGGCTCCGGGCCTTACACTCCGCGAGTCAAAGACGATGTCTTCAATCAGCACGTCGTCCGGCCCATTGACGCGGCAAGGCAGTCCGACGAGAAGTTCAGAAAGCGGTTTGCCCATGGTCTAGGAGTGTTCCACCATGCGTACCGCCACTAACGGACCGACTGGGGCAGGCGTTAAATGAAGATAGGTGGATGCATCACGAACGATGCGCGAGAAAAGGGGTGCCGCTTCCGAGCCACCGTAATACGAACCGGCCCGTGGTTCATCTAAGAAAACGCCGATCACAAGCCTTGGATGATCGACCGGTGCAAACCCACAAAATGAAGCCAGGTAGCGATCTGCCGAATATTGGTGGGTCAGCGGATCAATTTTTTGCGCCGTCCCGGTTTTTCCGGCGACCGTCACGCCCGCAACCTGAGCCGCTTTCCCGGTTCCGCGCTCCACGACATTTTGCAGAATCGCTTTGAGCATATCGACGGTTGGCAGGGACACGACACGGCGAATGGGTTTGCGTGCGGCCCACTCGCGGTAAACGCCGTTATCGTCCACGATTCCTTTGTAGAGGCGAGGCTCCATTAACCAACCTCCGTTGGCGACAACGCTGTAGGCATTAACCATCTGAAGCGGCGTAACGCCGATTTCCTGACCGAACGATATCGTGGCCAGACTCGAAGCACGCCATTCCCGGGGGGGATGCAAAATACCGACTCCGTCTCCCGGCAAACCGCAACCGCTCGGCATACCAAATCCAAAAGCGCGCGCGTATCGGTAAAGGGTGGTGTCTCCAACCCGGATCCCTACTTTGGCCGTTCCGATATTCGAGGAGTGGCTGATCACCTCGGTAAACGTTAACCAGCCATCGCGTTCATGGTCATGAATCGTCCGTCCGGGAATTTGCCATGTCCCGTTTTCGCAAAAGAAACTATCATCCGGTTTAACTTTATGTTCTTCGAGAGCGGCCGCGGCCGTCACGAGCTTGAAGGTTGAGCCCGGTTCGACCACTTTTTCAATCGCCGGATTTTTCAAGAGGTCGGGTCCGAAGTCCGCCGCATGGCCGCGCACTCCCCAATCGTTGGGGCTAAACGACGGGGCCGTCGCCATGGCCAAAATTTCGCCGGTCTGAGGATCTTGGATAATGACAGTTCCGCTACGCGGGCGCGACAATTTCATCTGCACGGCCAACTCCTGCTCGGCGATGGTTTGCAGGGAACGATCGAGGGTAAGAACAAGCGAGCGTCGAGGCAAATCGGCGTGCGCAATCGCCGGATCGACCTGCGGGCGGGCGAGCGACCATTGTTTAAAAAGGAATGGAACCTGACGGCCCGTCAGCCATCCATCAGCGACATGCTCAACGCCGGAGAGTCCTTTTTGGTCATCGCTGACGACGCCTAAAACCTGCGCGGCTAAGTTTTCTTCGGGATAAAAGCGTTTTAGGTCTGGCGTCACGATAATGCCAGGACGTTTTAGCAATTTAATGCGTTCCGCTGTTTCGGGATCAAGCCGGCGGGCAAGCCAGACAAAACGGCGTTTTTCGCGTAGTTTATTTTTGATCACGGAGGCCGGCATGTTCAAGAGGGGCGAGAGTTGTTGAGCGACGTCATCGACAGCCGTAACAACCTTGGGATCGGCAAAACACGATCCGCCTTGGATGCTCATCGCAAGAATATCCCCCGTGCGATCCGTGATCGCCCCGCGCGCAATTTCATGCACGGCTTTATGGGAGCCTTCGCGCTCGGCCCGCTCGGCGAGATCGGCGTGGCAGTAAAGTTGCAAGTACCCCAACCGGGTTATGAGAAAACCATACAGGGCGAGGGACATCACGCACATCAACCATAACCGCCGGGCGCTCATCATGGGTTGGACAGTCCAATGCGATGTTTTGGATCAAGCGGTTCCATGCCGTACTGGGTGCGAGCAACCGCATCGAGGTGACTGGGTGAGGTCCATTGATGGATTTGCATGCTCATACGTCCATTTTCATAAGTGAGTCGATCGGCTTCCCGCCGCAAGCCCTGCATGCGGCCGTCCAGCCGCAGCGCTTGAACATGCTCCCAAACCATCACCATGAAGATGACAAAAAATGCCGTCGTGAGCTTGCCGGCAAATCGCAAGGTATCGGAGTCTGCTTGTGCTCGTTTTTTGGCCGCGCTTTTTTCCCCTTTCATAGCCGCTCCAGCACGCGGAGGCGGGCGCTCCGTGACCGTGGGTTCTCGCGGATCTCACCCGCGCTCGCTTGAATCGCTCGACGCACGTGCAAGCGGGCCCAAGGTTTTTTGCCGCAAACACAGATCGGGGCCTGGGGTGGGCATTCGCATCCTCTGACGGCCTGCTGAAAAAAGCGTTTTACCGGCCGGTCTTCGAGCGAATGAAAAGCAATGATCGCCGCGCGCCCTCCGGGACGGAGCATGGACTGAAGCGTTACGAGAAAACGTTGTACGTTCCCCAATTCATCGTTCACCGCGATGCGAAGGGCCTGAAAAACTCGCGTCGCAGGATCGATTTTGCTTCCGTACGACGGCAAAGCGCGCCGAATCACGTTGGCGATTTCGACGGCATCGTTCCGTAGCGACCCTCGTATCAATTGTTCTTTGAGGGCGGCGGCGGCTCTGCGGGCGTGGGGCTCTTCGCCATATTGCTTGAATATCTGGGCGAGCGTTTGCTCATCAAGGCGACTCAGCAGATCCCAGGCCGTCACGGTAAGGGTCGGAGACATTCGCATATCTAGGGGGCCGGGATTCAGGAAGCTAAATCCGCGCAATGAATCCCGGAGCTGAAAAGACGAGAGCCCTAGATCCAACAAGATACCGTCGACGCTATGTAAACCCAACGTGAGAAGGAGGTCGGGTAAATCGGCGTAATTGCCTTCGATCGCCCTAAACCGCTCGCCGAAACGCAAAAGGCGCTGACGCGCGAACGTGAGGGCCGCGGGATCCCATTCCACGCCGACAATAGTCATTAACGGATAATGCTCGAGTAACTTCTCCGAATGTCCGCCCAGACCTAATGTCCCATCGACCACCACGACCGGACGTTCAAAATTGAAAGCTGAAACGATTTCCGGAACCAAAACAGGAACATGCTCAATGGCCGTCGCGGATTCAAACTTCACGAGGGGCTCCCAGGCTGGTGCGTCGGCCATTTCTAGAGGTGTGGGACGTTGAGCAGTCATCATAGTTCAAGGTGAGGAGCCGCTTTGTTGAAACTGACCTGCGCTTTTTTTCGGTAATCATTCCAGCGGTCTCGAGCCCAAATTTCGACATGGCGCAGCACACCAATGATCACGGCGTCCTTACTAATCCCCGCGTAGTCTTTCAACAGTTGAGGAATCAAAATGCGGCCCTGGGAATCGATGGCCGTTTCGCAGGCGCCCGAGAGCAACAAGCGTTTAAAGGCGCGCTCTTCCATCTTATTGGACAGCGGAAGCTGTTCGAGTTTGGCGGCTAACGAATCGAGAGCGTCCGCGGGAAAAAGAAACAAACAATTTTCGAGTCCCTGGGTTAGCATAAAAGAAGCCCGGGTATTTTTCTCGCGGAAGCGCGCAGGCAAAAATAATCGATTTTTATCATCGACGACGTGCTCGAACTGGCCGAGAAATAAGGCTGTGCGATTATCCACCACTTTGCTCCACCGTGCACCAGTATACCCCCCGATCCAACGACTGTCAATGCCACGCCGCTCGTCGAGAAAAGGACAAAAAAGAAAGCAGAAAGCAAAGAGATTTCTTTGCCTTCTGCTTTCGTGGTGCTGCGTGGTATGCGGATTATTTCTTTATTCCCCGACCGTCAAGAATTAAAACAATTGAAAGCTGCATTCTATACTCCGGATTCTGTTCCCTGACGACGGCGATCAAGCGACGCAAACGGTTCGCTTCATCGCCGCCGTCACGGTAAGCACCATTCCTCTATGCGATGATCCTGGAGTCGACGAAACGGGCCGTCTCTTCTCCATCTAGCGGACGTGAAAACAACTGCGCACGCCCGTTAGTCTATCTTGCTCCGGATGGGGTTTTCCAAGCGCTGCCGGTTACCCAGCAGCCGGTGAGCTCTTACCTCGAGCGCCGATGTGCTAGCGCTCGTCCCTTCAAATTTAAGGGACACCTTTTCACCCTTACCTCCCGAATGTCAGGGGGCGGTTTATTTTCTGTGGCACTGTCCAGCGATCACGATTTATTCATTCGCCCGCCGCTACGGCTTTGGCGCGTCGCCAAAGATTAAAGGACGGACAAACCCAGTGATCGTCCGCGCTTTCACGCGGCATCCTGCCCTAGGAGTCCGGATTTTCCTGACCCCCGAACGTCGGGGCCCGGTGCTCCGAATGCAGCTTTCAAAGATCACTCACGTCAAAGGGTTAGACGGGCGGCGTCACCGGCACTTCTTCTAAATAAACAATTCGCGAACAAGATTCGCACACCAGTATTTTCTGACCCCGTCGCGTTTCATTGATCAAATTTTGAGAAACCGTCATATGGCATCCGCCGCACTGTTCGTTGCGAATCGGAACGATCACCGCGCTGTGTTTGTTGTCTCGAAGGCGTTGATATTGATCCGCCAAGGCTTTCGGCAGCTCGCTCAAACTGTGGTCGCGGACCACGGATTTGTCGGAAATCTGTGCTTCCAACATTTTTTGCGTATTCTCCAAATCGGCAATTTGCGTTTGAAATTCGCCTTCCATGCCTTTGGCGGCGGCTTCCCGCTCTTTCCAGGTTTTAGCGGCTTGGTCAATTTGTTCCATGACCTGCAAGATCTGATCCTCGAGCGTGGATTTATCTCTCTTCGCTTTATCGATTTCCCCCATCAGCGCGCGGTAAGCATCATTCGTCTTCACCGCATTCAGCTCGTTAGAATGTTTACGAATCGCGCTTTCTTGCTGGTCGAGATCCAAATCCAATTGCTTTTTACTCAACTGGAATTGGGTCAATTCCTTTTTCGAGTTTTCGAAAGCAGTTTTCGAATCCTGGATTTGTTTTTTCAAACCCGTAATCTTTCCCGGAATAGCAGTGACTTCCGCCCGTAGCTTATCCAGCTCGAGATCACGCTCCTGCACGGCCAATAACGACTTTATGGATTCATTCATATTTTTAAGATGGTGGGCTGTGCAGGATTTGAACCTGCGGCTTCCATCGTGTGAGGATGGCACTCTACCGCTGAGTTAACAGCCCAAAAAATGTGCACAAATCATATCAAAATCGATCGCGCTTCACCACCTCAACTTCATAACAGCCATCCTCACTACCGTCGAGCATTTATGTGAAACAGGGAATACTATGGCACGCACCTTTTGTTAAATTTGCGATAAATCTCCCCAAAACCTCGGTGTAATGGGGTCGTTTCACTTGAACAATGCTGAAAACGCTGATTCAATAATTAAAGGGTGACGAGAAGCTCGTCCAGTTGCTCGAATGTCTCGGGCATTGCAGCCTCCATGCCGGCGATGGCACCGTCGATGGCTTCCTTCGAGGGATAGAGTTCGTGCATTATCAGCAGAGTCTTGCCACCTTTTTCCTCGAAGGTCACCGTGGTGATGGCACCGTCATCACTTTCGTCATTAGTCCAGACGAGGCGCGAGTGCGGTGTCACGTGGGTGTACCTACCGAAGAACGCCATAGGCTTTGAGGCACCCTGGCCGAACTCGAAACGGTACCTGCCCCCAACACGAACATCCGCCTCGCAGGAAATCAGGGACATGCCTGTCGATTTCGGTGCCCACCACCGCTTGAGCAGCTCGGGCTTGGTCCAAGCCTCGAACACGCTGCGCGCCGGGCCATTGAAAGTTCGCGTAACGACCAGCTCACGCTCGGACTTCCGTTCCACCGTCGTGCGGTTCTTCATGGAGCTGAGCTCACTCTCTTTTCTTGCGCCATTGACCTTCTCCTCCGGTTTCAATTCCTCGACAACCTTACTTACTGCCAATGGGCGATGATAGCTCCCATAACGGCCATGACAACAAACGAGCAGGCACATTCGAAAAGCCACAATTGTACTTTTCGTCCCATCCAAATGACTGCAATGGATGACGAAGTCACGAGAAACCCCAGCCAAATCCAGAGTGCGCAAATCACGCCTCTCCTGATCCCTGTCCATACGAGGTAGGAGGAGGTGGAGGCAAACAAATAGATCACTGCCAGCTCAGAGGCCGTGACAAAATCGACCAAAAGGTTCTTCAGCAGCTGCGGGATCATGTCCGATAACTTTTCATTTCCCGTCGGGTGAATATCCGCCAATTTCATCCACACGCGCCCCAGCACCGGACCGTGAAAAAGAAACCCGAATATAAACGCCGTCACGGCCGCACCCGTGACCGCAACAAAGTTAATTGGAGCATAGTTTTAAGTCTCATTTATTTTCACGATCTTGGAATTTGCACCGCCCCAATAATGCATGATGGGCCCCAAAAGCGACTGTCACTTTCCCCTGCGGCGCGCCGGGTTCACGCTTCGCTGCGGGCGTTGTCGCCGCAGCAACTCCAGTACATCGTCGCTACGGCACTGAAACTGTATTAAATCTTCCCTGGTGAGAGTCCCCGCGCCCCTTGCCATCGATGGTAATCGGAGACCGGTCTTGCGGGGGGGGGCCCAAAACAATCGGATTCGAGGCACCTTACGCTTAAATCACTCCGTTTTTATATTTTTGGTAGTTTGTTTTCCCCAACATTTTCCCCAAAAACCTCAGCGGAATGTAAAGTTTTAGATATCTCTTCCGTCACGATTTAACGCAGGTGGAATTTACCCAACGGATTAAATGGAAGGAACAAACATCGAACCAGGAACAGGAACTCCAGATCTAAACATTACTGAGATTGGGGGAAGGTCACCGTGGCTTAGAGTCACAACTCATATATTTATTCAGTTTGTAGCTTGTCATGCTTGACCCCATTTCCGTTGGATCGGATAAGATGATGGCGATCGGACAACTTGCCGTGGGTGTCGCGCATGAAATCAATAATCCACTCGCGGTCATTCTTGGATTTGCTCAAGGTGTTTT
>JBBQYF010000040.1:0-16720 GCA_038208955.1 Elusimicrobiota bacterium
CCATAACGTGCTTTCATTCGAACGGACTTCTTTAAAAGAAAGAAAGCTGTTTAAGCTTTGAAGCATCGTCGAAAACGCTCCGACCACCGAGCGAGGCCGAGATCGATTGTTCATGGCGGACGGTTGCCTCAAAATCAGCGACGGGCCGGGCGGACTGTTCGACTTTTTGAACAAAACGATGGAGCCTTCGCAAGCCATCGGCTTTCTCCACACCATCCATTTTTGCGGCTTCTAACGAGCGACGCAATACGGCGATTGATTCGTCATAAGTCTTGAGCGGTACTGGAAAAGGGTGCCGGTCTTTCCCTCCGAGCGCAAACGAGTAACGTGCGGGATCGCTGAACCGGATGGGGGTGCCGTGAATTACCTCAGCCACCAGGGCCATTGTTTGCAGAGTCCGCGGTCCTAGTTTTTCGACGAGCAAAAGATCGGCAAAACTTTGCAGGTTCGTCTCGTAGGCCGTCACGAGAACAGCGCCAAGGCGTCTTAAGTCGACATCCTCTCTTCGGACGTCGTGATGGCGCGGCATCGACAAATGTCGGATATTGTGAATGTTGTCATCAGGCCTCGACCGAGCGATGCCCAAGAGAGCCTGCTGTGCTGGCTTTGCTTCTCGGTCGACCAAATTCATGATTAGGCCTTGATGATGTCCGGCGATGCCCGTATGCGGATCCTCGACGAAATCCCGGACGTTCGAGGAATGCCAGTGATAACGTCTGGCCAAGCCCGAGGGGGCATTCATTCCTTGCTGAACGACGGTCCATTCTCCTTCTGAAGAAACGACAAAGGAATGGAGGTAAAGCTGATAGCCGTCCGCGATGCAGTTGTTGTCGATTTTGGCGGTCAAGCGACTGGTCCGGACGAGCGCTTCGGCATTGAGGTTGCGCTTCTCGGCGACGGCCCGCAATTCGCCGGGAGTTTTGCGCGAGTGTTTGCCGCGCCCACCGCAAATGTACAAACCGAGCTCACTCGCCCGCGGGTTAAGCCCTCGCTTTAAGGCTCCCATTACCGACGTCGTGATCCCTGAGGAGTGCCAGTCCATCCCCATGACACAGCCCAGCGCTTGGAACCAGGCGGGGTCGGCGAGTCGCGACAGAAAAGCGGAGCGCCCGTAGTGAACGACGATGCTTTCGACGATCGCCGTCCCCATTGTCGTCATCCGATCGGCGAGCCAGTGAGGAACGGAGCCACCGTGCAGCGGTAAGTCGGCATAACCAGAACGCTTCATCTTTTTATGATACTGCGCCTACCGAACGGTGGCAATGGCCGCCGTCGGATTTTAGTTCGGTCGCATCACCACTTTGATCCAGTCGGCTTCTTTATCGTTAAATTCCTTGTAGGCTGTGGGAGCATCGGCCAGCGTTAGGCGATGAGAGATCACGAAGCTGGGATCGATTTTCCCGTCGAGTACATATTGCAGGAGCCTCTTCATGTATTTGTGAACATGGGTTTGCCCCGCCTTTATCGTCAACGCCTTCGCAAAAATCGCCCCGAACGGAAACTTGTCAATGAATCCCCCATAAACACCGGGAACGGAGACCGTCCCGCCACTCCGGCAAGCTTGAATCGCTTGGCGCAGAGCATAGGGCCGGTCCATCTCTAAGAGTACCGCCGTCTTCACCGCGTCGTACGCGCCCAAGAGCCCATCGCCATGTCCTTCCATGCCGACCGCATCAATGCAAGCGTCCGGCCCCCGGCCCCCCGTCAGCTCATCGAGAGCATCCCGCACATTCATTTTTTCATGATTCAGTACTTCGGCGCCGGCCTTTTCTTTGGCCATCGCGAGTCGTTCCGGAACATTATCGATAGCGATCACCCGTTCGGCGCCCAACAGATAAGCGCTTTTGATCGCGAACTGCCCGACGGGGCCGCACCCCCAGACCGCCACCGTGTCCCCGGGTTGAATATGGCAATTGTCCGCCGCCATGAAACCCGTTGGAAAGATATCCGATAAAAACAAAACTTTCTCGTCGGGAATTCCGCTCGGGATCTTGAGCGCGCCGGTGTCGGCAAAAGGCACGCGGACAAATTCCGCCTGTCCGCCGGCGTAGCCTCCGTACATATGGGTATAACCGAAAGCCGCGGCGTTGCCATGACCGTACATCGTCTCGCCGAGGGCCGCATTGGGGTTGGAATTATCGCAGAGTGAAAATAGTTCCTGCTTACAGAAGAAACAATTGCCACAAGAAATATGAAACGGAATGACGACTCGGTCTCCGGGGATAAGATTTTTAACGCCCCGACAGGCTTCCATGACTTCCCCCATAAACTCATGACCGAGAATATCGCCTTTCTCAAGAGTCGGGATTTTGCCGTTATACAAGTGCAAGTCCGAACCGCAGATGGCGGTGAGCGTCACGCGCACGATCGCATCACGCGGATTAAGGAGGCGAGGGTCGCTAGCGGTCTCCGACCGCATATCTTGTTTGCCATACCAACAGGTTGCGCGCATAAAATTCTCCTTAAGATTTGATCACGGCCGGCTGGCCGTCCGTCGTAGCAATTTCGCCCGTTTCCATGAGCTGCTTAAAGCGGCGCAGCTGTTCACGCAATAACACAGCGGGTTCCTTGGCGGTCAATTTGGCAATCAAAGACCCGAGCGGTCCCCCGGGGGGGTTGTACGTCATAATTAATTGAACTTCCGTCCCTCGGTCCGCCGGTGCCGGGCGGAACCGCACCGAGCCGGCATTTTCAAATTCCGCTTTTTCGACCGACCGCCAGCTAATGAATTCCTCCGGGATATCTTCGATCAGCTCCGCCTCCCACGTCAGCGGTTTATCGCCCGGGCCATTGACCGTCCAACGCGAGCGCAGGGAGTCGATGATCGTCACATCGCGAAGCTGCTTGCAGAAGCGCGGCAAATTGGTGAAATCACGCCAGTACGCATAAAGCGCGGCGGCGGGCCGGCCAATGGTCATTGATTCTTGGATACGAATCCCTCCGAATAGGGGTGTTGATTTTTCCTGCCCGTCTTCAACGGGTCGAACGCCCGATACATGTTCTTTTTTGGATTCTTGGACAAACGGTTTATCAGCGGTGCCTGCTCGTTCCTGCATAAATCCTCCCGGGGGACGAAAATAGTGGATAGTGATGAGAACCCTATTTAGCGAGACGGGTTACCGGGAGGTTGAATGCATAAGGACCTACGTATTTTGGCCCAACGAGCCTATGGTCGAAACTTCTTGAGGCCGCTTACAATGAATGATGGTTAACATCGGATAAGTTATTTATGCGAACTTCTTTTCACCGCTTTCTTTTCGTTTTTGTCCTCTCATCCCCCGGGCCGGCACTCCATGCCGCTGGTACGGAAGCCAACTTCCAGCTCACGCAGACCGTCGGAAAGCTTTCCGAGCAAGCCCTGGGCATCGAATTGCTCGTTTCCTCGACTCATAAGTTATTGCGGGCGGACGGTTCTTGGGCCGCCAAACGTTGGGAAGCCGCTCAGCGCCCCTTCCGACGAAGGGCTACCCGCGCGAGTTCCTCGACTAAATCTTTGGCGCAATATGCGGGGAAAGGGGGACCGCTTGATCCAAGCGATTTGCCTAAACCCCTGTGGACCTACACAAAAACGAAGCCCACGCCAACCGTTCATAATTATTTTTCAGTCGCTGAATTTCTTTCCGCCGGCCCTGTCGGTCTACGCCGTCTTAAAAATATGTTGCTCATGCTCGAAAGGGATCTTCAAGCGGTCACCCTCGCCATGCCGGACGCCGCCACGATCCTCTCGCGCCAAGTGAGCGTCCCCAGCTATCTGCGGCTTCCGAGAATAAAGATACGCGGCCCGGGATTTGCTTTATATTCTGAGGAATTCCGCAGGGCTCGTGTAAATGTAAATGCACTGGCGGCGATCGATCATCTCATTAACACCGCCTTTCGGCCCGGTCCGGAGCGAGCTTCTTGGCAGCGGTTAACCTCTTATGCCAATGCCGAATTCTTTTTGCATGATAGCGGTCACGTGGGAGCGCAGAATGGTGCGATCGTCCGCGTCTCGAGTCAAATGGCCTTGACGACGCGCAAGCGTTCTAAATTGCTTAAGCGTTATGCGCCGTCTGTCGTTAAACTGGATCGTTCGTTAAGTGATATTGAAGAAGATTTAGAAGCGGAAACTTTTCGACAGGCCGTTCCACTTACCGGCGAGCGTCATCCGGAGGCAATGGCCACGGCGCTTTACAACGGATGGTTGAAACGTGGGGTGAGGACCGACGCGGACGCGATCATGTTTGCCCGCGACATCGTTATCGGTGAAATGAACGGACCGCATTTAGCCGCCGCGGAAATGTTGGCCGCTTTCCTCGATACGGTCCCGGAGCCGCGCCGGCGTTTGCTGGAGGAGGCCCTGGAATACTTTCGGCAATTCCGCAACTCCCGGCGCTACGATGATACGTGGGTTTTGCGGCTCGGAAAGCAAGCCAATCCCCACCCGGCGCGAGGGCGTCGACTTTCCAAATCGGCCTAAGCCTGTTTACTATTTTATACCGACGAGAACGGCGCCTAAGGCCAGCAAGGCGGCCCCGGTCCATTGAATCGCATTCGGTCGTTCGCCAAGCGCCAGGACAGCCAAACCCATAGCGACGAGCAAACTGAGCTTATCAATCGACGCCACAACTGAGACGGGCCCCGTCTGCAGTGCCCGGTAGTAACACATCCAGGACAGACCCGTAGCCAGGGCGGACAAGCCTAAAAATAACACGCTGCGGCCCGGCAGGCGAGCTGGGTTGATCCATTCAGCGCGCACGGCAACAACGACCGCCAGCATCACGGCTACGACGAGAGTGCGGAGCAGAGTGGCCAGATTCGAAGGAATTTTCTCAACGCCGACCTTGGCGCAAACCGCCGTGAGGCCTGCAAAGAGAGCCGATCCAAGGGCATACCATTTCCAGTCGTTCATCACGTACACTTTAGTTTAGTTTTGATCTCAATGAAAATCGGAACTCTTGAATTAGAATAGAGAGAGTTGGATTCGCCCCTGGAAAGGAGTGCCGGCATGACACTTGATTATCGACGATGGACGTGGCTTATTCTGGTAGTACTCGCTGGACCGGTGACAGCCTCGGGCGTCAAGGTGGTGAAGCAACCCTCCGGATGGCAGCTGTTGGTCGACGGGCAACCCTATGTGATCCGAGGAGTCGCCTACGCACCCACACCGATTGGCGAAGATCCCGCCTTAGGAAACTGGCGGGATTGGATGGTCACCGACGATAACCACAACGGGCAAATCGATGCCGCTTACGAAAGCTGGGTTGACCAAAATGGTGATCATCGTCGAAACGATAACGAACCGACGGTGGGCGATTTTAAATTGATGCAAGACATGGGCGTCAATACTTTGCGTCTCTACCATCACGCGACCCTTGATCCGGCTACACAAGCCGTCAATGCGCTAATCCCCGGCAATGCGCTGCACTATAACCATCCGCCGAATAAAGATCTCTTGCGAGATTTATTCAAAACCTACGGGATTCGCGTGGCCATGGGCGATTTCCTCGGCGCCTACGTCGTTGGATCGGGAGCCGACTGGGATAAGGGAACCGATTATCGCGATCGCCGCCAGCAAACGAACATGCTTCATTCGGTCGAAGCGATGGTGCGCGATTTCAAAGATGAACCTTACATCGTGATGTGGATATTGGGAAACGAAAATAATTACCGCGGCAATACGCATACGAATGCCGAGACCAACCCCGAGGCCTACGCGCAGTTCGTTAACCGGGTCGCGCTCCGCATCCATCAGTTGGACCCCCGGCACCCGGTTTGCCTGTGCAACGGCGAAACGCGCCTGCTTAGAATTTTCGCGACGGCCGCACCCGCCGTCGACATTTTTGGGGTAAACTGCTACCGTCGAGCCGGTTTTGGAACCCTCTGGAGAGAAGTCTCCGGCACGTTTGACCGCCCCGTGCTGCTGACGGAATACGGCCTGCTCAAGCCAAGGATTGTGAACGGCGACTTGGACGAGGATCTTCAATCGCGCGAACATCGTGCTGCGTGGTGTGACATCGAGCAGCATCTTTCCGGTGCAAAGGCGCCCGGCAACGCCATAGGCGGGTTCGCTTTTGAATTCGTCGACCAATGGTGGTACAACGGCCAGCCGTCGACCCATAACGAAGGCCTGGGAGGATTCAATAACGAATGGCATGGGCTGACGAGCCAAGGCGACGGGGCGGACAGTCCGTTGCAACGTCATCTGCGTAAAGCCTATTTCATGTATGAGAAACTTTGGAAAACCCACGAAATGAGCTGTCAATCGCCGGATAAACCTTAGGAGGCGGAGCCTGGCGGTTTACCCCTTCAAGGCCCATGGCGGGGCTGGTTCTTTTGACTTCCCTATTTAGTCTTTCGGTCACTGTCATCCGGCCCTAAATTTCGGGTATTATATGTTAGTCCGAGGACGTCACTGCTGGCCGCCCGGGGCCAGCTATTTTTTTATGCAAAAAACAATTTCAATGCGATTATTACGCCTCATCCTGGTAGCGAGTTTGCTCTGCACCTTCTCGGCCCCCGCGCGCGCCTCCACTTATCTGGTCGGGGCCGGCGACCAGCTCTATGTCGACTTCCCGCTCAAAGGAACACCGGCGGATCTTCAGGCTTTGGGTGGCAACGGCATGACTCTCGTAATCGTCGGCGAATCCGTATTCTTCCGCTACACCGCCACGGTGGCGCCTGACGGATTTATTGTCCTTCCGTCGATGGATCCCCTGCAAGTGGAGGGTTTGACGCTCGAGCAGGTGAAAGACACGATAGCCCGGCATATGAAGTCGTTTTCACTCCGCGACGTTGTATCCGTTATCCTGGCGCAACCGAACAGCCGGGCTTTTGTGGTCTCGGGCGAAGTTCAACATCCGGGACGCTTTGTCTATGAACGGCCGACAACGCTAGTCGAGGCGCTGGCGATGGCCGGCGGACCGACCGACCATGCCCAACTGAAGCGCGTGATGATTTTTCGCGGGGGTCAAGCTCCCTTATCCGTTGATATGTCCTATCGGCAGTTGCACGACAATGGCCTCCCATCCCAGGCGATCGGGCCAACCGACGCCGTGATCGTGCCTAGGCGATGGTATACCCCGGACAATTTCCTAATTCTTTTTATTCTTTCATGCGTGACCACGGCTGCCACGGTATATGTCGCGACTAAATAAAAACGAGTTGAGCGTTACCGGTCTCTTGCGGATTCTCTTTCGCTGGAAAAACAGCGGGTTGTTGGCTTTTACCGCCCTTTTTGTTCTCACGGTTATGGCCGCGCTGGCTCAGCCTTTGGTCTACGAGTCGCAAGTCATACTCGAGCGAAAACCCGCCAAAGTAACGCCCCAACTGGCCAAGGACCAAGACGATCAATTTGATGTTTATCGCTTGACGTCCGAAAGCCAGCGTAGCGTTGCTCTCTTGAAAAGCCGCTATTTGATGGAAAAATGGTTGGATACGCTGGGAATTAAAGCCAAGGATTCGCCAGCGCGCGAACGTGAGCTCGCCAAGCTCTCACATTCGTTGGTTGTCCAGCCGGTTTCCTATACCGATTTATTTGTTCTGAAAGTTCGCGCCGCGTCTCCAGCGGAAGCCAATCGGCGGGCGGGGGTCATCGCGACGCTCTTTGCGGACTGGGATATGCAGCAAAATCGCACGGACGCCAAAGGATTAATCGAGGTCCTGAACAGCCGCGTCGCGCAAGTGAACGAAGAGCTCCGCGAAATGTCAAACCGCTTGAAATCGCAAAAATCGACTCAAGCTCTTAGCCTGTCTGGATCGAGCGCCGCTCGTCAGCTCGATGTCAATCTCTCTGCGCAAGGGAAACTTTACGAACTGCTCACAACGGAACTCGATCAGGCTGAACGCATGCTGCATAACGATCAGTTGCCGCGCACCCGCGTTTTGACACCACCCAGTACACCCGACAAACCGCTCATGTCCCGCTTGGTGCGACTCTTCTTGGGCTTATGTGGGAGCCTTTTGTTTGGCCTGGGATTTATTTTTCTTTTGGAATGGCAGGACCCCACGGTCCGGCGTATTCAGGATGTCGCCCGTGAGATCCCGGCCTACCCGATAATAACCATTCCCTACTTTTCAAATGGCCATGCCAGCGAACCCTATTCGCCGCACTTGGCCGGACTCTCCAAAACGGTTGGCGATTATATTCGCTCCAAAGGGTCAACGTTGATCCAATTCATCAGCCCATCTGAAGGCGATGGAAAAACGAAAATCAGCGCGTCGCTCATTCAAATCCTAGGGCGTGATTTTAAGGTCTGTCTTTTGCATCAGACGGCTTCGGCGGCGCTCCTGACTCCCGGCCTTCCGATATTGCCGCTGGCGGATGCGCCGGCGACGCGCTTGACCAATGCCAATGCCTCAAAAGCAATTGCCTCGCCGGCCCCCTCCACGGAGCCGATTCGCGCGCTCGATATTAGTCCCAATGAGTCGCTCAGCAAATATTTGGCGGCACTCAAGACCGCTTATCAACTAATCGTCATCGATACGGACAGCGTCCCGTCGGGGGCTCCGGGTGCCAATTTGGTGGAGGAAGCTGATCTGGTCTGCGTGCTCTTGAGCGCCGGCCGCACGTCGCGTTATTTCTTTCGCATCCTTAGCCAACAACTTCAACGTTATCCGCGTCAGAAGGTCGTATTTCTTTTGAATCACTACGAGGACCCGCTTCCGCTATGGCTGCTACCGCATTAAAAACTGATTTGGCTTTGCGGTCGTTTGCGGTCGCGCTATTTTTGAACGCGCCTTTAGCTTGCCTTGCAACGCTAACCACGCATTCGCTTCCCGCGGGTTTTGCCGTATGGGCACTCTGTGGAATGGCCTGGACAAGACCCCAATGGGTACTTCTCGGCCTTGTCGCGACCGCGCCCATAGTTCGGTCCTGGGACAGCTTGTTACTGCCGCCTCCCCTGCTCGTCACGATCAAATGTGCGGCTGCGCTCCTGCTCGGGATTGTTTTTCTGGCTCGGTTTGCCGTTTCTCGCGAAGCGACGGCATTTCCGCGTTGGATCCTTATCACTCTGGCGCTGTGGGCGGCGCTTAGCTTCTTCGCCACTGTTCATGCCGCCGACCTCCCCCTGGCACTTCATTATCTTTGCCTAAGCGCGGCTGGATTCGTGGCTTTTACCGTGGCCTACCACCTGGCGCCCCAGGAGCGCAAACGTCTGCTTTGGATTACGCTCGCCGTCGGCACGATACTTGCGGGCCTCGTCCTTTTGCAATATGCCATCGTCGTTTTTCATGTGGCAACATTTTTAGGACGCTTCGTCGTGGAACCGCGAACGCAGGCGTATTTCTCATCCAACCTGGTTCCGACCGCCACGGGCCACTACCGGCCGTCGGGAACGATGTCGCATCCCAACGCGATGGGGCTGTATTTTGCTCTTTTAATTCCCTTTGCCATGGCGCTTTTGCCTGTGCGAAGCTTACACCGCCTCACCCGCATGATGTTGACCGTCGCCCTGCTCTTGATGACTTGCGCGCTGTATGCGACGGATTCCCGGGCGGCCGCGCTATGTCTTCTCGCCGCACTTGCCTATTTATCCTGGCATGTGGGGTACCGTTGGATGCTTGGGGCGGGCGTTGCAGGGCTGATCGCGGTACTTGCCATACTCGCCGTTTCATCGTCGGCAAGACGCACGCTTGACGAAGCATGGGTTTCGCGGGCGCGGCTTGAATACGGGCTGTCCGGGCGCCCCGAAATCTGGAAGAATACCTTCGATATGGCGTCGCAAGCGCCGTTTCTGGGAACAGGGCCTGGAAATTTCAGTCATCAGTACGTCTCGCGCTACGGTTTTTTTGCTCCCAACGACGTGTCCGAACTCAATGGACAACTTTGGGCCGTCCAAACGCTGGGTGACCAGGCTATCGACAACTTTCACGCGCACAATATTTATTTGCAACTTTTAGGTGAAGTCGGTATTTTTGGGCCTTTGCTCCTCTTGTTTAGTTTTGGAGGCGTATTGCGGCATTGTGAAAAAGCGGGACGGTCGCATCCGCTCGCCTCGTGGCGACGTGCTGTTGCCCTCGCCCTCGCCGCCGATGCGGTCGGACTCGCGGCTTACGGGATGTTCGATTCGCAACTCGTTTTCACAATAGGGTCCTTAAATCTTCTTGCCGGGCCGATTTTGGCTTTAGGATTACAACCGCTCATCCAGTCAATTTCTTGGATGGCAAAACCCAAATTTGTGAATCGACAACCGGATGTGAATCAGAACATCTTGAACGTCGCTTAAAGGCTAGGCCGGAGTCGCCGCTTTTTGTTGAGGAATAAAACCTTCGAGGGGGAGGGTCTAATGAGGAATGATTATGCCCACTGCAGAAATGAGAAACGCTACGCCGTCCTCGTCAGCCGCCACTCTGCAGCCGCATATCGTCTTTCCACTTCTTCCCAAATATCGCCGCGCCTCTGACCCGGTCACTCACAACCAACCCTGGCTCGCGGCCGGGCTTGTCGCCAAGCGGATTTTCGATTTTGTCGGCTCGGCGCTGCTGCTGCTCCTCCTATCCCCTCTCTTGATTTTATTGATGATTTTAATCGCGATTGATTCCCCGGGCAGTCCATTTTTTCGCCACGACCGGATAGGCTTGCACGGCCGGACGTTCCGGATCTGGAAATTCCGCACGATGAGCGACGGCGCTCACGGCCAACGCGATCAGATGCTCAAGTCCGATCATAGCCGGCGCTTATTGTTTAAAAACAAACGGGATCCGCGCGTGACTCGCTTCGGTCGGTTTTTACGAAAATTCAGTTTGGACGAGCTGCCACAGCTGATCAATGTAATGCGCGGTGAAATGAGTTTGATTGGCCCACGTCCGCTTCTCAAAGAAGATTTCCAAGGACCCGGTATGTCGCATGCGCTCTACCGTCTCTGGGTGCGCGACCGACACCGCCTATGGCCGGGAATCACGGGCCTTTGGCAGGTTAGCGGTCGCAACGAATTATCATTCGATGAATCGATGGGACTTGATCTCCATTATGTAATCCATTGGAGCCCCTGGATGGACCTGGTCGTGTTATGTAAAACGTTGCCGGCGGTTTTTGCGGGACGAGGAGCTTACTAACAACCATGCCGCCGCGCGGGCTTACCAAGCATTCCTTCATTTTTTTTATTTCCGAATCGTCATCAGCCGTTTTGACGATGATTACGGGACTGATTGTCGCTCGCCTGTTAAACGTCGCCGCCTTCGGAAAATTTACCTCCGCTCTCGCTTTTGCCTCGCTTCTAACGATTGTCGTGGATTCCGGCATGGGAATGATTGCCGCTCGTGACATCGCCAAAAATTCTGCGACGAGTCTCACTCAGTTAGACGAAATATTTACCTGGCGGCTCTGGACGATTCTCGGCGCTTGCCTCCTGGCTCCTCTGGCCGCCAAGGTCATGCTCCCGACGAACGATCTTCGCTGGACGGCGTTCTGCCTCACACCTGGATTGCTCTTGATTGGAATGACGGATTTCTTTTGCTGGATTTTTAAAGGCGCGCAGCGTGCGCTCTGGTGCGCGAGTCTGCAGATCACGTCACGCGCGTTGCTACTTTTATTATCGGTTCTAGCGGTTCTCCGACCGCACCCAATGCGGGGGCTATTGTTGGCTTATGCGATTACAGGATCTGTAACCACTTTACTCGGTCTCTACGTGTTATCACGCTCCATTCACCGGTTTCATTGGATCCGGCTTCCGCGGTCTTTTTTTAAAACGATACTTCCGGACATTTACAAGTTAGGGGCGATTCTGATTTTAAGCGTCGCTTTTACTCGCGTGGATCTGATGATTGTGGCGCGACTTCAGGGCAATAAGGAGGCAGGGCTTTTTGCCGCGGCGGGCCGTATCGTCGACGCGCTGCGCCTGATTCCCTCCGTTATTTACAGCGTCTACCTCCCGGTCTTTGCCGCCTGTCACGACCAGCCCGCGCTCTTGCGAGCCCACTTTAAGCGTGCCTTCGATATGCTCCTCGTCTTCTCAACGACGATCGCGCTCATTGGTACGGCCGGCGCTTGGCCGCTTTTCTTGCACATTTTGGGGCCGCAGTACAGCGGAGCCGTCGCTTGTTTCCGGCCCCTGCTGTGGAGTTGCGTCATGATGTTTGCCAACATTCTGATGTTTTCATTGCTTTACGCATTGGGGGATCACCGGACACCATTGATCGCGATCGTTGGCGCTCTTTCCATTGAAATCGTTTTGAATCTCTGGTGGCTGCCGCACCACGGTATTGTGGCGGCGGGATGGGCCAGGCTCGCCGCGGAGATTTTTAATGGTTCGACGATGGCCTGGGGCCTGCTACGACGCGGCTTGTTATCCTGGACCATTCTTGTCGGTCGTCCCCTGTGCCTCTTGGCGTCCACGCTCGGTCTGCTCGCGCTCCTACGCCAGCAACCGGTGGTCTTCCAATTTTCACTGGCTTGGCTGGGTTTTATCATCGTTGGTTTTTTCTTGGGACTAGGGCGCGAGCGCCGTGAAGAAGTGGCGGCGATCTCGTGAGTCTTCTATGGCTCATCGTAGCGGCTTATTATGCGGTCGCGCTTCTCTTTTACTGGTTACCCTTGATCGCCGTGTGGCGAAAACCGGTTCCCTTTTTACCGCCCGATCCTGCGCCCGGCGACGCATTGCCTCGCTTTATCGTGATCGGACTGACAAGGGGTTCTCCGGAAAGCATTCCGGGGCTGGTCGCTTGTTTTCGAAAGCAAGATTATCCGGCGGATCGCTACCGAACCTTGATCTTGATCGACAGTGTCGACCGGGGCGACCCTTCCGCGGAGATCGCCCGCCGCGCCGGGGCCGAAGTCTATGAACGATTTGATGCAATGGTCAAAACGAAAGGGGCGTCGCTAAACGAGCTCCTCGAGACAACACTCAAAGATGAATCCTGGGATGCGATTTTTTCGCTCGATATCGATGTGCGCCCGGCCCCGCACTTTCTCACCCGTGTCGCCGCCTACCTGAACCAAGGGGCACAGGTTATTCAAACGGCGCCGCTCAGCAAAAATCCTTTTGAAACGAGCGTGTCGCGGATCAGCGATTCGGCACAGCGTTTATCGCAATTGATCCAGCGTGGACGCGCTGCGCTGGGACTCTCAGCGATCTTGTCTGGTACGGGCATGGTTTTTAGTCGCAAAGCCCTCGAACGCCTCCAGTGGAAAATCACCACCGGCGCCAATCTCTCAGACGACGGTGAACTCAATTTGCGTTGTTACTTGAACGATATCCCGATTACGTACGGTCCTGACTTGGAATTGCGGAACGATCTCCCGACGGACGCTCAAGCGGTGCGGCTGCAGCGCCGCCGCTGGTTCGCGGCTTATCCCGAAGCCCGCCCGCATATTGGGCCCTTGATGCGCAAAGCATTCCACGGCAATTGGCGTGTGCTGGAAGGACTTTTTACCCTCGTGTTTATGCCCGGATGTTCGCTCACTTTTCTTTTGGGCGCCGGTGCGACGACCGTTCTCGGCATCGCCAGTCTCTATTCGGCGCGTTGGATTCCAGCTTTGATGACATTTGGAATTCTTTGGTTTTTGCATGGGCTCTATTATTTTTGTGCACTGCGGACGGTATCCGGCGCTCTAAGCTGGAAAGAGTTTGCCCGGCTGCCCAATTTTTTGTGGCTACGGTTGGTGGCGCTTTATGAAGGCGCGGTCCTGGGAAGCCGTGCCAATCCGGGCCGCTATTCCATTCCTTCGGACCACAAAGCCGACGACTGAGCGTACCCGTTTTGATCTTAGAACCAAGGAGAACGACAATGCCTACGAAAACCAATTACGATCGCGCATTTTATTCTGAAATTCAGGGAGGGTCCCGGGAGTCGGCGCGTCAGGTCGTTCCGACGCTGATAGAGTTGCTTAAACCCAAAAGCGTGGTTGACGTAGGCTGCGGCGTGGGCTCCTGGCTGTCCGTCTTTGTCGAACAAGGTGTGACGGAAATTCTTGGTCTCGACGGTGATTACGTCGAGCGCACAGCGCTGCAAATCCCGGCCGATCGGTTTATTCCGGTCGATTTAACCAATCCGCTGGGAATTGGCCAACGCTTTGATTTGGTTCTTTCCTTGGAAGTCGCCGAGCATTTGCCGGCCCATCGCGCTTCAGTCTACATTGAGAACCTCCTGTCCTTGGGAGACGTCATCGCGTTCTCCGCCGCGATTCCCAATCAGGGCGGTACGGACCATATTAATGAACAATGGCCGGAATATTGGAAAGCCCTTTTCGAAGCTCGGGGATTCGTTTTGATCGACTGTCTGCGTCCACGGTTTTGGGATAACCGCGATATTGAGCGTTGGTACCGACAAAACCTCGTGCTCTACGTCAAAAAAGAATACCTTGCTTTAAACCTCGACCTGCAACGGGAGTTCAACGAGCATCGCCATCAGCTGCTTTCCGTCGTTCATCCCGCATCCTATCTCGCGCCCTCCTTCGGGCAATTGCTGAGCATGATCCCGCGCAGTTTTATGCGTGGCATTAAACGTCGCTTTTCTCGCCCGAGCAGCCCAAAATGATCGTTGTAGGTTTAGTATTGCTGACGACGATTTTTCTCTATCTCGCGCTTGAGCTGATGCTTTATTGGGCGCCGCTCCTGGCTGTGTGGTGGCGCCCACACAAAACCGCCCCTCCCGTCTCCCTGGGCCAACAACCGGTATTTTGCATCGCTTCAGCCTGCCGCGATGGCGCGGCTTGTATCGAGGGGCTGGTAAAAACGATGCGCGATCAAGACTATCCCCAGGACAAGATCCGCCTGTATCTCGTCGCTGATAACTGCATCGACAATTCCGCAGAGTTGGCGCGCTCACTCGGGATGGACGTGCTTGAACGCCAGGATCTTCAGACATCGGGAAAAGGCAAAGCGATCAACGAACTTCTGGATCAGCGGTTGCGGCATGAAGCCTTCGATATTCTGATCGTTTTCGATATCGATGCCCGTGTGGAACCGCTTTTTTTGAAGCGCGCCGCCAAATATTTCGGCGACAAGCCAATGGTTTTATCTTGCGCGACCTTTGCGAAAAACCCGGAGGAGACGTTGCTGACCCATGTCGGAACACTCATTCAGGCCCTGTTGCGTCTGCATCAAAGCGGGCGCGCCGCGCTGGGTTTGGATGCGATTCTCTATGGCAGCCACGGCTATGCGCTAACCCGCGGCGCGCTGGATCGTCTGGGTTGGCGGACCACCACGGGACAAATAGCCGAGGACATGGAACTTCGGTTGCGCTGCACGCTACAGGGATTGCCGATTCGCTATGGTCCAGATCTCGCCGTTTACAACGATGTGACGGGCGATCCGGCAGACGTGCGCGAACAACGTCGTCGCTGGAATTCCACTTATCTCCCCCTCATCCCGCATTATGTAGGGCCGCTTTTAAAACGCTGGTTAACGGGCGACTGGCGTTGTCTGGAAACGCTTTTTGGTTTGCTGCTACTGCCTGCCTTCGCTAATTTGTTTTTATTTCTCACGATGATGTTGATCGTCATGGGCACTCTGGCGTTCTTTTATCCACTGATCCAATTCTATGCCGAGATCACCGCCGGACTCTGGCTGCTGGACGTCGCCTATTTCTTTGCCGCTTTCCGGCTATTGGGCATCCCTTTGCGATCGCGCGACTTAAAGGGTTTTATGGTTCACCTACGGATTCGCGCTGTTGCGCTGGTGGAAAGTGTTTTTTTCGTCCACGTCAAAATTTGGGCGCCGGCACCCCATAAGGAAGATTGATGTCGACCGGCCTAAGCGTCGTCTGTATCGCCTTCATTTTTTACACATACTTTGGCTATCCGGTATTGCTATGGATACTGGCGAGACGGCAACCTCCCGCATTGGTTTCGGATAATCACAAACCGCGGGTGACCATTGTTATCGCAGCCTTCAACGAAGGGGGTTGTATCGGCGCCACCCTCTCGTCCATTCTCGAGTCCAACTATCCACCCGATTTGTTGGATGTGATTGTGGTTTCGGACCGGTCAACGGACAACACCGATGCGGTGGTCGAAACTTTCGCCGACCGCAAGGTCCGGCTCCTGCGTCAAGACGTCCGCAGCGGGCAAACCCAAGGACTTCTGCGTGGTGCGCGAATGGCGGAAGGAGAAATTGTCTTGCTGGCCGACGCGAGCGGTCGCTTTCTCCCCAATACTGTCGCTTTTCTCATGCGTCACTTTGTCGACCCGCGGGTCGGGGCTGCCTCCGGGTTTAACGGCACGGAGGAAACAGGAACGGCCGTCTCCCGGGGTGACGGCGTCTATACTCGATACGACCGGCTATTACGCTCGCTGGAGAGCCGCACGGGCAGCAGCTGGGTGGGCTGCCAAGGGGGCCTTTTTGCGATTCGCAAACCGCTTTTTCAGGTCGGGTTCCCATTGGACATCGCCGCCGACAATGCCACTTGTTATGAATTATATGAGCAGGGATTTTTGCACCGCTTTGATCCTGCAGCGATGGTCCTCGAGCGCCCGCCGGAAGATTTAAAAAACGAGTATCGCCGAAAGATCCGAATCATTGTATTGCAGTTGCATGGATTTTTTGTCTTCCGGCGGCTTTTTGTTCCTTGGAAACACCCGGCTTTTTTCTTTCAGAACGTCTCGCACAAATTGTTTCGCTGGCTTGTGCCTTGGGCCTTGATCGTGATCGCCGTCTCGAGTATGCTCGACCCTCACCCCTGGGCGCGCTGGCTCTCCCACGCCCAAGGACTTTTTGATGGACTGGCGTTAATTGGCATTCTGATCGGCAACCGGGCGACACCCCCGTGTTTTGTATCCATCACGGCTTTCTTTGTGTCGGTG
>JBBQYF010000041.1:0-16291 GCA_038208955.1 Elusimicrobiota bacterium
CCGTTCCATTGCACCGTCGAGCTGCTGAGGAAATTGGCGCCGTTAACGATTAAGTTAAAACCGCTATTTCCCGCCGTTGCGCTGCTCGGTGTAAGACCGGTCAGAACCGGAACAGGGTTCGCCGCCGGCGCTCCGATCAGAAAACTGTAAGCGTTCGACGTGCCACCGCCGGGCGCGGGATTTGCCACCGTAATGGCGTAGAGACCGGTACTGAAGAGATCAAAGGCCGGAATCGTCGCGACTACCTGCGTGCTGCTCACCCATACCGTCGAGAGAGTCGCGCCGTTCCATTGCGTTGTAATTCCGCTCACAAAGTTTGTCCCTTGGATCGTCATATTGAATCCGGGATCTCCCGCCGTCGCGGAACCGGGCACCACAACAAATATCTGCGGAAGCGGGTTGAGCGGCGGCGCGGCAATCACATTGAAAATCTGCGCGTTGGATACCCCGCCGCTGGGTGGGGGATTAAAGACGGTTACCGGCACCGTCCGAGAGGACGCGAGGTCTGCGGCCCCAATCATGGCCGTTACTTGCGTGCTGCTGATCAGAACCGTAGGGCGCGGGCTACCGTTCCACTGGACCGTTGCGCTGCTGACAAAATTGGCGCCGTTGACGGTGAGCGTAAAGCTTGAGTTGCCCGTCGCCGCCGAAAGTGGACTCAAGCTGAGCGTGGAGGGGACAGGATTGGGCGAGGGGCCAGCGCTGACCACAAAATACAGGGGACCCGACGTGCCGCCGCCTAGGGCGGGACTCGTCACGGTAAGGGTCGAAACGCCCGGCGCCGCGAGGTCGGCCGCGGTGACCGTTACCGTCAGCACATTGCTGCTGACAAAAATCTTGGCGCGCGATATCCCGTTCCAGTTGACCGTACTCGTGTTTAAAAATCCAACACCATTTAAAGACAAGGTGAAGCTAGAGCTGCCGACAACGGCCGAAGCAGGAGAAAGACCCATCAAAACCGGCAGGGCATTTATAGTGCCGGTGGTGATGGTAAAGGTTTGCGCGCTGGTCGTCCCCCCGGGGCTCGGGTTGGACACGATCACTTGCGCCGTCCCCGTCGAGACGATGTCGGCGCTGAGAATGGAAGCGGTTAGTTGTGTTGAGCTTACGAAAACGGTGCTGCGATTGGTTCCATTCCATTGAACCGCGGAGTCCGTCGCAAAATTCGAGCCGAATACCGATAAGGTAAAACCCGGACTGCCCGGACTCGCGGCGCGCGGGCTGATGCTCGTGAGAACGGGCTGCAAGCGGACAGTAAACGTCTTGGTCCCAGAAACGCCGCCCCCGGGTGCGGGATTGAGCACGGTGACGAAGACGAAAGCGCGGGTTGTGAGGTCTGAGGCTGGGATCATGGCCGTCAAGCTGGTGGCGCTGATGAATGTAGTCGACCGCGCGGCACCGCCCCATTGCACAACGGACCCGGACACAAAGTTATTTCCGGTTACCGTCAAAGTAAAGGCGGCGTTGCCGGTCACAAGCGTTGTCGGGCTGATGGCGGCAAGCGAGGGCACCGGGTTAGGCGCCGACACCGCAAATGGAACGGCGTTCGATGTGCCGCCGCCGGGCGTCGGATTGATCACGCTGAAGAGAGCTGTGGTCGAAGAACTCAGGAGACCCTTGCCGACTGTTCCCTTGAGGGTCGCGCTGCTAACATAAACCGTAGGCAGGGCGATTCCGTTCCATTGAACGAGCGAGGAGGCGAGAAATCCGGACCCATTAACCGTGACCGTGATTGTCGAACTTCCCACCGCGGCCGCGGAGGGCGTCGTCGAACTGATCACGGGCAATGGGTTTGGCGTCGAGACAATGGTAAAGACCAAAGGGTTGGACGGCCCGCCGCCAGAGGGCGGATTGATGGCTATTAAACTGGCCGTTCCAATGGAGGCAAGATCGGCGGTGGAAACGGTAATCGCCAAGACGGTGCGGCTGATAAAGAGCGTCTGCCGACTAAGGCCATTCCACTGGACTCTCGCGCCGGGAGCAAAGTCGGACCCCGAGAGGGTTAACGTGAAACTCGATCCCTGCACCGTCGCAGAGCTGGGCGACAAGAGGTCAAGTGTTGGAACAAGATTAGGAACCGGCGCGACGACGAAAGAAAGCGCGTTCGACATGCCGCCGGCCGGAGCAGGATTTGTCACAGTCACCGTTGCCGTACCGACGGTAGCGAATTCGGCCGCGTCAATAACCGCTGTCAACTGCTGGCTGCTCAGCCAGGTTGTGAAATGGTCCGTCCCATTCCATTGAAGCAGGGAGCTTGGGACAAAACCCGTGCCATTGACGGTGAGCGTGAAACTAGAACCACCGATCGTCGCCGAGCTCGGATTGACCGACGTCAATGTTGGAAGAGGATTGGGCAACGGTGACGAGGTAAGGACTGCGAAAATTTCCGGATTCGAAATTCCCCCTCCCGGCGCGGGATTCATCACCGTGATGGTGCCCGTAACGACGGCTGACATATCAGCCGGAGAAAGGGTGATCGCCAGCTGGGTTGGACTAATAAAACCCGTCGGACGTCCGCTACCGTTCCACAGCCCGACGGAATTCGAAATAAAATTGGCGCCGTCGATTGTTACGGTGGCACCGAGAGTCCCGGCGGTAACCGAACTTGGATTTACATCGGTTAAAGAAGGCAAGGGATTGATAAAAGGTTGAAGACTGGCTGGTCCCAGGACGACCGCATTGGAGGCCCCGCCCCCCGTACCCGGATTGATGACGGTCACGGTGGCCGATGTCACCCCCGCGAAATCGGCCACGCTCAGTACGGCACCCAGTTGCGTTGGACTTACGAAACCCGTCGGCCGATCGCTGCCGTTCCATTGCACGGTCGAACTGCTGATGAAGTTCGACCCGAAGACGGCCAAGGCATATCCACCAGCGGCGTCGGAACTAAGCACCACGGAATCAATGGCCGGAAGAGGGTTGCGAAGAGAATTGACGACGAGGGTGACGCCGTTCGAGACACCGCCTCCCGGGCCGGCGTTCACGACCGTCACAGTCGCCAAACCTACGCTTGCTAAATCAGATCCCGGGATCGCGGCGCTCAGGCTGACGCTGCTGAGAAAAACCGTAGCGCGGTTGGCCCCGTTCCACTGCACGGTCGAGCTGCTAACGAAATTAATCCCGCTAACGCGCATGGTAAAGCCGGAGCCGCCGGCCGTGACGGAGCTAGGGAATACATCGGTGAGGGAGGGCAAGGGATTGACGATTAAAAACGACGCGCCATTGGACAGACCACCGCCCGGTGCGGGATTCCTAACATTTAGCGTAGCCGTGCTTGCCGTGAGTAGGTCGATATCGCTGATGACCGCCGTCACTTGATGGCTGCTGACGAAGATCGTCGGCCGGTCGGCGCCGTTCCACTGCACCGTTGAGGCCGTTACGAAATTAGCGCCCAACACGCTCAAGAGAAACCCGGGGCTGCTCGCCGCAGCGGAACTTGGAAGGATGTCGGATAGGATCGGAACGGGATTAGGGCCGGCGTCGACGAAAAATGAGAGCCCCCCCGAAAATCCACCCCCCGGCTGCGGATTAAAGACGGTAACGGTCGCGCTTCCCTGAACTACCAAATCATCCGGAAGGACAAAAGCTGTCAATAACCCGCTACTGACATACAGGGTCGCTAAGGTATTGCCATTCCATTGGACGGTCGAGCTGCTTAGAAAATTTCCGCCCGTCACGGTGAGGGTAAAACTAGAACTATTAATCGGCGCGGAGTTTGGCGAAATACGGGACAAAAGGGGCACGGGGTTTGTTGCCACAAAGATCGTAAAGAGGCGATTATCCGAGCTGCCACCCTCAGGCGCGGGATTCAGAACAGATATAGCGATAGTCCCTGAAGAAATTAAATCGTCCGCTGGGATGAGCGCCGTCAAGGTATTGCTGCTAACGTAAGCCGTGGGTCGATCCTGGCCATTCCATTCAATTATTGAGCTGGGAATAAAATTCGACCCCGTAACCGTCAGGGCGAAACCAGCGCTCCCCACCGCCGCGGCGCTTGGGGTAATGCCGCCCATGACCGGTAATGGGTTTGGCTGATAAATCGTCAGGGTCTGAGGTGACGAAAGACCACCGCCCGGCAACGGCGTAAATACGGCGACCGTTACCGTCCCGCTGCTCGCGATATCGGCGCTAGAGACGTTGATGGTCAAGGTCGTACTGCTGACGTAAGTCGTCGGACGCGACAATCCATTCCACTGCACGACGGAGGTTGGAATAAAGTTTGAGCCCAGCGTCGTCAGCGTTAAAGAAGATCCTGCCACGCGCACAGAACCCGGAGCCACTTGCGTCAGCACCGGCGGTGGGTTTTGGGTATTGTTGTAAACCAAGTCAACCCAGTAGTTGGAATCCAGATAACTATCGGTAGGAAAGACCGGCGTTGCGCTGTACGTAAACACGGCATTCTTGGAACCGGCGATACTCTGAAGGCCGTGCAACGGCGTGTTGTCCGTCGCGCGGGCGCCAAAATAATTTTGGTTCACCGCATAGCCGCTCGTCGTAAAAAAGGAAACGAGGTACGTGGTTCCCGAGCTGATCGAAATGGCGGAGGCAAAGTTGGCCTGCTGCCAGCCGCTCGCCGTTTCGGAAGAAAACGTCACGCTGCCGAGCAACGTTCCCGTTGACGTCCAAAGATGGCCGATGTGAGAGCCCGTGTTGAATGAGTTTTTATAAAAACGCACCGCGCTGACGACCCCGGGATAGTCCGCACGGAACTTCATCCCCACTTCCACGGGTTTGGTGTCATGAGTCTGGTCGCCGGGCACCACGCTTGGATCCCAGAGACTGCAAGGACAGGTTTTGTTAACGAACACCGGCTGGCCCGCCGCCACGCCGCCGCCGGGCGGCGGATTCATGACTGTTACCGTGGCCGTCGACGTCAGCGCGATATCCGCGGCGGCAATACTTGCGGTCAAGTGATTGGCATCGATAAAGGTCGTCGGCCGCGAACTATTATTCCAAAGGACGCTCGAACTCGACAGCAAACTACCTCCCGTGACCGTCAGCGCAAAAGCCGGCCCCCCGGGTGTCACGATGTTGGGCGCGAGCGTCGAAATGACCGGCATGGGGTTTGTCGGGGTAACGATCACGCTGGCCGTCGAGGATTCGATGTTCAAACTGTCATCAATCGCTCGGCTGCGAATTGACGCCGTACCGCTAAAAGTCGCATACCAGGTATAAGTCCACTGGCTCCGACCAGCGGCCGGATGCCAGGTAACACCTCCGTCGACGGAAACTTCCATGGCACCCACTTGGCCGCCGACATCGCCGGCCGTCCCCGTAACGGTGATGGTGGAGGGTACGGGTACCGCATCGCCATTGCGCGGAAACGTGATGGTCGAGGTCGGATTTACAAAATCCGTCGACGGAGAGGCGGGGGCCAAGCCGACCTGCAGCGAAGCCGGCTGCACACCCATATCGGCAAACAGATTCACCGTCGCCTGCTGCATGGACGGTACCACGGGATAATGCGAGCCGTGATCGTGAGCGGTATCGAGACCCCAAGACCATTGCATGGTGCCCGCGCCAAAAATTAAAACGCCGTTTGGCTTTTTAAACAGCGTTAAGTTGTGGGTCGCCACGGCCGGTCCGTAGTCGCTGCCTGAGGCCCTCAACTTATAGGAATCGACCTGATAGGATGCCGACGACAAGTGAATAATCCCGGCGGGACGTCGGCCATTGTCGACATCCGCATCCCACTCATAACCAACCGTCTCTGGAAAACTTAGGGTCGCGCCTGGCGCCAAGACCGCGGCGGCAGAATTCCGCCAGAAGCGCATTTTGCCGTCTTCGCTTGACACTTTAATCGCGTCCTCGCGGTAGGAGTCAATGCGGTAGAGTTGACCGGTGATGGCGTTTTGAGGATTATTTCCATCGGCGGGAGGACTAAATCGCGAATCTTCCCAAGTACCCGTCCATGTCGGGGGGTCGTTCGGATCAATTGGAGCTTCTTCGTAACTTTCCTTATAGCAGACGAGCGTGCGAAGGGACGTGTTGCTTCCGTCATAACTGTTTTCCCATCGGGTTTTCCAATAGAATTCGTTGGCGCTGAGAAACATCATGTGAATACCGGCCGCCTGAGCCGTCTCCACGGCCGCACGCGTGTTCGGCGAGACGTACTCGTCATGCCCGTTCGATAAAAAGACTTTATGGTTCAGCAGCAGATTGCCCCGGCGTTCTGTATCGGAGGCGGTAAAATAAGCCACGTCGTATCCGTTCATCTCGAGCCACCGAACCATCGAATATTCGTGCGTAAAAAACCAAGAAGAATGATCGCTGCGGGAGCTGAAGGGTCGGTTATAGCTCAGCTTAAATCCACGACCCCAAGAGTTGGCTCCATCGTAAAAGCTGTATCCCCCCCAGGCGTTATAGGCTTGCCAAGTCGTATCGGAATTCTGAAACAGCAGATCGGACCGGCTCGCGTCGTCACGGACAATGAAAATAATATGGCTGGCACCGCCATTGTCCAGGCGTGTTAAGCGAGCGATATACACGCCGGTGACGGCATCGGCCGGAACCGCCCAGGACGCGGACTCCGCCCAATTGCCGCAATCGACAAGACCGACGGTCGTATCGGTGTAGCAAGCCGGTTGCAGCTGGGGGAACGGGACGGGAGAAACGCTCGTAATCTTGCGCGCGCCACTGCCTCCGTAATAACCGATGCGGTAGATATCGACCGTGTAAGGTGCCGACGTGGATCTGATTTTGAAGTGTACCGTTTCCCCTTTGTTGACACTGATATCGGTTCCAAACCCTTGCAACGTGGGATCCCCGGCGGAAATCCCCGGAATGTCCCATTGGGAAGGCGGATTGCCGGGCAAGCAATTTTCGGCGACGATCGCATTGGCCGGCGCGGCACAGTTGGCCGCGGCCCCTGCAGACGAATGATTGGCGAGTACTGTCCAAGAAAATAGCGCCAGCCCCGCAAAGATGTTCTGCCTCCGCCGGCGGCTCATCGAGACCTCTCGTCAGAATCGGGAAGCAGGGCAACGGTTCTTTTGAGGGCATGTCGATCGTCGGCATCGTCGGCGCGGGTGCCGAAACGAAAAAGAAATGAAAAATACTGGACGTTGCCCAGCTCACCATAAGGCAGCCAGGCATAAGCGAATTCCTGACCCCAGAAACGAATCCCCGCCCCGACCGTCACTCCGGCGATGGCCGACGCTTGCTGAAGGGTGTCCGTACGGTACCCGGCGCGCAACTGGAGGGCACGGACGGGCGACCATTCCACACCGCCGTGAAAACTGGCCGCCCTATGTTCCGGCACAGCGCCCTCGAGACTGATCAGCCAGGAAGATCCAAAGACATAGGCTGTCGCCAGGTGATAGGTCGTTGGTAATTGCTGACCATCTTGCAAGAGTGTTAAACGATTGCCGAGGTTGGTCAGCGTCGCCGCTGCCGTCCATTGCGGTCGTATCCGGTAAAAGGTGCCGAGGTCGGCGGCGTAGGCGGATCCGGTTACCGTATCAATCTTCGCCTGCACCAATTTGCCGGCGGCGCCAAGACTCCAATGGGCGGTAACGGGAAATCCATAGGCGAGCGTGTAGGCGGCGTAATGACCGGAGAAGTCACCGGTCACGGCACCCGAATCGTCACGGCCAGTAATTGTCCCAGGGCTGAAGTATTGAATGGAAGCGCCCAAGCCTCCAAAGGAGCGTTCACCACGCCGCAAAGGGATGGCCAAAGAGGCGAACTCATCATTGATCGATGAGAGGTAGGCCAAATGTTGGCCCGCCAGCTGGGGCGTATTGACGAAACCGAGTCCCGCCGCGTTGTAGACGGAGGCATAAGCGTCGGCCGCGAGTGCGCTATAGGCACCGGCTAGTGAAGCGGGTTCGGCTCCGACGGGAATATCCAAAAAAGAAGCGCTTTCAACGCCGGAGGCCGCCCATCCGGGCCTAGCCGTAGCGATCCCTAAAGTAAATCCTAGACAGAACACAGTACGACGAAAAATCATGGCTGGCGAGACCCCTCTCTAAATTAACCGGCTGATGTTGCGGTGACGATGGCGCTGAGGACTATTACAAACGCCATATCTTGTGGCAGGAAATCTTAATGATTATACTTTTCTGAAGGCCTATTTTTGCAGAACCGGCAGGGGGAGGTGTCTCTTTCGGTCGCCTCCGACGGATCCTCCCGAGGGATGACCATTAGGAATCGGGACGCCTCAGGCCAGCAAGGGCGGCTCGTCGTCGACAAAACTTTTTCCCTCGAGTGAATCTTTGGCCCGCTCGGGAACGTCGGATACGCCGCCCGCGAACTCAAAATCTATCCGCAGAAAATAAATTCCCGTCGCTGGAGAGCCGCGGCTAAAGAATCGCATGGGGGCTCCGACATCAGCCGTTTCGAAGGCCGGTGGATGAACGAGCGATCCCGTTAAGTGGTGCGGCTCCAAGGCCGGGAACGCCCGGGTGAGTTCGTCCAGATCCAAAATCCAATCAAGCTCTTTAAGACTCAGAAAACTTAACGAGGCCTTTTCGAGGTAATGGTAAGCCTGCTCGATTTGCTCATCGTCCGGATCGCTCGGAAAGGGACCTACGTCAATAAATACGCCGACACCCTGCAGAAACTCCACAAATATAAATTCCCCGATTTTCCACCGACTGGCTACGAGAACCGGACTTTCCATGGTTTACCCCTCTTGATCCTTAATGCCCACCGTAGACGTTAAACCCCCGCCGGCGCAGGCCCGCCGCGTACAAGATTTCCATTTTCACCGCCGAGGCCCAGGTCATCGGATTCATGTGCTCGTAGAGTTCCGGCAAGAGCCGGACTCCATATTTCTTGACGACCTTGCTGGCCTTGTATCCTTTCTTATGGTTCTCAAAACGTTTCTCCGGCGCCAGTCCCGTCATGCCGACGCAGACATCCTTTCCCGTGCCACCGGGAACGCCGTCCAGTTCAACCACGTAAACGGAATGGTGTTTCATGGAGTACCTTCTACCGTATCTAATAAATCGACTGGTTTCTCAAATCGTCCAAAGCGCAACGCCAGGGCCGGCAGGACGATCAAGTTCAGTGCCGTCGACGTGACGAGCCCGCCTAAGATGACGAGCGCCATCGGTCCTTCAATTTCGCGTCCCGGCGCGGATTTACCGACGGCCAGCGGTAGGAGGCCAAGACCCGTGACCAGTGCCGTCATGAGCACGGGCACCAACCGTTCGGAGGCCCCGCGTGAGGCCGTTTCCTTATTCCACGTCGTTCCTTCGACGGCAATCAGGTGCTCAAAATGACTCATCATCATGATCGAGTTGCGCAGCGTAATCCCAAAGAGGGTTACAAAGCCAACGAGCGAACCCATCGATAATTGTCGTCCCGTCAGCAATATCATCAAGATACCGCCGACGAGTGCAAACGGAAGGTTGAGGAGGACGAGCATTAGATTCCGCAAATTCCCCATTACGATCGAAAGCAGAAGGACGATTCCCATCATGGCTAAGAGCGAATGAACCAGAAGATCGTGCTGGGATTTCGATTGCGCCTCGGCAGCACCCTTGAACAGGAGCGAGGTCCCTGGCGGAAACGTAACCTTTTCCGCAATGGTTTTTTTTGCCTCAGCGACAAAGGATTGGAGATCTTTGCCAGTCACATCGGCGGTGATTGTTTGAACGCGCTGAGCACCTTCATGGAGTACGGCGGCACGCCCGGTGGTTTTTTGGATATCGGCCAGCTCGCGGAGCGGCACGTAGGTGCCCGCCGGGTTACGGACGGCCAGCGACCCCAAAGCGTTGGGATCGTTACGCCACGTCGGCGTCAAGACAACTGTCACTGCGATTACACGATTACCGTCGAAAATCTCTCCCACGAGTTGGCCTTGATAGGCAATGCTGACGGCATCGAGCACTTGGAGAGGATCGATTCCCCATTGCGCGAGCGCCGAAGGCCGCAGGCGGACGGTTTGTTGGGGAGCTTGTCCCGCCGCTTGGAGCTGGACGGCGGCGGCGCCCGGAACATGCGTCATGATATCCTGCACCTCTTTGGCCTTTGCATCGAGCACATCCAAATCATTGCCCGTAATATTAATCACGACCGACTGGGTATAACCGGATAGCGTTTCGGAAATACGTTCGCTTAAAAAGCTATTGACTTCATAGCTGGTCAGCGGCAATTCTTTCAGAACATTGCGCACGCCTTCCTCAGCTTGATCGACCGTGAAACCATGCAGCGGTTTTAAATCGATTTCCAGTTCGCTCACGTTGGGGCCGTAAGGATCGTCGGAGTTCGCCCGTCCCGCGCGCTGCGCGACCGAACGGACCCAATCCAAACGAAGCAGTTTGTCCGTCGCGAGTGCTCCCAGCCGTAAGGATTCCTGAAGCGTCGTGCCCGGCGGGGCATTTAAATGAGCGATGAAATGGCCTTCCTGAAAAGAAGGCAAAAATTCACCGCCCAAGAAAGGCAGCGTGGCAAAACCGGCGACAACAAAAAGAACGACGCCCACTAAGACCCAACGCGGCTGCTGCTCGACCCGCGCGAGAAGACCTTCGTAATGCCTTTTCAGCCAGAGAGCCAGCGGCGCTTCCTTTTCAGTGATCTGATTATTTCCGAGGAGGTAGAAGCACATGGCGGGGGTTAGTGTAAGAGCCACGCCCAGGGATGCCATAATCGCCAAAATATACGTGATGGCTAGCGGGGAAAAAAGCCGACCCGCCAATCCGGACATCGTCAAGATCGGAACAAAAACCAGGCAGACGGCAAAGGTTGCATACACGACGGCGCTGCGCACTTCAAGCGAGGCGGACAAAATAATGCGAACCGTTGGGAGCGGTTTCGCGCTGTACTTATTTTCACGGAGTCGGCGCAGCACATTCTCGACGCCGATGACGGCATCATCGACCACTTCGCCGATAGCGATTGCTAGCCCGCCCAGCGTCATGGTGTTCAAGCTAAACCCCATTTGCTGAAGGAGCGTCACGGCCACGAGCAGCGACAGCGGAATCGCCGTGCAGGAAATGACCGCCGTGCGCCAACTATAGAGAAAAATAAAGAGGACGACCATGACGAGCATCGCCCCAATCAAAAGCGACGACCGCACGTTGCGCACGGCCACTCCGATAAAATTGGCCGCGCGGAAAAGATCGGGCCACAAAACAACACCCTGCTTTTCCAAATCGGGCCGCAGATCCGCGAGAGCCGCATCGACAAGGCGGGTCGTTTCGAGCGTGTTCGCCCCAAACTGGGTGTAGACGTTGAGAACGATCCCCACTTTCCCCATGATCGACGCGGCGCTGATCCGCGGGGCCACGCTATCGGCCACAATTGCGACTTCGCCGAGCGTTGAATTCATCGGGAGGTCCGAGGGACTCTGTTGAATCACCGCGACGCGGGCCAGTTCATGCGCCGTCAATGCCTGACCTTCCGTTTTAACAATCAAGCGTTCTTTTGGCGTGTCGATAAATCCCGCACCTCGGATTCCCGTTGCTTTTTGTGCGGCGGCGATAATGTCATCGACAGCCATGCCAAAGCGCCGGAGGCGGCTGGGTTCGATTTGAATCTGCATCTGCCGGACGTCCCCGCCGAAGACGCCGACTTTGGCGACACCGGTGACGGCCAAAAGACGCTGTTTAATGACCCAATCCGCTAACGTGCGGAGTTCCACGAGCGACAAGCGGTCCGACGTAATCCCGATCGTCATCAGATCTCCGGTCGAGGACGTCAAGGGAGTCATCACGGGCGGCAAAGCGCCTTGCGGTAAAGCCGCGGCAAGCCCGGTCAACCGTTCGGCCACCGCTTGGCGGCTAAGATAAATGTTTTGATTGGGCAGAAAGACCAGCGTGATCAGTGAAAGCCCTTGAACGGAGCTTGAGCGCATCGATTCAATTCCCGGCAAGCCGTTTAGTTCATTTTCGATCGGTTGTGTAATTAAGACTTCAACCTGCTCTGGTGCCAAGCCCTCGGCCTGCGTTTGAATCTCCACTTGAGGCGCGGCAAATTCTGGAAACACATCGTACTTGGCATGCGATAAGTCGTAGATCCCATAACCCAACGTCATTAGCGACAGCGCCACGACAATTCCGCGAAAACGCACGGCCCATTGAACAATGCTATTGAGCATGAGAGCCCTCCTGAATGGACGGGCGCCTACTGGGTTCCAAATTTGGCAACGTCTCGACGCTACCTGGCAACGGCTGGCCGAGCGCCATTTCGAGGGCGACTTCCGCTTGGTGAAATTGGATGAGGGCATCGGAAGCTAAAAGCCGGGTCGAGTCCAAATCCATTTGCGCTCGAAATAAAGTCAGCCGCGACACGTCGCCGGGATGCAGAAGCTTCTGCAACCGTTGATCCAACTGAGAATGGACTGCGAGCAGCGTAGAGGCCGTCTCAAGTTTCTGCCGCGCGGCGGTGTAATCGGCAATGGCCTGGTCGACCTGGCTGCTCACCTGGTCTTGCAAGGCCATAAATTGGACGGCGGCTTGCTCCCGCTTGGCCATGGCTTCGCCAATGGCTCCATGATTTTGATTCAGCACCGGCAATACGCTCGAGGCGGCCAGGCCCCACTTACGGGTTCCCTGGTCGTACAAATACCCAGGGCCTAAATGAATATCGGGATATTGTCGAGCGATCTCGAGCTGCAATGCCGCCTCCGAGGCGGCATAGTTTGCTAAGGCTTCCAATAAGTCCGGCCGCCTGAGCAAAGCCTCCGGACGAAGCGGAGCAAAAGCCTGAGGGTCTATTAACGCGGGCTGATCGAAACTTGTGAGAGCGAGCTGAACGGCGTCCAAAGCCTGGATAGAGATGCCCACCGCTTGCGCCAATTGATGACGAGCGTCGAGTTCCTGTCGGCGGGCGTCCGCCAGCAAGATGCTGGTTTTACCGGCAAGGACCTCGGCTTGCGTTAAGGTCAGTGGAGAAACAAACGCTTCGGCCGAGCGCCGCTGATAAAGCTTGAGATTTTCTTCCAGCTTGAGATCCTGGGAGTGCAGAATTTCCTGGGAGCGTACCGCCGCATAGAGGGCTAAGAGCGACGTGCGCACGCGACCGCGGACGAGCCATGCCGTTTGAGCGATGTGCAGGCGGGCGGCGTCCGACAGAGCTTGCGCCTGAGTAATTCGGTCGCCGCGCTTCCCTGCGGTTTCGATCGGGATATCCAATGAAAAACCCAATATCCAGGAGGCAAAGCCAGGTTCCGGGTTTGAGGCGTACTCGGGCCCGACGCTCAGTGTGGGATTAGGATGTTCCTGAGCGGTTCGAATTCCGGCCGTGGCCACCTTCCATTGAGCACGTGCGATATCGAGATCGGCGTGATAATAGTAAGCCGCCAAGGTGAGAGATTGAAGATCCCACGTCGCCGGAAGTGTGGGCATCGGAGCTTTCTTGTTTTCCGCCATAAATGTTTGCAGCCCCGGGTCGAGAAGCGTACGGGATTCAAACTGCCGCGCGGTCTGTTGCGGATCTAATGGAACGTGGTGAAAGGAAATACATCCACTCTCCAGGCATAAAATCAAGATGGCAAGACATGTCCATGTGTAATTCATAGGATCCTCTGCGTTAAAAGTAAAAACCGGAAACGTTGACGGCCAGAAACAGCTAGAGAAGGGGCAAAGGAGGAGCGTGACTTCGCGACGAGATCACGAAAATAAAACGGGTGCGCGTGGAAACGCCGGAAGGGTCAACCGCTTGATCGGGAGGCGATAAATTGTGGGATTGGACGGTCGTTACGACCCCGGAATCAAAGCCGGCGCTTGCCGGCCGGCAACGAAACGCGCTCGGGCCGATGTCAAACGATGTGGGACAGTTGAGCAAGGCTTGGCTGACGATGGACGGTACATTGGCATCGGTATCGTCATCGGGGGCGAGCGGTGCCGAGAGATTGGGACCCGATATCGAGGCCAGTTGAATCGAGCTTTGCATCGCGCCCATCGCATCTTCTGCGGCATCGCCGATTTGATAGGCGTTTACCCAGGTCAGGGCGGTCAGCAATACAATGCAACTCTTTTTCTTCATTCCTATTAGAGTAGCGCTATTCTTCTAAGGACGCAAGAATTGTTTTTCGCGACCGCTGTGCGGGGCAGGCATGTTTAAATCGTCAAGAACGTCGGCTAGGGTCATGCACCCTAGACTTCCTTCCAGGGCTTTTTGCGCTTTAACTAACACGTTCTCCATGGCCGGCTTATAATGACAACTGACGGCACATTGTTTTTGAGGCCCGTAATGGTGGATCGAGAAGGCTTTGGGCGCTTCGTTTAGTCCGGGGTCAGACACCCAACTAAAGACCTAGGCCTGATGTCGGACGCCGTGAAGTCGTGTCATCTTGACAGGTCTAAAGTTTGGTGCTTAAAGTTTGGTGCCTGACGCCGTAGCGCAGGCTTATCTCGTTCTTAATATTACGACTTGATGTGGCCAATCTTATCTGAAACGGATGCGCTTTTTTCGTTGCGCCTTGGCGCCCTCTGTGACATCAGACCATTTACATCGTCTCGAAACCTACGGCGTGAATTCCCTTGGCCAAAGCAAACGACTGCGTTCCGGGATAAATGACATTGAGCTGCGATAATTTCAAATCGTTCATGGCGATGCGCATGGATGGAGTGAGCCTGGGCTTACTGGTGTATTTCACTTCATACCCGATCCGTTTTCCGCCCTGAATGACAAGAAGATCCAGCTCGGCTTCATTGTGCGTAGCCCAAAAATAAACGTCTTTGGATGCGGCTCTGCGTTTCGCAATGATTTGTTCCAACGCAAAACCTTCCCAGGACGCTCCTAACTTCGGATGGCGATCGAGTTCTTTTTCTTGCTCGAGTCCTAAAAGCGTGTGATAGATACCGGAATCGCGAAAGTAAATCTTGGACGCTTTGACTTGCCGTTTGGCGATGTTTTCCGTCCATGCGTTAAGGCGGCGAATCATGAATGTACCGACTAAGATATCGAGATAGCGCTCTACGGTCGTGTGCGCCATGCCCAAGGAACGCCCGATTTCCGAGGCGTTAAAGATCTGCCCGTGATAGTGGGCGAGCATCATCCAAAAGCGACGCATCGACCGGGCTGGGATCTGCACTCCTAACGAAGGCAGGTCGCGTTCGAGAAAGGTGCTGACATACGCATCACGCCATTGGGCGCTGACAGCGGCAGTATTCGCTAGGAACGAACGGGGAAATCCCCCACGCAGCCAGAGTTTGCGCAGAAGAGTCGGTCCTGTTTCTTGCGCGTTGAAAGGAGTTAGCTCCAAATAGGAAATCCTGCCGGCCAGAGATTCCGAACTTTGCCGGATCAGGTCGCGAGACGCGCTCCCCAGAATCAAGAACCGCGCTGGACACGCGGGACGATCCGCGAGAACCCGCAGCGTTTCGAACAACCGCGGAAGGCGCTGAATCTCGTCGATCACGACCCAGCCGGCAAGGCCCTCCAGGGCAAGGAGAGGATCCTCTAGACGAGCCAGATCCCGCGAATTTTCCAAATCAAAAAAAGTGATGTTTTTGCGCCGGCCGGCAAACTCCCGCGCCAGAGTCGTCTTGCCGCATTGCCGGGGCCCCAAGAGAGCAACGACCGGATTGACGTGGAAGGCCGCATGGATCCGAGCGATAAATTTAGAGCGCTTCACTAGATAATTATACCATGAAAAATGATCACAACCCATTCATTTTTCATGGCCAGATGACGATGTCGCGGTTTAAACATTTTTCCACGATCTTCCGTCCGGAGCGATCAAGAGCGTCATTATGGGGGGGCGAACCATTAGCGCAGAAGCGTGACTTCTGAACCTTCTGGCGACCGAACGGGGCTAAAATCCGTCAAAAGAAAGATACAGAGTTATCGCGGACCGTCCCGCAGACTCTGATTTTTCCAACTACAAAAAGAACCTCGTCAAGCGGTTCGGATTATTTTGTTTAGGCGGATCTAAATAAAGCAACTTGATGAGGGGTGGGAGTCAAGTGCCAGTGCGGACGTAAAACATTTAGCGCCCATAAGGGGTGGAGAGTAGTATCGTTGAGCGTTGCGATCGGTCGGCGAAGCGCCAATAGAACGTCCGTGAAAGCTTCCACAAGTTCCAACACGGACTCTTTGCTGCCCGGTACGAACATGGGGTCGTTGGGACTTATGGCTTGGAGCGCGCCGACCGCCCGTTGTCCAAAAGGGCTATTCAAGAGGGTCCAGAAATTGCGGACATCTCCTCTCGCGTCCCAGTTATTTCCCGACCGCGTAAGTTCTATGTTTATTGTCGAGGGCTGAGCAACTAGCCAACGCATTTGAACAACGGGCCTCCCGTTTCCGGCGCGCAATATTTCCTGTGACAAACGGAGGATCGCGGTTGCGTCCTGCGTTTCCCCCCGTCCGTTGGCCTGCGTTGCGGCTTCGTTCATCA
>JBBQYF010000042.1:0-15970 GCA_038208955.1 Elusimicrobiota bacterium
TCAGCAAGCGCATTACCCGCGCACCGGTCCCGCTTCGCTTAAGCGACCTTGGTCGAGAAGATAACGGCGTTCGCATCGCGCCGCCAGCTCGTCGTTATGCGTGACCAGCACGAATGTTGTTTGCCGGTCCCGCACGAGATCAAATAAAAGATTCATCACCTCGCGGCCGGTCGTGGCATCGAGACTCCCGCTCGGCTCGTCGGCCAAAAGAACCTGGGGCTTGCAGACGAGAGCGCGGGCAATGGCCACACGCTGGCGCTCTCCGCCGCTTAACTGCGATGGAAAATGGCGCTGACGTTCCGACAGGCCAACACTGGCCAGCGCTTCTCTCGCGCTCAGCATCGCTCGGTCGTCTCCGGCCAATTCGAGCGGTAACGATACATTCTCGAGGGCGTTCAAATGCGCCATCAAATGAAATTGCTGAAAGACGATACCCACATGCCTGGCGCGGAAAACGGCCAACTCGGATTCCGACAAGCGCGCGAGGTCTTGGCCACCCAGCAGAATCTGCCCAGCGCTTGGACGATCGAGACCTGCCAAGAGACCGAGCAACGTGGACTTGCCGCTACCGGACTGCCCGATAATCGCCGCTGTGGCGCCCGCCGCCAGATGAAGGTTGACGTCTTGCAAAACCTCAATCGACTGTCCGGCTTGCCGGAAGCGCTTGGCGATACCGACGAGATCGATCGAGAGCGAGGCCGTCACAAGAAGGGCAACACGTAGGGGAGCATTCGTTGAGCAATAATCGCATGACCTTTTTCATTGGGATGGATTCCGTCCTCCTGATTAAGATCGCGCTCGCCGGCGACATCTTGCAGTAAAAAAGGCATGAGTGTTAAGTGATATTGCTTGGCTAGCGAGGGAAAAATGTCGGCAAAGGCCTTGGCATATCCCGCCCCGTAATTCGGCGGCAGGTGCATACCGGCCAGGAGCACCGGAATATGATTCTTCTGAGCGAGGCCAATGACGTCGACCAAATTCTTTCGCGTTTGGGCCACCGGGAGTCCGCGCAACCCATCATTGGCCCCCAAAGCCAGAATCAAAAGATCGGGACGACCCCGCAGCTGCCACTCAAGCCGAGACTGCGCGCCCGCCGTCGTCGATCCACTAATTCCCGCGTTGATGACCTCGATTCCGCGATGGCCCTTGGCCGCGAGCAATTGCTGCAAAATGGCCGGGAAAGCCAGGTCTTGCGCAATCCCGTAGCCTTCCGTCAACGAATCCCCAATCACAAGAATCCGCTTCACGCTGGCACCTGCGACCCCGATCCCCATCGACAGTCCGATAAGAGTTGCGACGATGCATTGACGGTAATACACTTTTCTATTTTATCAGTCTCTTCGATGGGAAATGCCTCGAGGCCCACCGTCCAGGCCCACTCGCCGCTGGGGCGCAAGGGAATCCTACTTTGAGCCCTTCGGCTCAAGACAAAATGTAAACGAGCTGCTACGCTTACCCTATGTGGCTCAGGTGGTTCAGGCGCAGCGTTGCGGCTTTGTTGGTTCCTCTCGTCAGTATAGGGCCGCTCGCGGACCAGGCGTGGAGTTTCCCGACGGCTGCTCCCCTCAACTTTCGAATTCCAGCTTCCTTAGGAAATATAACCGATCGTTTCATTCCCAGCGGTAAATCCACCCAGCCGACTCTCGTTTTAATTCAAGATCTTCATGGTAATGCCGGGGTGCAACGCCGGATTGCCGAAATAATAAAACGTCTTGCCCGCGAGCAAGGGCTCCGGACTATTTTTTCCGAGGGTGCGAAGGGCCCGTTCGATGTATCGCTCATTCGCAGCATTGCTAACGCCCACGCGCGGGCCGAGGTGGTGCAACGCTGCCTAGCCGATTCATTACTGGCCGGCGATGAAATGGCCGCCATTGAGAATCCCCAACCCCTGCACTTATGGGGAATCGACGATCGTGACCTTTATATAAGGAACCTGCGCGCTTTTTACTTGGCATCGCGTACAAAACCAGTTCCGTTGCCAGAGTTACCGGTTTGGCAAAAGTATTTTGAAATTGCCAAGCAGCGCAATACTCCCTTGGCACAGAACACCATCGCGCATATCGCGCTCTTGAACAAAACGGCTGCGCCGCCGAGGATGGCAGCGCTCGTCGCGGGTGGTTTCCACACGCCAGGCATTACGCAAATTCTTCGGGCCCATCAAATCCCCTATGCCGTGGTTACTCCGTCGGTCGAATCGGTTGGGGAAGATCGGGCTTTGACGACCCATCTTCGTGAATTGGCCGAACTCGAACGCGTCGATAAAATGCCCGCGCCGCGGTGGCTGGCCATTTCAAGTTTTTTAGTCGCCGGTCAACAAGCGGCGACCCGGCACATGGCGGGCGCCTTGGCCGCCGTCACGATCGGAATGGCTCCTTCATTCTTTGCGCGGATACCTTTTGGCGAGTGGAATTTTGCCTCGGCGGGGACTTCCTTCTTCCAGGGCTTGAAATCCGTTCATCGTTGGCATCACTTTTCACACGGCCTTCTAGCGCCAGTCTTCTCCGGCCGGCCCGCCGCTCCAAAGCTTTCGGCGGAGGAAACCGACCAACGCCGAACGCAGGCGCTCTTAGGCCAGTTTCATAATCAATTTGTCGACGAACCGGATGTCGTGATTAAAGCCTCAGGCCGAAATACGGTTTCCCTAGATCACACCGATTATCCCAAGCTGCCACAAGATGGAACGGCAAACTCCTACACAATCGCGATGGCCTCCGAAAAAAATACACTTTTTGCGTCGAAAAAACGAACGGACGGTCTCGTCAAACTCTTTGCCGCCAATTTCAACCAATCGTTCGAATTTGATGTTCAAGATCTCGATGCCATGCATGAATTGGCCAAACTGGGGCGGCTTACCACTTGGAAAGGCCAAGTGGTCCCTGGTTGGGCGAAGAATGCATTAGCGCTCTTTTATTCGGCTCGCCAGGGAAATGCCGGTGTGCGGAAGGGGTTACCGATTGGCGGCGGGGAGTTTGTCTTCGAAGGAAACATTCCCTTGGGGGCAGGCCAATCCAGCTCGGCCTCCTACCTCGTCGGCCTGACGCTATCGTTGAAAGAGCTTTATCAGTGGAACACCGAGGACATCTACGTGTTGGCGGACGTGGCGCGCAGCGGGGAACACGAAGACTACAGTTCATTCGTTAAAGGCAAATGCGGATTTCTCGATCAAATTACGATCCTCGCGGCAAAAAAAGGAAAGCTGATTTTAATTAATCACGGGAATTATCATGACATCCAATCGGTAAACCTTGATTTTGATGCCCTGGGTTACCACTACATTCCGATCCCTTCCGGCTTTAGTCGCGAACTTTCCAAAACGGCCTATGGCGACCGCGTCGACGAATTAAGCCGGGTTCCCGCTTTGATGAACGAATTGTTAGGCCAGAACACGGGGAAATCCAATGTTCACCAATTTACCGTGACCGAGTGGGACAGCATCAAGGTGCGGTTCCAAGAGCGCGATCCCGTTCTCTTTGGGCGTGCCAATTATCAATTTGAAGGCCTCCGAGCGAAAGAGCAATTCGTCGAGGCGGCGGCCGCCGGCGACATCGAAGCGATCGCGCGGTTGATGAACTGGGAAGCCGAAGCCTTGTCAAATGACGGAGAATTTCCGATCAGCGGATATGTACCGACCAAACGTTGGCTTTTCTTCAACAAGAACTTACCGGTTGTGGACACGGCACGCAAGGCCGCTCGGGCGGCGGGGGCGACGGCCGCTCGAATGATTGGCGGGGGCGGGGCAAGCCCGATCGGCGCGCTCGTCAAGTCCGAACTCTTTGATAGCGGGGACTTTCAACGGCAATTTACTGATCACTATTACCGGGCTACGGGAAAATCTCCTCCTATTGCCTCCGACCCCCCCTCTGATGGTGTCCAGGTTTTGTGGCGCAAACCGGTGGGATTAAGCGCGCTGGGGGCCTCCACCCTACCGATCGAAACCTACCGGAGCGCTGATGGGTTCGAGGTGGCTCGCCTGACAGATACGCATACGGGAACGGTTGTTGAAATTTTGCCTGAGCGCGCGACGGTCCGCGGCATGTGGGTGCGCATCGGCCAGGAAATGAAGCCGGTGCTGTTTAATCCCGAGGGTGGAAATCCTTCTGAAAACGGCGCTGTCCCGTACTTAGGTCCGTGGATCAACCGAATCGCCGACGCCAAATTGAATTTTGATGGACACTCGTTAGACCTGCAAAAAGTTCCAGGCCTGCGCCAGGATGGGCAGGGTCATGCTCTACACGGCCTGATGACCAAAGGTTGGCGCCGGTTGGGCTCAGGCGTCGACGTCAATGGAATTTTTATGACCGCGGAAATTGACAGTTCCGTTTACGCACCCCCAACTACCGAAGCCGGACAAATCTTTGGGCCGGCGACAACGCAATTGACCTGGCGGCTCCAAGGCAATGAACTTCGCTTGGAATCGGCGGTGATCAATCGAACCCCAGAGAGCGGCCCTGAATCGCACCCCATTCCCGATGCCTCCGGTTGGCATCCCTGGCTGCGCGTGGGCGACCGGACGCGCGTCAAAGTAACGATTCCGGCGAGCCGCCGTCGCTTGACTTGGAATATGATTCCGCTTCCAATTCCCGCTTTGCCGATTCCCTGGTTTTCGAAGCATAATTTTCGGCGGGGCCGCCTGCTGAAAAACAACTCATACGACAATAATTATACGGACCTCGTGCGGGGGCCGGATGGCTTCGCGATGACGAATGTCGAAGATCCAACACGCGGATTGTCGATCGATGTCGGCATTGGTCCCGATCACGAAGCCGTCATGTACGCGCCATCGAATCAGCCTTTCGTTTGCCTGGAACCGTCGGCCGCGATTAACGCTCTCGGAAATAAATCGCCGCGCGGGTACCGGGTCATTTCCATTCTGCCGGGGGCCACGCACCGCAGTACAACGTTCATTCGCGTCTCGATTCCCCGACCAGCGCTCGACCCGATAGCCCGACAAGACTACGACCGAGAACGTCTGTTATCGATTGTGCGCGACTGGCGGAGCTTTGCGGGGGACGATCGGGAAGTTCGCTTACGTGAGTTGCAAAAAATCGCTCTAGAGATCCTGGGTGTTCAGCAAATGAGTGACTATCGTCCCCTCCGGCCGACCTTCGCGCTCATTGCCGCCGCGGGAGAAGGTAGCCGTATGAAAGGTTTCTTCGACCAGGCAAAACAACTATTTCCCGTCCAGGGTGAACCCATTTTGTTTTACATCATGTCCCTGGTCGAACCCTTTCTTTCGCCGGCACTGCCTCCAGTCATTATCGTTCACCCAGGCGATTATCGCGAGGTGTCGCCTGGTCAATGGCTTCCGACAAATTCGTCTCCTTTGCACCGCGGCACCTACGGCGACATTCATGACGCGCTCGTAAAAGCCGGACGTTCCGCGATCCTGACTTCGCAAAGCCCCCCATTGCGCGGAGACGGGGACGCCGTAAAGAAAGCGTTGACTAGAATAGCTCAGATTCAGTCCGAATCGGATCCGCAGGTGCTGATCATCTGGGGCGACATGGCGATGACGAATGGCGAAACAATCCTCACCATGATGTTAGTGGCCGATGCCGCGCGAGCGCTGCGACTAGACGTTCCGTTTATTGTGGGCACGCGACTCCGCGAAAAACCTTATGCGCCGATTATTCGCGATGGACAAGGGTACGTCATGGGAAGCGATAAAGGCGGCGTCCAACTCGACCTGGGCGAGGATGATACCGGTGTCTTCCTCGGCGGCTTCAATGACATTAAAAATGCACTTTTACGGTTTCCACGGACATTGGCCAAATCATCGGATGATGAAATCCAATATATCAATCCGTTGACGGGAAAAATTCCGAAGAAAGGCGAACTTAACTTGGTCCAGATTACAAATCTTTTTTACAAACTTGGCCGGTTGCCGCTGGCATTGCCCATTTCACGGTTGGAAGAATCGATCGGCGTCAACGATCCCAGCGAGGCTGAAAATGTAGAACTTCTGAGGAACGAAAAAGACGCACGATTTGCCGAGATGCTGGCGCTGGCGCCCGATGTGCCAAGCATAGCCAATCTTCTCGTCACCGTCGCGATCACGACCCCCATTGCTTTGCAAACCGTTCATCGCGTCCAATATTTAGGCGGCCAGTTACAAGATCTACGTACTCGACTTCAACGTTTCGGCAATGGCGCTCGGCGGCGCCAATTTGACGACGCCCTTAAGTTGCTTCCCTCCCTGCTGGGGTCGTCGGGAGATTCGACCCGCCATCGCTCGGGGAGGACTTGGCGTTTCTGGCTCAGCCGCATGCTAGAACGATTTCAAGCCTGGTGGACGCATTCACATTTCTTGACCCATCGGGGGCCTGAATCGTTGAAGCCTACTCCCCCTTCCCGGCCCGCTGCCCTAAGCTTTGCCGCGTGAATTATCGTTTGACATCCTCTGTTTCATACTGATGCCCCGCTAAGTTCCTGCCGGTCGTCCGACCTGTCATGATGTTGTCATGCAGGCTTTACCTGCCCGCTATAGTCTCCTAACTCCCCACCGCGTAAAATACCCACAAATGAAACTATCAATTAAGGAGGTCACTGGTATGGTGACTGAGACGAAAAAAGAGCCTCAACAAGAGTATCTGACGGCGGGACTTCGGCAGCAAATCAAATCGCTGGCGTTTGTGATTGAAGAGATGGAAGGCGATCACTTGGGCCAGGAGGCGCTCGCCTGGCGACTACGCGCCGTGGAAATTGGGTTGCGCCGGTTGCGCCAGGCCGCTTAGCCAAACTTCGGTTGGCCACAGAGAGGAGATTCCTCTCGACGATTTTGCAGTGGAAAAAGGGGACTGTTGAAACATCACGCGGATCCATTTACGGGCGGCGCCCTTTTCCCCTTTTGGCGGGTGCCGCCCGTGTCGTTTTTGGTTATGCACAATAAAAAAGGAGGACGTATATTCATGAGCATTAGACGCAGCATTCTGAAGCGTGGCCTGGCCACAATCTTAACTTTAGGCTTGGGGTTCATGCCCGTCTCGTCGGCCTTCGCTGATACGACCATCGGCGGCACCAAGTGGGTTGACAGCTTAACGTTCGGGGGCGATTTAAGGCTTCGGCATGATTGGATGGTCAACACGGGCGGACGCCCCGACCGAAACCGCGAACGTTTTCGTTTCCGTTTCGGGGCAGAAGCCGTCATTCAAGATTGGATGGCCGCCTTTCGCCTCGGGACTAGCTCTTATAACAGCAACAATGGCACGACGAGCGGTTCTCAAGTGTCCGGCAATCAGACGATGGGTGGCGGCTTCGGGCAGAAACCGCTTTGGGTTGATTTGGCGTACGTTCAGTACAAGGCACAGGAAAACATTAAGCTCATCGGCGGTCGAATGCCGAACCCCTTCTGGCAACTCTACGCCTCGGATTCGATGTGGGATCCCGACTTAAATCCCGAAGGGTATGCCCAGAAATACGAATGGCCAACAAGCGACCGGCTGAGGCTCTTCGCGAACCTCGCTCAGCTTCCCGTAAACGAGATCGGCAGTAATGAAGAAGATCCCTGGGTTTTTGGCGAGCAGCTTGGCATAAAGTCGACTTGGTTTGACGAAACAAAAGTCAACCTGGCTATAGCCGATTACGGATTCATTCACGAGACGACGAATACCTTTGGCGTCCCCGATCCCAAATATGGCAACAGCATCAAAGTCGTCGGCGGCAATCAGGTCCTGAGCAGTCCGTTTAATATTCTCCAATTGACCGGCGAACTAGCCTTTCATGCCATGTCGATACCGCTCTCCATTCAAGGGGATTTTGTATCGAACAATCAAGAAACAACGGGCAAGGGGCGCAACGGCTATCAAACCGGGTTCATTGCCGGCAAAGCCAGTGCCGCCCAGACTTGGGAGCTTGCCTACTTCTACAAATACTTGGGTGCCAATGCGACGGTCTCGAGCTTTGCCGATGACGATTTCGGCAACGGGGGAACCAACCGGGCGGGCCACATTTTCTGGGTCGGTTACTCGCCCCGCGATTATGTGCAATTCAAAGTGAAGTATTACATCACGCGCGTTCTGGACCAAACGCTGTCCAATACCGCGTGGAATCCCGGCTTTAATTCCACTTATGATAAAGATTTAAACCGTCTCTTCGTCGATTGTTCAGTGAAATTCTAATCGCTAGCGTTCCAGAAGGCGGCCGCCCTCTCTCGCAGGACGGCCGTTGTCATATCGCTGTCATATGACTGTCATTTAGACGTCAATCTATAGTCCTAAAATCATATTGAAAGAGGAGGATGTATGAAGAAAGTTTTAGTCGCTATTTTGTCGCTAGGCATGCTTTCGGCCGCACCGGCCGCCTGGGCCGAGTCTTTGCTCATTAATGGAGCGGGGGCCACTTTCCCTTACCCCATTTATTCCAAATGGTTCGATGAGTATCACAAGGTCAAACCGGATATTCAGTTCAATTATCAATCGATTGGCTCCGGCGGCGGCATTCGCCAAATTTCCGCCAAGACCGTCGACTTTGGTGCTAGCGACGGACCCATGTCGGACACCCAGCTTGATGCGGCGCCGGGTTATTTAATGCATTTTCCGACCGTCATCGGTGGCGTCGTGGCGATTTATAACGTGGATGGGGTCGCCGGTTCGCTCAACCTAACGCAAAAAGCCATGGCGGGTATTTTTCTCGGGTCGATCACCTTGTGGAATGATCCGGAGATTCAGCAGGCCAATCCGGATGCGAAATTGCCGGGAAGCGCCATTATCGTCGTCCATCGTTCCGATGGGTCAGGGACGTCTTATTGTTGGACGGATTATTTGAGCAAAATTAGCGGCGAATGGGCGCGCCGTGTCGGAAAAGGCACGTCGGTCAATTGGCCCGTTGGCTTAGGCGGAAAAGGTAATGAAGGCGTCGCCGGTCTCGTCAAGCAAACTCCCGGCTCCATCGGCTATGTCGAACTGATTTATGCGATGCAAAATAAAATGACTTACGGAAAATTGCAGAATAAATCCGGTAAATTCGTGGATTGCACGCTCGACTCCGTTACCGCGGCGGCGGCATCCGTCAAAATGCCTCACGACTTTCGAGTGTCCATTACCAATGCCCCGGGGGAGACGGTCTACCCCGCTTCAACGTTCACATGGCTTTTGATTTATCAACATCCACCCGATAAACGCAAGGGTCAGGCGCTGATCGAATTCTTGAACTGGATGTTGATCGACGGCGAGAAATTTACCCAAGACCTGGGTTATGCGCCATTGCCGGCGCCTGTCGTAGAAATGGAAAAAGCAGCGATCAGCAAGATTAAAATCTAAGAAGGAAAAGGTGGCGGCCCTCTTCTCGTTCGTGATGAATGGGAAGAGGGTTCCGACCCTTCATGAATGCAACCCTAGACGCGCCCACGCCGACGACGCCGCCGGCTTCTTATCGTAAAACGCACTCCGCTCGCCGGATGACCGACCTCGGCGATCGTCTTTTCAAGGGCGTTACATTGATTTTTGCGCTCAGCATCTTAGTTATTGCCGCCGCCATTGCCTGGCAACTTTTCACCAATTCCCATTTATCCCGTCATGCCTTTGGTTGGGGGTTTCTCACCGAAAAAACGTGGGATCCTGTGGCCGAGAATTTCGGCGCGCTTCCCTTCATTTTTGGAACGCTTGTTTCATCGCTGATTGCCTTAGTCCTGTCCGTTCCACTCGGCGTAGGCGTCGCTATATTTCTCGCAGAGCTTGCGCCACGGCGTCTGTCGGACGTTTGTTCGTTTCTCATCGAGCTGCTCGCCGCCATCCCAAGCGTCGTCTACGGGTTGATCGGCATCTTTGTGCTGGTTCCGTTTATGCGCGTGCACTTGCAGCCTTGGCTGATCAAAGCCTTTGGCTGGTCCCCGCTCTTCAAAGGTCCCGCCTATGGAGTCGGGATGTTGACGGCCGGTCTGGTTCTGGCGATCATGATCGTCCCGTTTATTGCGACAATATCTCGCGAAGTATTGTTATCGGTTCCGCTCGCGCTAAAAGAATCCGCGATGGCACTGGGCGCCACCCATTGGGAAGTCGTCGTCACTGCCGTGCTTCCCTATGCCCGCTCCGGGATTATCGGCTCTGTTTTTCTCGCCTTGGGCCGTGCGCTCGGCGAAACCATGGCCGTGACAATGGTGATTGGGAATGTACCCCACATCGCGGCTTCTCTGCTCGCTCCCGGCTACACGATGGCCGCGGTTCTGGCCAATGAATTTACCGAGGCCACGTCGGATCTCTATGTGCACACGTTAATTGAAATTGGCCTGGTTCTTTTTGTGATCACGATTCTCGTCAACGGCATTGCCCGTTGGATTTTAACGCGGATGACCATTTCAGCCGGCGCGCGCCCATGAACGCCCACGACCGTTATCGCAAAATTTACAACGTTTTGGCTTTCGCCGTGACCGGGCTTTGCGCGGCGCTCACGCTGGCGATTCTCTTTTTTGTATTGGGTTACGTCACCCTGCATGGAATTTCGTCGCTGGACTGGAATTTCTTCACCAAGCTTCCGAAACCCGTTGGCGAGACGGGCGGCGGGATGGCCAACGCCATCGTCGGAACGATTAAACTGGTGTCCCTCGCTGCGGTAATGGGACTGCCGATCGGCATTCTGGGCGGAATTTATCTAGCGGAATTCGGTCGGGCCCGGCTGGCCTTTTTTGTGCGCTACGCCGCTGATGTGATTAACGGGGTACCTTCGATTGTCATGGGGATTTTTGCTTACACGATCGTGGTGCTGCCGTTTAAACATTTCTCGACCATTGCCGGTAGCGTGGCGTTGGCCATTATGCTCATTCCGATCGCCGTGCGCAGCACGGAAGAATTTCTCAAACTGGTACCGATGGCGGTGCGCGAGTCGGCGCTGGCACTCGGGCTCCCGCAGTGGAAAGTTGTTTCCTTTGTGGTGATCCCGACGGCTTTCAGGGGTTTATTGACGGGCGTACTACTGAACCTGTCGCGGGTATCGGGCGAAACCGCGCCACTTTTGTTTACCGCTTTTGGGAATCGTTATTGGAGCCATGGATGGCTCAATCCCATTTCGTCGTTGCCGGTGATGGTTTATACGTATGCCGTTTCGCCCTATGAAGACTGGCATCGCCAGGCCTGGGCGGCGGCACTCGTGCTCATGTTGCTGGTTTTAGCCACCAACGTCGGAGCGCGCCTGTTGATGCGCCGCAGCGCTTATGCCACCTCATGAAAGCCGAACGGGAGGGCAAATTTATGGAGACCTTAGTACAATCGAGTACCGCCATGGCTGAGATGAAGAAGCCATCGATTCGCACCGATGTTTCGGGGCCAGCACGCCCCGTTCAGGAGGCTGTCCCCATGCCGGGAATCGCGTTGCCCGAACAAGGTCTTTTCGCGGAAAATATCAATGCTTGGTTTGGCGCAAAGCAGGCGATTCGCAATATTACGCTGAATATGCGCCCGCGGCATGTGACGGCCATTATCGGTCCCTCCGGTTGCGGCAAATCAACCTTCATCCGTTGTCTGAACCGCATGCATGAAGTCGTACCCGGCGCGCGCATGGAAGGACGCATTACGCTTTACGGGCAGGACATCCTCAGTCAAGATCCCGTCGCTCTGCGGCGGCGAGTCGGTATGGTGTTTCAGAAGCCGCAACCGTTTCCGATGATGAGCATTTTTGATAACGTTGCCGCTGGGCTTCGCTTGAACGGCGTGCGCAATCACGGACAACTCGAGACGGTTGTCGAGCAAAGCCTCAAGCGGGCGGCGCTTTGGGAAGAGGTAAAAGACATCCTCGACAAGGCGGGAACGGGACTCTCCGGAGGGCAGCAACAGCGTCTTTGCATCGCGCGCGCGCTGGCGGTGAACCCGGAAGTATTATTGATGGATGAACCTTGTTCGGCCCTGGATCCGATCGCCACCGCGAAAATTGAAGAATTGATTCTGGAACTGAAGAAGAACTACACGATTGTGATCGTCACACACAACATGCAGCAGGCGGCGCGGGTCTCCGACGAGACGGCGTTTTTCTTGATGGGCGAGCTGATCGAATGCGACCGGACGCAAAAAATATTCACGACGCCCCAACAAAAGCGCACCGAAGACTACATTACCGGGCGGTTTGGATAATCCTATGGAAAGGCATTTCGATCAAGATCTGCAGCAGTTGAAAGAACGCATCCTCTACATGGGTAGCTTGGCCGAGACAATGATTCACATCGCCACTAAAGCGCTCGTCGATCGCAAACGGGATTTGGTCAAAGACGTGTACCGCCAAGAGAAAGACGTCAACATGCTGCAGATCGAAGTCGATGACCGCTGTCTAAAAATGATCGCGTTGCATGCTCCGGCGGCCTCGGATTTGCGTTTCATCACGGCGGCCATGAAAATTAATGCCGACCTCGAACGCATTGCCGACCAAGCCGTCAATATCTCGCAGACCACTGAATCGCTTTTGGAAGAACCACCGCTAAAACCGCTGATCGACGTGCCCCGCATGGCGCAGATCGCCAGTAAAATGTTGAAGGATGCCCTTGATTCTTTTGTCAATCAGGATGAGAACCTGGCACGCTCCGTTCTCGTCCGAGACGATCTCGTCGACGAACTCAAAGAGCAAGTCTTTCGCGAACTCCTCACGTATATGATTTCAGATCCTGCGACAATCAAACGGGCCCTGGAACTTATTCTCATCTCGCGCAACCTGGAACGCATCGCCGATCATGCCACGAACATTGCTGAAGACGTCGTATTCGTTGTCGCCGGTAAAGACATCCGTCACGGTTCAGAATATCTCGAACCCTCGCGACCCCCCGTCGCTCCGGATTAAAGCGGTTTCGTTGTAGGGAAACTAAAATAAAAAGTGGCGCCTTCCCCGGGACGCCCTTCTGCCCACACCGCACCCCCGTGACGCGCCACGATTCGTTGCACGAGCGCCAGTCCAATCCCCGTCCCTTCAAATTCTTCCATGCTATGCAGTCGCTGAAAAACCCCAAAGAGTTTATCGGCATAGCGCATGTCGAAGCCCGCCCCATTGTCCTCGACGCTAAACACGACCGCATTTCCCTCTACCCGTTGCCGGATGGTAATCACCGTCTCCGGTTTCTTGCGGCTAAATTTAAGGGCGTTGGAAATGAGGTTGATCCACACATGACGGAGCAGCGTCGCATCACCCTCTATAGTGCTGAGCGGATCGACCGTAATGGTCATTGGGCGTTCAGGTTCAACGGACCGCAGCTCAGCGACAACCTCGGTCACTAGCGCTTGCATGTTGATTCTCGCGGTTGCCAGCGGGTGAAGCCCTAAGCGCGAGAACGACAACAACCCATCAATGAGAACGGACATATGATCGACATTGCGCTGAATAATGCCCAGTAACCGTTTGGCTTCGTCGGATAGCTGGGCGGAGTGTTCCTCAATTATGATTCGGGAAAATCCGCTGATCGCGCGCAGCGGCGCGCGCAAGTCATGCGATACGGAATAGGAAAAGCCTTCCAATTCTTTATTCGCGTAGCGAAGTTCGGTCACGTGTTTTTGCAACTGGTCATTGAGCACGAGGATTTCCGCTTCCGACCGACTGCGTTGCTGCATCATCGTGTGTACGGCCCGCGCGAGATCGCCCACTTCGTCCCCCGCCGGCACATTGAACGCCGTTGGATATTCGCCGTAGGCGGAGTGCATCGCGGCCTGGCGAAGCCGATTAATTTGTCGGCTCAGTTGCCGGGTGATGGAATAAGCAACATATAAGCCGATGGTCAGGAAGGCCAAGGTCACGACGAGGGTGCTGACAAAGAGCAAACGATTGACGAGTCGACCCACGGTCCCCAGCCGCTCCGAAAAGGCGTTCTCAAGCGGCGTCAAACGGGTATTAATTTGTTCCGCGTCGGCCAAGAGGTCTGAAAGATCTTCAAATCGCCCCTGCGGCGACCGTACCCGCTCGTGCATCTTTTGGCCAACCGCGAGCAATTCGTCAATGTACTCGTCGCCTTGCGTCCAAATCGCGATGGCGTCGCGCGCATAGCTAATCGCGTGAAAGCGGCGGAAAAATCGAATCATGGCGGGGATATCGTCTGGGTGGATGCCGCCTTTTACGAATCCCTGGGTGACGCTCTCGCGGTCCATTCGGGGTCGTTGCATTTCCAGGCGTGCGCGGCGATCTCCGAGCGGCACGTTCAGAAAATTGACGAATTGCTGGTAATCGAGTTCGTTGCGGCTTTGTACGTATCGACTAAGGCGGTAAACGGCCTGCTTCTGCGCCTTCGACCAAAGTCCCTCCCCGCCGACATATCCGCGCGCCGCGGACAAGACATCCATGCCCAAAAAACTAATGAACGCCAGCGACCCTATGATCAGCGATAAAATCGCCACCATGAAGCCGAGTTTCTGCGCGATGGTAAAGGAGAAGAGGCGCCGGCGGGGCGGGACGGGACTATTTTCGAGCATCCGCGCTTGGAGCGGTCCCCGCCGGGAAGTCGTTGATGCGGTTAATGACTTCGCGTAGGCGGCCGAAGTTCGTCCGGTTAAATGAAAAGGAGATACGGGGCAGAAGCGGATGATCTTGTTCTTCCGGGAAAGCCGCCGAGAGCGCGAAGGCCCCTTTTACACAGATGTCTTTAAATTCTTCATTGAGTTGTTCCAGATTTTCCGGCAACACGGGGCGGTGGACCCGCAAGACCAATTTGTCTTTTACAAAACGCATGGAATGGTAGTTGCTGTAAAAACGCATGATCTCGGCCACCGCCACATCGACATCGTCCGTGATTTTATAGAGCTCGAGGTCTTCACGGGAAATTTTAGCTCGCCCCAGCAATTGTTTCTCGATGTAGCGCTGCCAGTCCGCCCAGTAATCGCCTCCGGGAGCGTCGACAAACACCATCGGCATAAGGTCGCTTTTTCCCGTTTGAACCAACGTCAGGGTTTCCATGGCTTCGTCATGCGTTCCGAAACCACCCGGAAAGAATGCCACGGCGCTGGTCTCCTTTAAGAACATCAACTTCCGAGTAAAGAAAAAACGACAATCAATGAACCGCGGATCTTTGATAATGAATTCATTGGCGGCTTGTTCGAACGGTAAGCGGATATTGATGCCGAAGCTATTGTTTTTCCCCGCCCCTTCATTCCCCGCTTGCATAATCCCGGGGCCGGCGCCCGTGATGGTCATGTATCCCTGTGTCGCCATTTGCGCCGCAAACCGCAAAGCTTGCTGATAATCGGGATCGTTTTTTGGGGTGCGTGCCGAACCAAAGATCGTCACCTTTCGCCGGTCCCGGTAATCCTTAAAAATTCGGAATCCATAGCGCAGCTCCCGTAAGGCGCGCGAGAGGATCTTTACATCGCCTCGATCGAGTTGCGAATTCTCGGTCTTAAGGGCCGTAACGATCAATTGACGCACGAGGTCGCTGTTGTCGGATTCTGGAGCCGATGGACGTGCCAGCTGGATCAGCTGGTCGATCTCTTTGAGAATTTGCGGGTCCCAGGCGTTAAACCCTTCATGGTCTGATGGTTGTTGGACTTCGTTGGGAGTAGGTGGAATGATCGGCATGGAGATCGTTACTGGGTCGTGGCAGGGCCGGTTGAGAGCACGATCGGCCCACAACCGATGCGCGAACCGGCATTTCCGGCGGGTTGACTAAAGTCGTCTACTTTTTCGTGCAAAATAACGGCGCGACCTCCGACGGTGTGGATGCCTTCGGCCAGCGAAATGCCGGGAACCACCGCATCGAGGATTGCCTGACCGGCGGCATCGGCCGTCACATTGCCAAGATCGCCCGCATGCGCATGTTGCATGCCGTTTTTAAGCACCTGCCCATGAGGCGCACCCATCGGGTTGTAATGCGCTCCCGCCGCTTTACCGGCATCTTCGCAGGATCCAAACTCATGAATGTGAAAAGCATGTAGGCCGGGCGGAAGGTTCATAAGATGCGCCGATACTTTCAGGCCGGCGGGGGTATCCTCAAAAAGAACCGTACCCTGAACCGTGGAGCCGGGCACGGTACCCCGAACATCCGCACGTCCCGTCGCGCCCCAGACAGCGGCGGCGCAGAAAA
>JBBQYF010000043.1:0-15859 GCA_038208955.1 Elusimicrobiota bacterium
GAGCTGACTCGTTCCCGCCGGTGGTCTGCGGGTATCACCGGGTTCAAACCAAGCCCGATACCCAAACGCTGCTCGACTTTCGCGATTTGCAATTCGAAGCGGGCAAACCGCGGATGGGGCCGCGGCACCCGGCGCTTGTCATCGGCCGTCACGGTCAGGCCAGAACCGCCGCGTTCTTGACGGACTGCGCCCCACATTGGGCCGGCGGATTTGTCGACTGGGGAAAAAAACGCGTGACGGTTCGTTTGTCTGCATCGAATCATGTTGAACTCGGCGAGCAGTACCTTGTATTTTTTAAACAACTGCTGTTGATGCTGCGTCGTTCCTCTCGCCTAGTATAATTTTAAGGCAATGAAGTTCCTTTTATTGATGGTTCCCGTCGCAAGCTTGATGGCGTGGATCTCATTTTTCCCCTCGCCTGCTCATGCGGAATCCTCTGAGCTATGGGGCGACCATGGCGAGAAATGGTCCTCGAAAGGCCGGTTGCCGGATTTTTCTTTTGCCGGTTACCGCGCCGGCGATGTCGCGATTCCAACCCCGCCCGTGACGACAAACGTGAAAAACTTCGGCGCAACTGGTGATGGCTTAACCGATGACACCACGGCATTCCTCAAGGCCCTGGGATCGATTCGCGAAGGCGTCATAATGATACCCGAGGGGCGCTATAAACTGACACAGCAGATTAAAATCCGCCGGCGTGGGGTCATCCTGCGCGGCGATGGGATCGATAAAACCGTTCTTCTTTTCCCAAAATCGCTATCCGAAGTGACGGGATCCAGCGGCAATTGGTCTTGGTCGGGCGGAATGATTTCGTTCGAAGGATGGGACAACGGCAATCCGCTGGCCGATATCACGGCACCAGCGATGCGCGGCGATACGACCTTGTCCGTATCGTCCACCGTGGGGATTCATCCTGGCCAATGGGTCCGTGTGGTATTGACAGACCCCGACGGTTCACTCGCGCGGCATTTGCATGGCGAGCAAAAGGAGGGCGCCAAGGATTACCATGGCCGGAAGCTCATCGACTTCGCCTCTCCCGTGGAGTCTGTGTCGGCCAATGCCCTGGTTCTCAAGCGTTCGTTGCGCAACGATGTACGGCTAAATTGGAAGCCCGCGCTTTTCGCGCAAAGTCCGTCCATCGAAGATGTCGGAGTAGAAGATTTAACGATCGAATTTCCCGGTAAGCAGTACATCGGGCATCATGCCGAACCCGGCTATAACGCCATCAGCTTTGAAGGGGTCTGCAATGGTTGGGCTCGGCGACTGCATATCGTCAACGCCGACAGCGGTCTATTTTTCCGTGGGCATACGAAATTTTGCACCGCTGAAGCGATTCATTTTTCGATCACGCCCGGCCGGCTCAAGACGGGGTATGGGACCGATAAAGGAGAACCTCAAACGATGCCCGTCGGGGGTCATCACGGGATCTTGATTATTGATAGTTCCGATGACAATCTGGTTCAGGATTTCCAGATCGATTTTCGGTTCATCCATGATTTGTCGGTTTCGGCTTGGGCGGCGGGCAACGTATTTTCCAAGGGGCGCGCCGTCGACATGGATTTTGATCAGCATCGCCGTGCACCCTACGCCAATTTATTTACCCAAATGCAGGCGGGCATTGGAACGCGTCTCTGGCAAAGCGGGGGGGATTTATTCGAGGGTCCATCTTGCGGTGCGTGGGAAACGTTTTGGAATATCCAAACCGATCGATTGCAGTCGGCGCCTGAATGGAGTATTGAGGGAAATTTTATCGGGGTCTCAAGTGTACAACCGGCCCAGAATTCGGAAACGGGTACGTGGTGGGAACCAGTCCTGCCGGCCAAGCTGCAACCTTCTAACCTTTACGAAGCCCAGCTCAAACGACGTTCAAACAAACCTTCTGCTAGCGAATAATCGAGAGCTTTCCACGCGTCGATTGACCATCGGGAGTGGCGATCCGGTAGACGTAAACGCCCGACGCCACTTTATCGCCCGAGTCATTGGTCATATCCCAGCCAAAAGTTCCGCTTGAGGTCTGAACGGAGCGTACCAGATGACCCGAGAGCGTAAAGATTTTGACCGTCGAATTGGAAGCTAGCGGTGAAAAAGTAATTTGCGCCGGAAACTGCCTATCGGCTCGCCAGGGATTGGGAAACACGCGCAAGCCCGATAACTCTGTGGACGTATCGACGGATGTCGTCGGAGTCGGTATTGTTGTCAACGGCGGCGGTCCCGTAGGGTTGGTCGGCGGGGGAACAGGCGGGACGGGGGGAACAGGTGGTCCGGGCGGAGCAGGGGGGACTGGCGGCAGAGCGCTCGCAATGATGCCGGCCAATTGAGCGCGTGCGGCCTCCCAGGTATTCGGGTCGTTCGACCAACTGATGCCGGAGTAAACGAAGGATGGCTGAGTCACATCAGCCACGCCATATTCCCATTCTGCTTTTGGAACCGTCGCATTTACGATACTCTGCACGGCAGTCGGGTTGACCGCGGCGGCCATCGTTAAATAATCGACGTCTTGAATACCGCGCCGCCAATGTTTAAGACGCAGGCTGGCGAAGGGTCCGTTGACTCCGTAAGAATTGGCTGGAAAGATGACATCCGAACCCGGATACAAGAGTACGCCATCGCCGTTGGCATAGTTCCAGCCAGTTCGTCCTAAAATTAAATCCGTTGTGGAATTCCCGCCGAATGTTTGCGCATTGTGAAAAAGATCCGTGTTGCCTGTCCCACCTTGGTAATTGTTGTAGTAGGTGGATTGCCAGTAAAACCAACGGTTGATGTGTTCTTTATACTGGCCCCAGGGGAGCTCTCGCAAGGCTGTACCGTCGTCCTCAATCATGAACGATCCCGACGCCGGACGGCTGCCGTTATACATGAAAAAGCGTTGGCGCTGGCTGCTCGTGTATTGGGCAACGAGCGGTTGCCATTGCGAGGTAATGCCTACGCCCATCGTCGTCGCCGGGATATCGAGCGAGGGAGTTTGTGCAGCCGCTAAGGTTAATGGAATAGTCGCCATCGATCGCAGTTGCTGGCCTGGCCCCGGGTTGCTGCGAATCCATTGAGCCCACATCTCTGTTTGGGTGGTGTTCGGTGATTCGTCGATGAGATAGAGGAAATATTCCGCCTGCGCGGCATTCTGACCAAACCAGGTCGCCCAGGCATCCGTGTGTTGGTTCATGGCTGATTGGCCACCGGCTTGCCAATTCCAAGTTCCATAAGTTCCGATCGAGTACACATTGTTGCCGGTATTGGAGCCGGGGCCATCATACCCGTTGTTACTAGAATACAGGCTTCCATTTAGTCGTGGGATCCATTCGGGGCAGGGCTGATCGATGGAGGTCGCGCAATTATTGATGTCATCGCCAATCAGCGCAATTTTATGGCGGTGCGCCACCATAAAATAGCGGTCGCGCAATTGACGCGAGAGCGGACCTTGGGCGGAAGCCGGATTGATATAGGTATTGCCAAAAAAACGGTAATTAATATCGGTGTCGGAAAAGGCCAACATTGTTTTCGAGCTCGGATCATCAGGCAATGTAAATCCATACACTTGCAATGAGACGGGGATTGAAATGGGCACCGTATTTCCAGCCCCGCTGACCGTCACATTGCCCGTATAGGCGCCCGGCGCAGTTCCTTTCGGAATATAGATATCGACCCATATGCTCTGGTTTTGTCCCGAAGCAATCGTGAACGAAGGTACCAGTTCCAAGGGAACGGCGATATCTGGGTAATATTTATTGTGATCGGGACGATCCGTCCATAGTCCCGTCCCGATCCCTCGTGGTCCGTTCCAAGGGCGTTCCAACCGTTGGGGAACTTGCCGCTCATCGTAAGTTCCGTAGGCAATTAAGCTAAGGCCGTTAATTTGTAGATAGCGCACGTAGAAAAGCTCGATCGGACGACCTACCCAATTGAATACGCCGTCGCCCGTGGTTGGCGTTGAAATAATGGAGTGGCCGCTGGCGTTGGTCAACCGATTGAAAACCACAGACACGTTCGAAGCCGCGGAGTTTGCGGCTTCGAGGACCAAGTTAAATGAGACCGTCTCGTTGCGAGCTCCGAAAACGGAGATCGCGCTACCGTTCCAGACGCTGTTATGAACCGTGGTTGCGTTGTTCGTTCCCCGGAGCTCATCTTGGGTAATTTTGTCTCCGCCATCATTCGCCCAGACCGCCGTGAGCGCCCCTGCGGCCCAAGCGGGTTTTGGAGAGCTGGCCCGCATAACCAAGGCCACTCCTATCGGCAGGAGAATCAGCATTAATTTGGAAGGAAAACGCTTCCGCGCGAATCCGTTTTTAGACATGCTCACCATTGTATCAAGCCCTCGTTACGGCAGTGTTGCAACAAATAGCGTTCTGGCTTAACATCACTTTACACAACGCCGACGGAATGGAACCTTATATATTTAATTACCCTGTGGCCAAAATGCAAGGGGCAAACAAAGAAGCGATTAGAATAGGTTGTAAACGTGCTGAAAGGACGATCACTACTGCTCAGCGTAGAATATTTTTTCGACGTCGGATAAGGCAGTCGATCATCAGCATGCCGCCCGCGCGGTTTAATGTATGAACGCCCAAAAGGTTGGAATGCCAATCCGGCAAAATCTTTTGATTTTCGATCTCTTCATACTCGTCGGGCGAGATACGCAAGATACGGTTGATCGAAATCCCATAGCCATAGCGCTTCGAACAATCTTGCGCCGGGCGGTAAAAAACTCCATCTTTCTCGAAGACTTGGCCGGCGGGCCGGGTGGAAGTGACATTAAAGCGTTTCACGGGATTGCGGCGATGTGGCGTCCAAGGGCCGAGCGGGCTAGGCGCATGATAAAGATGAAGCTCATGCACGAGGTTCGACTGATCGCGGGGCAGGAGGCTCGTAAATAACCACCACCGGTCTGAGATATAGGCGAGCGTCGAATCAAAAGCCATGATGTCGCTAATCAAGGTTTTTTCCAATTTCCAACCCAGCGGGAATGCTGTCGAGCGGTAAAGGTCGATTCGCCGAGCCTCGGACGATTCGGGAAGCATATAGTAGCCTCCATTCCATTCAAAAATGAATGGATAAGACAAATGGTAATCCAATACCAATGCTGGAACGGTTGACTTAATTTGCCCTTCGGCATCAATGGTCGTGACGGCGATGGATCCTCGCGAGGTGGCGAAGGGCACCTCCTCGTGAAAAATATGGTACTGGCCGCCGGCCAGGACAGGAAAAGGATCGGCCCAAAAGCGATCCGCGGGGGGGGTTATAAAATTAAGTTTCTTTGGATTTATCGGGAGATCGTCCCATTGATAAGCCAACGACCATTGACCATGGAAGAAGGTGACGTGATAACGGTTAAGGAGCGCACGCTTGGCCATCTTAGCCAGCACATGCACCATTTGAATATTGCCCGGAGCGGCCAGAATCGGCTTGCTAGCCAAGGCGCCCTTGGATCGTAAAGCGCTTGGTCCTTCTTCCCACAAGGCGCGCATTTTCTCAAGCCACATTTGCGAGACCTGCGAATACACGTTAGCCTGGCTTCGCGCGACCGAATGCGAATGCGTCGGCATGGAAAGAATATCGAGGATCGTCTCGGATTTGGGGTCTGCCTTAAAAATCATCAAATTGGCTTTTGTCACGGGATTATTTCCGGCGACTTCCCAGAAGCCCGGTATCGGTGTATAACCGGAGTGCTCGTCCCCGAAGCGCAAATTCCAAATGCCATACCGTGAAAAGGGTGCCAGAGCCTCACGGTCAGCGACGGAGAATGGGTCCCATATCACATCCAAATTCAGTTCTTTCAGAGACGACTCAATAGAACCCTTCGGCGAGTTGAGAAGGTTTAAAGTAGGGCAAGAGGGGAAGGCGACCTTTAGGGAAATGCTATCCATTAAACCCAATTCTTGACGAAATCGTCGGCGATCGAGCAAAAGGTAGAGCTCGAAAAGCCATCGGGCAATCCCGGAGCGAAATTTTGTCCAGAGCGTGGCGGGCGAGGCGCCGGCGGGAAGCTCGAGGACAACAATCGCTTTCGCGATGTGCGCGGACTGAAGTTCTTGAGCACATTCAGAGAGCCAGCGCGGCACACGACTGCTGACGACAAAAGCGACGCGTAAGGGTGGGGGGGAGGTCATGAGAGGGGGGCAGAGGATACGCTAGGAGGCGGCGCAACGCCCCGGGCCGAAGGACGCAGTAATTTTTTTAAAATCGATTTTACCCCAGCCATGCGGTCGAGGAAAATCCCGCGAAGAGTGCGGTTGTAAACGAGCAAGGTCACTTCCTGGCGAAAGCCATTGGCCCAGCTATTTTTATACGGTTCTTCACCCTTCAGCAAGTCGATTTCTCTTAGGCGATCGCGGAATCCCTGTTCGATCACCATTTTTTGCAATATCGTCCCTACACTTCGGCGGCTCCATTGCGGGTCCATCCCCTTTTGGTACATGTAAAGTTTATTCTTATATCGGAAGGAGTACGTCGCGCTGATGGCCGTTTTCTCGTGGTAAAAAAATTGCAGGTCGAGCATTTTTTCTTTAAGCAGAATCGGGACGAGCTGACTATGAAAGCGTTGAACTTGGCCTGGCGTAAAGTTGCTTTTGATTCCCTTTTGCGTCGCTCGATGGCGGTGCATGATGAAAAGATCGTCGACGGCTTTTATCAACAAACTGTCGTCGTCGATTGTGACATGGGTCACGTTTTCTTGTCGGAAAAGTTTACGTTCTTTGCGGTTTAAGTCGCGTACCGAGAGATTCGTAACCTTGTTTTGTTTTTCGAGGTAGTCATCGAAAGTATCGTCGATAATGATATAGGGACAGCGTAACGCCGTTACGGTTCGGAAAGACCATTGCGGCGTTGCCCAGTGACCAGCCACAATGGAGTCGCTTAAGAGATTTTCCAAAATCATGATGTCCCAAAGCTCTTTGTTGTTCAGGAGATGACTTTGAAAGGCCGTCGAGACGGAGGACTCCTGCCCCTCTTCAATAATGAAATCCAAGTAATCCGGAGCCAAGTCGTCGGAGCATAAGCGCAAAACTTCCGGCCATGGAGGTTCGGGTGAACGAACGCGATACAATGGAGCAATTCCCGCCAGTCGACCGTCCACATGGGCCGTCAAGATACAGAGCGTGCGCAAGTCCCCGAAGACCAGCCACCAGGTATGTATCCATTCCCAGCGCAAGAAAAAATTGTCGACGGCGCTCTTAGCGAGAAGACTATTCCACTCGTCCTTCATGGAATGAAAGGTGGCTTCCTCAAGCCGCTTCACCGTTACAACCATTCGAAGGATATCCTTTTTAAGTGCGGCAAGAAGTTGTCATCGATGATACGCCTACGTTTGATCCCATCAAAAATGGAGAAGAATACACTTTTTTCCAAAACCGCCACCTCGTGAAACCCCGCCTTCTCTAGGCCTCGAATGCTGGAGGAATTGCGCTTATCCACGTCGATCCACGTCACAGTGCTCCCGGCCTGGCACATGTCGGAAACGATTTCCTGCAATACGCGGGGATAAATGGAGCGGCCGCGATGGCTGGGTGCCGTATAACAATTATAGATCCAGGTGTGCTCGGGCGGGAGTTGCGCAAGGTAGCCAATCTCGCTAATCTCGCGCACGGCTTTCGTCATCCACGAATAGTGAATGCATTCCCCTTGATCCATAACAATATAACAGACATCTCCCAGTTTTCTCCGGCGGGCAATTTCGTGGGTGTCCCAATGGTGAGAACGTTTCATCGCCAGACCCAATGCGGTCGTTTCGTCAAACATCGTCTGCTTGACGCTGAGCCGTTCCGGCAAGACCTGACTTTGACCCGTGCAATCTACGACGAAGACACCCAACCGCTGACGCCTCAAGAGCAAAGAGAAGGTTGACTTCCACTGGGAAATCAAATTTTGGAGGGTCCTTTGATTTAGGCGCAATGTGGATGCTCCGGCTCTGATGCCTCTTGGCCTTGGCTGTCTGACCCCCTGAATTTAGCGGGGATGAGGCCTCTTTGCAAGGCGCCAATTGGGCCGTGACCTCCGAGTCGTTTAGGATGGTCCTGTCTTTTTACGGTCCATAAAGTCCACATGAAGCTCGGCATAAATGTCCTGCAAGCGGTCCAGCCATCGTTGACTCGTAAATTCTCTCATCACGCGTTCCTGGAAAGAACGCGCTTGGGCGTCGAGTACCGTTTGGCCTTCGGTCGTCAGAAAGGTCCGCATGCGATTGGCCGACTCAAATTCTGATTCCTCTGGAAGAATCCAATTGCCATAGCTTTCATCGGGAATCAAATCGGTGACCCCCCCAACACGCGTCGACATAACCGGCGTGGCCGCCCATCCCGCCTCGACGAGATTGATCGGCAAGCCTTCGGCTTTGGAGCAAGAAAGTAGCAGATCCAGACCCACCAGCTCATTGCCGACTCCATTGCGGTAACCCATCCAGACAATGCGCTGGACCAGGTCGAGATCCCGCACTTGCTGTTCCAGTTTATCCTTCAAGTCTCCGCTTCCAAACATCAAACATTTCCAGGGGCGCTCGGAACGCAGACGATTAAGGTGGTTCAGAATGCGGAGCAATCGGGCATGATCTTTCTCTTCTGAAAGCCGGGCAACGACGCCGAAAAGAAACAGGCTGTCTCGATCCTTCACCCGGGGAAGCCAAGCCGCGCGGATCCGCAGCATTTCCGTGCGTCGTCGTTCGATCGGAACGTGCAGGGCGTCGATGCCATTCGTATGCAGACGTAGTCGGTCGGAACGGATTCCGGACCGCAACAAAAGTTGATAGTCGAGGCTCGAGACGCCTAACACTTTATCGTAAGCTCGTAAAAAATATTTGCGATAAAGCCATTCGTAGATTCGAACTTTAAAATCCGGCAACCCTTGTACTCCGTGATGTGTGGAAACGATCGGCCAGGGGTCGCGTTCTTGGGTTGCCTGCACCAGGTATACCGACGCTTTGAGCGCGTGCGCATGAACCAGCAAGGGGTTTAACGACTTCAGCAGCTCGCGCAACTCGTCCATCGCCTTCCGGTCCCAGCGGCCTCGTACCGTCAGCGCCCGATAGGGCAATTTTAAGGAGCGGGCGAATTGTTTGAGCGGATCGGATTCGCGTAGCTTATCGATCCGCTCTTCGCGTAAATTGACGACCGAGAATTGATCCCGATAATGGGCCAAGGCGGGCAAAACGAGCTTTTCGGGACCGCTCACCGAACTTGAATTAAATAGGTGAATGATCATGGGTGCAGGGAGACTATGCGTTTCTCGACATGGACTGTCAAGACAAGGCGTTTGCGCCGTTGTGACCCTCCGCTGAGCAAAGTATCATAACCCATGCGCATTCTGACCGATTTCCAAAAATTCCCCGAAAAGTGGACAATCTCGGATCGTCTCAAAGGGGAATCCCGCCGGACGTTGACCAATCCCTCGCGACGGAATCTGGCGGAATGGATTTCCCAAATCCGCCAAGCAGACCTGATTATCGTTCAACAAAGCGTTGCCCGGGTATTTTGGCTGGCGCTGATCTTCGCGCTCGCGCCCTTTCTTCGGCGCCCGATAGTGCTTGTCGACGTTTTGCTTCGCCAGCCACGTTCCGCCGGGCAACGCGTCAAAGCATTCCTCAAACGGCAACTCCTTAACCGAGTCAATCACTTCATTCATTATTTTCAAGCTTTAGAGGGGTATGAAGCGCTCTATGGTATATCGCCGAGCCGTAGTTCCTATATCCCATTTAAAGCGAACTTGTACCGGGATGCAAGAGTGCCGGCCATCGCGGCTTCCGAAAAGGAACAATATGTCTTTTCCGCCGGATGGTCGTTACGGGACTACGACACGTTTTTCGCCGCCATTGAGCAGCTTCCCTACCCGGCGGCCATCCCGCGTCCTGCCTTTGACCGATTGCGCCAACATGGGGCGCGTTTTACGCGCACCCTCGATCAGCTTCCCCCGAACCTTACTCTACTCGACCATGATGAATCCCGAGAATCTTGGATTAAGAATCTCTGTCAGGCGCGCGTCGTTGTGATTCCAATCGTCCGGGAAACCCTTTGTTCGGCGGGAATCAGCGTCTATCTCGATGCGATGCTGCTTAAAAAATGCGTCGTCATCTCCCGCGGACCAGGCGTTTCGGATGTCTTGACGGATCAGGTCGTCATGGTCCCCCCGGAAGATCCCGCGGCCTTAGCGGCCGCGATTCGTGAGGTTTGGGAAAATGCCACGCTTCGGTTCGAAATCGCGGAGCGCGGTTATCGCTATGCCCACTCGCTGGGGGGCGAAACGGAGTTGATGAAGCGCATCTTGAACGCCGCCGTGGCCTGGTTTAACCAGCCCGGTCGAACCAATTCCTGACGTCTAGGACGGCGCGCCCTTTGGCAATTCCGTAGAGCAAATACAGTAACGCCAACGGAAAAAATAGCTTCCCCTGTCGGCGGCGCACAGCGACTCGCCCCGCGAGCATGAACGGCGGGATGCACAACGCGGCCGCGAAAACCCCGGCGACCCAGCAGGTCTTATGCCGCAGCGCTAGCCAGGCCCCGCCAGCCAATCCGGCTAAACAAAGTAAGGTGTAAAAAGCGAACAACAGAGGCTTGGCATTCGACATTTTGGGAAATTCTCTGAGAAAAACCCGCATACCATCGGTGCCATGCCAACGTGTTTTCCGGTAAAAAACCGACAGGGTTTCCGGAATTCCCAAGTGCACCACCGCGATGGCCGCGTCCGCGATGACCTGCAAGCCCGCGTCGCGCACACGAAAACAGAACTCGCAATCTTCATTGGTCTCGATGGATTCGTCAAATCCTTTAAATCGTTCGAACGTGGCGCGGGTAACCAAGGTGTTGCATCCGGGTACCCAGGAGACGTTGCCTTGCTTTTCGGTTTCCGATTCACCGTACCAGGCGCGTGCAACCCACCCAGAGTTGTCGGGAATTCTAAAATGAGCTCCGGCAACGCCGACGCCCGCTTTGGCGAGCAGATCTGGTCCCCGCGTTAGCCAAAGCCGGGGGGCAAGGCAATCGGAGTCAAGAAACGCAAAAATGTTGCCCCGGGCCTGCGCGGCCCCGACATTGCGGACAGCCGAAACACGCACGCCGACTTTCTGTAATATAGTCAAATTCAGTGATGAGCAAAACGATTCCGCGATGGCGACCGTCTGGTCGGAAGAGCCATTATCGACCACAATAACTTCGAACAACTCTTTCTGATAAGCCAGTTCCGTCAAGGAGGTTAAACAAGGAGCGAGAAATCGCTTGGAATTAAAAGCCGGAATGATCACTGAAACGACGACGCGGTCGAGGGTTCCGGCATTCGGGTAAACGGGCTTAAACGTCATCACTGGTTGATTGTCGGGTAGAATCGGAAGCCAGGATGAGGGCCGATATAAGATAAATAAACATCGCGTAAGTATGCGATAGAAAACTCATCGCCACGCCATAGCCGACGAGGCTATAAAATTGATCAGGATGTCGCTGACGGTTCTTCCAAGCGGTCTTTAAAACCGTGATGAAGAAGGCAATAAAGAGAAATCCACCCACCAATCCATTTTCCGCAAAAGCGAGAAACCAGCTGGAGTGCGCGGTGCGGTTGCCGAATTCATATCGGGCCCCTGAACTATAGCTATCGTAATTGGCCGGATATTGGTTAAAACCCACGCCAAGCAAGGGATTGTGCGCGAGCATGTTCATAGCCGCCTTCCAATAAATGACGCGGCTCTCGGCGGAAGCGCCCATTTCCTGGACGTCACGATGGACGAATTTCAGAACACCCATATAAGCCACGCCCATGATCCCCGCGAGAACGACGAGGCCTAGCCAGCGTTTTCGAAAATCGCGCACGATACGCGTGCTGGCCACTTGGACGAAAATCGCCAGCAGTGCACCGCGTGATTCTGAAAACCACACAGCCGCAAGCGATATGGTCACGACAAAGAATTTTCCAAACCATTTCAACAAGTGGGCTCGGCGGTTGAATTGCAATCCTAACGCCATCGGAAGAGCCAGCACGATGAGCGCGGCGGTGTCGTTGGGATCAAGCATCGTATCGGAAATGCCTTGCAGCCGCCGCGTGGGATCGCTGCCCGATGGAGCGAGTAAATAACCATACAGTCCGATGGCGGCCAGGGCAAGAATACTGATCACGAGCGTTCGGGTAAATTCCATGACGCTGGTTTCGTCTTCGATAAAGAACAAACACATTATAAAGACCACTAGAGACCGGAAATACATGTTGAACCAGTCGGACTGCGCCTCGCTAAAGACGGGGGCCTTAAAGGTCGTGATAAACAACCAAGCGCTAAAACAGGAAATGAGGATCAATCCGCGCGACTGCGCGAGCGTCAACTTGTGTATTTTTTTAGGATGAATTAACCAGGAGAAAAGACAAATGGCGGCGAGCAACCGGGGCAAAGCCAAAAGCAAGGGATTGTCGAGAACAAGTTCCCAAGGCCTGAGAAATAATAAATGCACAAAAAAACATAAGGCATTGACGGGATTGAGCAAGGACAGCATCACCCCCGCAGCCAGCTCAACAGCCAGCAAAGGCGAAACCGTAAACAGAAACTTTCCGAAGCAAATCGTCAACAATACAAATCCCAACAGCAGCAAACGAAATTGTTGGTGCGAATGCCGCGTAAAATGAGCCGGGTCCGCGCCTCTGGCGAGTTGGGTCAAAATCACCATCACGAGAAACACCAGGAGAACCCCGGTTTCTAGGAAAATATAGAGATTGGTGGCCTCCATGAAAGGGACTCAGCCCGGGCGAGCGGGTTTTTGTGGAGGAGCGGATTGCAATCGCGATTTCCAACGCACTTGCGGCAATTCACCGATGACCGGCAGATGCAATTTTTCAGCCAGGCCGCTCGTATGGAGAGTCGTGAGAACGAAGTACTCGCGAATGGCCGAGATGAAGAGCGATCCTAGGAAACCGACGGCGCAGCCCCAGAGTGCAAAAAGGGCCTTCTTGGGAAAGAGGGGCGAGGTTGGATAAATGGGACTTTCCAAGGTCGCAAAATAATCGCTTTGGCGTTGCTGATCGGAGTCGATCGCGATATTCAAATAATTCATTTTCTTCATCAGGTCGGAGTAAATGTCTTTGGCCGCGTCCGTGGATTGGCCGGGGACCCCGCGTGTGTGGCGGCCCGGATCGTTTGATGCAACACCCGCGTCTTCGAGTAATTTTGTCAGCATTCGCTCCCGGTCGCGAAGTTCTTGCACCCGGGGATGTTCTTCCGTGTATTGAGTAATGAGGTTACGAATTTGATTACGGACATCCCCGAGTTGATCACGGATCGGTTGCATGCGATCCGTGGGGCCAGGGTCGGGTGCCGAAACCATGTTATAGCCGATCGATTCCATGCGCTTACGGATAGCGTCGCGAATGTTCACCAAGTTGTCGTACCGCACTTGCAACAGCGTTTTCGTGATCTGCGTGTACAAGTCCTGGGTCACTTGATAAACGATTTGCGGATCCGAGCCGACGAAGGCGACGCGAAAGGTATCGCCGGTGATTCCCAAAATTTGAATATGGGTTAATAATTCTTCCCGGTCAATCGCATGAGGCGACCCCAGAACGGTGTCGGTGTGGGGAGACAGGAGCCCCAGCTTTTCAGCTCCACTTTTGATCCGCAAGATCCATTCTTGCCATTGTGTCCGCACGGCAGGCACTTGGGTGCTTTTGTAGAGGCCGTAACGCTCGCCTAGAGAGTCCACAAAATCGGGAGTCAAGGATTGGCGAATGAGCGATTCGCGCTGGGAACGCATTTCTGCCGAGTCATCGATTTCCGGGATAAAATCGCGAATCAAGGGGTTTTGGAAATATTTTGAGTAGATCGTTAAATCAAAATGAACTTTGTATTTCTTGGGTATTTTGAAGGACACCAACGTAAAAAGCAAAGCCGTCACGAGCGTCGAGCTGATAACGAAAAGACGGTGTTTTTGGAATACCGCTAGGGCGTCGGAGATATTGAAGGGATCCTGGTTCTCGCTCATGAATCCAACTCCTCGTTAGAAATCACCCCGAGCAAGTGAAGCGAGGGATCCTGCAGTTTCTTTAAGTAGTCGTTTAATTCGCGTGATTCAAGCAATAACTCGCTGATGATGAGAATGGAAGCGTCGGCGGAGCGTGCGACGAGCAAGGGGTCGAGATTATTCTTGTTCCTCGAATCGAGCGACACCGTATCCAGGAGGATTAAGCCATAAGAGTCCCGGGGATGAGCGGCCTTTTGAATCAGGTACTGATCACTCGATTGCGTGATGGGAACCATCTTGTCGTCCTGCATTACGTCGGCGTCATGGACCAGGGGATCGCCGGCGGCGGCCATTTCGATGGCGGTGAGCGGGGAGGGTGCATTGATGGGCGGGCGTTCCTTGAGAGCCAGATAGTCAATGCCGCGGGGAAAGGGTTCCAGACAATCTTTCAAGGGAAGCGAGGACTTGTTTTCGGTGGAACTGGTGTCGACCAGGAGGACCCGGGCGCCGCGGGTTTGCGAGTAGGAGAGCGCGGTGGCGGCGCAAAAAAGAGTTTTGCCTTCGGCGGGAAAAACGCTCAGAACGGCTAGCGATCTAAAATGTTTTTCTTCCTGAAGCGCAATCAATCGGTCCACCATTTGCTTGAGTTCGGAATAACGGATGTAGTCCTGCAAGTGGTTAAGGATTTGCACAGAAGAAGGGGGCATGCGCCGGCGGGAGGTCATGAAACTAGCGACGCGTCGAATTGACAGTTGCGATGAGCGCAATCGAACTTAAGATGGAGGCGATGATCCCGGCCATCTGGATCCGGCGCTCCATCTTCGTCGTGCGATCGGCATGGACGACCAAAATATCCCCTTCTTGCGGTGTGGGTGCTTTCTCAAAGTTTTTCCAATCGAATTCATAAATTCGTTGATGTCCCTCGGTGCGTCGCACGATTTCCAGGTGATCGAGGTCGGCATCCGAAGTAAACCCTTCGGCCTCGGTAATCAAATCGACAAAATCCATCCCTGACTTGACGCTGTACGGACCGGGTTTTCGAACTTGCCCCAAAACCTGCACGGGTTGGCGGTAGGGCGCTGTCGGAAGACTTTCGCGTAACGAATCGGCGATTTCGCGTTGGAAGAAAACAATTTCGCCCCCTATCCATCCGCGTATCTGCTGGCGATCTTCACCCTTGTTGTAATAGTTGTTCAGATCCAAAACAAAAATCTTATTGTCCTTTTGAATCCGCACGTAGGCCGGCGCGGGATCTTTCATCAGTCCACCGGCCATGACGATCACTTGATCCAAAGAATCCCCGGGATTGACCAGATAGCGACCCGGCTTTTGAACCAACCCACGAATGTCCAGCCAGTAGCGTTCCTCGTGAATGCGCAATTTGATGTCGGAAGAATTTTTGAAATAAGGACGGTAGAGATCGGTTAATTTTCGCTTAAGACCTGCAAGATCGAGCCCCGTCGCCGAGACTCGGATATCGTACGGTAGATCCAAAAAGCCGTCGAAGTCGGTCCGAAAATCCCCATCCAGTTTGCTGTCGCCAAGGAAACGCATGGAAATCAAAAACCCCGGGGCGAGCGTCAGTTCCGATTCATTGACCTGCTCGGGGGGCAATCCCCAATAATCCTGGGTTTGACTTCCTTTCAAGCTGTGCGCGGCGTGAGCCACGCCGAGATCGTGCCACTCGTATTTAGAAGGGATGCTGCTGCAGGCGGACAGGGAGAGTACCAGGAAACAAGACAAAAACTTTAGACGCGGCGCTGGACCCATATTCAATTTATTTTATCTTAAGTTTAAGGCGCCGTCTATAGACGGGCCGGACACCAGGCATTCTGAAACAGTTCTGCGTAAGCATCGCTCATGGCGTTAACGCTATAAAGCTGTCGCAATTCGGCCCCGCGGGCCCATTTATTTTCGTAAAAAGCCGATTGTCCCGTCGTCTCAATCTCTTGGAG
>JBBQYF010000044.1:0-15468 GCA_038208955.1 Elusimicrobiota bacterium
GGATCGTTGGTCAATGCAAAAAAATTCTAGAACTCTTTTGCGTCAACTGCAAATCGATGCGCCCTCACCCCAACCCTCTCCCACCTCCGGCGGACGAGGGAGATCATGGGGGAACACTAAAGAGACTCCCATTCACATCATGACGGCACTAGCCGACAGCGACGGTGAACGCGCGACCTCCGAGACGTTGGCGCGAAGCATCAATACGAATGCGGTGGTGATCCGGCGCTTGCTTAGCCGGCTGCATCATGCGGGGCTTGTGATGTGTCAATCGGGAAAATCCGGCGGCTGCACCCTGGCTCGCTCGGCCGATACGATTACTCTCGATGATATTTACACCGCCGTCGAAGCGGACGGTCCGTTTGTGATTCCACACAAACCGGAGAATAAAGCTTGCCGGGTGAGTTGTCAGATGAAAGAAATTCTGACCGATGTTTTTAAGCAAACTCAACAGGCAGTGGCGAGTCGTCTTCAGCGCATAACGGTGGCGGATTTATTGCGGACTGTGCAGCGGATTTAGCCGCATTTTTTTGGCGGATTTGGTATCTATGTCAGTTACAAAATCAGAGGAGCATACTTATGAAAATATTTGAAGACGACGTTGCTGTAGTCACGACCCGTGGGGAAAGTAAAGCGGCACCCACAAAGAGCCCCGCGCCCGAAACGGATTTCTCCGCTACGAAGGCACCGCCAACAATTCCTCCATTTTTAGCGTCATCCCTTAATCACCATTATGTTCGACGAATCGTCGATGAAATCATAAAGCGCAAAACACCGGCTTCGATTTTGGGGATTACGCTGCTTCTCGTGGCCGCGTGGTTCCTTTTCAGACAGGGTCACAAACCGACGCCTCCGGCCAATGCCGCCGTGCCCGTTACCGTGCAAACGGTCGCCGAGAAACAGGTGCGCCTATGGTCGGACTTTTCGGGACGAACCCAAGCCGTGAACTTCGCCGAGATCCGCCCTGAAGTCAGTGGACGAATCACCGAAGTGCGGTTTGAGGATGGCCAGATGGTGCATGCAGGCGATGTGTTGTTCGTGATTGATCCGGCGCCCTATCAAGCTTTGATGAATAAAGCCCAAGCCAACGCGGCATTCGCCAAAACCGAGCTCGACCGCGCGGCGGGCCTGGTCAAAGCGCAAGCCATCGCGCAGCGACTTTTCGATGAACGGCAAAGTGCCAGTCTCGTGGCCGACGCCGAGCTCGCCCAAGCCAAAGTGGACTATAACCGTGCCTACGTGAAAGCGCCGATTTCCGGCCGCATCAGCCGCGCCGAGATCACCGTGGGGAACCTCGTGCAGGCGAATGTGAACGCGCCGCTGCTCACCTCAATTGTTTCCAGCAACGGCATTTATGCCGATTTTGAAGTCGACGAACAAACGTATCTTCAAAGCATCCGCGGTCACGCCAGCGACCGCGAGCAAGAGCGCGAGATTCCCGTTGAATTAACCGTTCAAGGCGACCAAGAGCGCACGTACAAAGGAACGATCTATAGTTTCGACAACCATATCGACAACGTCTCCGGAACGATCCGCGCGCGGGCGAAATTTGCCAACAACGATGGATCGCTTCTGCCGGGAATGTTCGTCTCCATCCGGATGGGCAGCAGCAACGAAACCGCGATGCTCCTTGTGCCGGAGCGCGCCGTCCTGACCGACCAGAACAAAAAATACTTATACGTGGTTGGTAAGGACAATAAAGTGCTCTACCGCGAGGTCACCCTGGGCAAGGTCGTTGGATCGGACCGCGTCGTACTCTCAGGGATTGTCGCCGGTGACCGCGTTATTGTCGACGGGATGCAACACGTCCGTCCCGACGTGTTGGCGGCGCCTCAAGAAGTCGCGCCCAGCTCAACGGATTCCACTCCCAAACCGGCGTCCCTCTAACCAAACAGAGAGTTTTTCATGAACATTTCCAAGTTCTTTATCGACCGGCCGATTTTTGCCGGCGTGATCTCGATCTTTATTTTCTTGGTCGGCCTCATATCGATGTTCCAGTTGCCGATCTCGGAATATCCCGAAGTCGTGCCGCCCTCGGTGGTCGTGAGTGCTGTTTTTCCCGGCGCCAATCCAAAAGTCATCGCCCAAACCGTTGCGACGCCGCTTGAGGAGCAAATCAACGGCGTTGAAGATATGTTGTATATGTCTTCCCAAGCGTCTTCCGACGGCAGTTTAACGTTGACGGTGACGTTCAAGCTCGGCGTCGATCCGAACCTCGCTCAGCAACTCGTGCAAAACCGCGTTAACCAGGCGTTGCCCCGCTTGCCGGAAGTCACACGCCAACTGGGTGTGACCACCGTCAAAAGTTCACCGGACCTGACGATGGTCGTGCATTTGCGTTCGCCGGACGAACGCTACGACATGCTCTACTTGCGCAACTATGCCGTCTTAAATGTTAAGGATCAGCTGGCGCGCATCGTCGGAGTCGGACGCGTGGGATTGTTTGGGTCCGGGGACTATGCCATGCGGGTTTGGCTGAATCCTCAAAAGATCGCGGAACGCAATATGACGGCGGATGAAGTGGTCGGCGCGATTCGCCGCCAAAATGTGCAGGTGGCGGCGGGTTTGATCGGGGGTCCGCCTTATAAAGAAGGCTCGGAACTTCAATTGACGATTGATGCGCAAGGACGGTTGACCGATGTCGACCAATTCGAGCAGGTCATTATTAAGCGCGACACGAATGGCGCGGTGACGCGATTGAAAGACGTCGCGCGTATCGAGATCGGAGCCGCCGAATATGGGTTGCGCTCTCTCCTCGATAATAAACCCGCTGTCGCCATTCCGATTTTTCAAACGCCGGGCTCCAATGCGATTGATATTTCGAACCAGGTGCGCGCCACGATGGAGCGGCTGAAGGCCAATTTTCCCGAGGGCATTGATTACAGCATTGCTTACGATCCGACGGTATTCGTCAGAGGGTCAATCGAAGCCGTCATTCATACGCTGATCGAAGCCATCCTTCTCGTGGTGTTGGTCGTGATTCTCTTTTTGCAAACCTGGCGCGCGTCGGTTATTCCCCTGCTGGCCGTGCCCGTATCGATTGTCGGAACGTTCGCGGTGATGCGCGCCTTTGGCTTTTCGATTAACGCCTTATCGCTTTTCGGACTGGTGCTCGCGATCGGCATCGTCGTCGACGACGCGATTGTCGTTGTGGAAAACGTTGAACGCAGCATTGAAAATGGACTGCATCCTCGCGAGGCCGCGATTAAAGCGATGCAAGAAGTGACGGGTCCGATCATCGCGATCGCGCTGGTACTTTGTGCTGTGTTCGTCCCGATTGCCTTCATTAGCGGATTAACCGGACAATTTTATCGTCAATTCGCTCTGACGATCGCATTTTCCTCGCTCATCTCCGCTTTTAATTCCTTGACGCTCTCGCCGGCTTTGGCCGCCCTGCTCTTGAAAGGTCACAATGCGCCTAAGGATGCGCTAGGCCGGTGGATGGATCGCACGCTCGGGCGGCCTTTCGCCGCCTTTAACCGATTCTTCCGCACCAATTCAGACCGCTACAGCACGGGCGTTAGCCGCGTACTTGTTCAACGGTCGCGCGCCTTCGCCGTCTACGTGCTGCTCCTGGGTGTGACCTATCTAGGATTTAAGCTCGTTCCGGCGGGGTTCGTTCCCGTTCAGGATAAACAGTACTTGATCAGCTTCGCCCAGCTCCCTGACGGCTCCACGCTCGACCGCACCGAGAAAGTGATCCGCGAGATGTCGGATATTGCGCTTCATGAGCCCGGCGTCGAAAGCGCGATCGAATTTCCCGGATTATCGATTAACGGATTCATTAACAGTTCGTCGGCCGGTATTGTGTTCGTGGCGCTCAAACCGTTCGATCAGCGCCGCGCGAAAAATCTTTCCGGCTTGGCCTTGTCGCAAACGCTGCAGCAGAAATATGCCGGCATTAAGGACGCCTTCATCGCCATTTTTCCGCCGCCGCCTGTTTCCGGACTTGGGACGATTGGGGGCTTTAAGCTGCAGGTGGAGGATCGCACGGATCAGGGGTATCTCGCACTGGATCAGACGATCAAAGCGGTCGTCGCCAAAGCGCGCCAGCGGCCGGAACTGGCCGGAGTATTCACAAGCTACAACGTCAGTGTCCCGCAGCTCTTTGCCAATCTCGACCGCACGAAGGCCATGCAGCTGGGCGTCGACGTACAAGACGTGTTTAGCGCGATGCAAATTTATTTGGGTTCGCTCTATGTGAACGACTTTAACAAGTTCGGTCGAACCTATCAGGTCGTGGCTCAGGCCGACAGCGATTTTCGTTCGAAGCCGGATGACGTATTAAAACTCCAGACGCGGAACGCAGCCGGCCGGATGGTGCCCTTGGGATCGATGCTGCAGATGAGCGAAACCGAGGGGCCGGATAACGCGATGCGTTACAACGCATTCCGGTCGGCAGATTTAAACGGCGGCGCCGCGCCGGGATATTCGTCGGGACAGGCGCAGAAAGCAATCTCCGAGGTTCTCGCGCAAACATTGCCCAAAGGCATGTCCTACGAATGGACAGAACTCACGTATCAACAAATTCTGGCCGGCAATACTGCGCTCTTGGTCTTTCCCATTTGCGTTCTGCTGGTATTTCTCGTGCTGGCTGCGCAGTATGAAAGTCTTTTTCTGCCGCTCGCGATTATTTTGATTGTGCCGATGTGCCTGCTGTGCGCGATCGCCGGCGTCTGGGTGACCCGCGGCGACAATAATATCTTTACCCAAATTGGACTTTTCGTCCTGGTCGGCCTGGCCTGCAAAAACGCCATTTTAATCGTCGAGCGCGCGCGCGAACTGGAGGTTGAGGGCCACCTCAGAATCCAGGCCGCCACCGAGGCGGCCCGCCTGCGGTTACGGCCGATTCTGATGACGTCCTTCGCGTTCATTATGGGTGTCATACCCCTCGTCACCTCCTCCGGCGCCGGAGCGGAAATGCGCCACGCCATGGGGGTGGCCGTCTTTTTCGGAATGCTTGGCGTAACATTCTTCGGATTATTTTTGACACCCGTTTTTTACGTCCTGCTTCGCGGCTGGGAAAAACGCTTTCAGACGAAACGTCCCCCGAGCACTTACGGCATCGGAGCGGAATCATGAGTCGCGCGCCAACTTGGTTATCGTTCGGATGCTTGATCTTTCCAGGCTGCATCACGCCCGCCGGCCTTCAAAAATCAAATCTACCGACACCCGACCTCTGGCAATTTCAGACCTCTTCGGCCACCCTGGTGAGCCCTGCCTCCACAACCACAGCGGTTAGACCTTCGTCGTCAGCCACAGTCGTCAACTCGCTGTCGCCGACTATGACCACCCTCTCGCCGGTCCGCTCCATTTCAATCGACCAAAACTGGTGGCAGAATTTTGGCGATAGCACGCTGAACGCCATCGTCGTGGAAGCCCTGCAAAACAATAAATCGTTAGCGATCGCCAAGGCGCGTGTGGAAGAAGCACGCGCAGCCCGGGGCATTGCCCGTTCGATATTGTTTCCCCAACTCAATGGCGACCTCAGCGCCTCACGCGGCAACCTCGGTATCGCCACAAACAACATAATCCTGAATCAGGCCCAAGCCGGCGTCGACGCGACCTGGGAACTCGATATTTTTGGACACAATCAAGCGCGCAGCGCCGAGGCCCAGGCGATCCTCGAATCGGCTCAAGCCAACGAACAGGCCGTGCTGGTCTCCCTTCTGGCTGAAGTGGCGCGCAACTATTTCGACATGCGCAATTACGAAAATCAAATCGCCCTGACGAAGAAAAACTTAGAAAACCAGAAGAAGACTTTCGATATTATCACGGCGCAAGTGCAAGGCGCGCTGGCCAGCGATTTCGATTTGCAGCGTGCCGGAGCGCAGGTGTCGACGACAGAGTCGCAAATTCCTGCGCTCCAAAGCGCCTATGACGCGACGCTAAACCGTCTGAACGTTCTTCTGGGTGTTCCACCGGGAACCCGCGACGTTTTGCTGAAAACGGTCCAGCCCTTAAAACCGCTTGATCCGGCCATTCTCGTCGCGGCCCCGGCGGCGGTGTTGGCAAACCGACCGGATGTGCGTGCCTCTGAACGTCGGCTGGCCGCCACGCTTTCCGCTCGCCGCGCCGCTATTTCAGATTTCTTCCCGCGCATTTCGTTGCTGGGTTTCTATGGGTTCCAGACGTCCGATCTTTTTGTCCTTACTCCCTGGAATGTTGGAGCTCAACTCATTCAACCGTTGCTCAACTTTGGACTTTTGAGGTCGCAATACCACGTGGCGACGGCTCGCCAATCGCAGGCCTTCTTTGCTTATCAGGAAACAGTGTTGGAAGCGCTCGAAAATATGGAAAATGCACTTTCCAGTTTCCTAAACGAATTCCAACGCAACCGTCTGCTCTCAACGGCGGTCGATCAAAACCGCAAGGCGGCCGAGCTGGCTCAGTTGCAGTTTACCGGCGGCTTTACCGGTTTACTCGACGTACTCATTGCGCAAGCGAACGTCCTAAATGCCGAATCCGCCCGCGCCGCGTCCGAGGCCAGCCTGCGAAAAAATCTCGTCAATATCTATGCCGCCGCGGGTGGCGGCTGGGATTCGAAGGCCGTTCCGCAAAATTGACGTTCTCCTGGCCAAAATCAGGGATTTGAATTTAGAAAGCTTGGCAACGATTGCGGGCTTGGGGATTATTACGCGTCGGTCGGAGGGGGAGCCACATCGTCGCCACCGGATTTCTCTTTCTTTAAATCTTTGAAAAAATCTTCGGGCTTCATGATTTTCAGCTCTTCCTTGAATTTCTTTACTTCATCTTCGGAAATAGGTTTGAGCAGTTCGGGACACTTCTTGAACACCGATTCGGCCACAAACATCGGACAGCGCGTGCGCACAGCCAAGGCGAGTGCGTCACTGGGGCGCGAATCCACGATGACTTCGCTGCCGTTCGCGCGTAAATGAATTTCGGCAAAATAGGTATTGTCGCGCAAATCGGTGATGACAATTTTTGTCATCGTCACTTGGGCTAGTTTAAAGATACTGGCCATCAAATCATGGGTCATCGGACGGGGCGGCTCCTGGCCGGTCAGTTCGGCGGCAATCGCGCCGCCTTCAAAGATTCCGATCCAAATGGGCACGAGGCGCGGACCGCCCAGTTCCTCAATGACGACAATACAACGGTCGACCACTTGGGCGAGAGAAAATATTTTCGCTTCTTTAAAATCACTCTTAGCCATTTGTTGTTTTGAGCTTACCTCACTTGTTGCGAAAAATCAACGGTCGATGACCGGGCGACTTAGACGGCAGGCGGTCGAGACGCGGGATGCGCGGCGGGGGGGTTGCCGATTCCGGCGCCGGAAGTAGGCACATACAGCGGCCGGACCATGGCGAAACAACTGGTGTAGCCGTGCAAGTACGTCGTGCCGCCCACAGGCCCGATTTCCCCGTTGCAAAAAAAACCGCCGATGGGTATTTGTCCCAGCTTGTCCTGAAACAGTTTTGTGTCATGGCTGGTTTTCCCATACAAATATTCACCCCGGCCGAGGCAAGAAAACAAAAGGGCACCTGCGATATGGTTACGTCCAGGTCGCGATTGATACGACGTCAATAGTTGCTCAAGGTCTTCCGCCGAGGTATGGGCGTCCCGCAAGTGAAACTGCACGAGCTGTCCTTGGCGCAAGAGCGCCCCCACGGCCAAGATGCCTTTGTCCGGGTCGAGGCCAACAATATTGCGAATCAAAAAATCCCCTTGCGTGAAATGCGATTTCATCGGATCCATGACGAGTCCCAGGAAGAGCGCGCTCTGCAGTAAGTTTTGATCGCGCGGTTCAAGCTGGGTGTAAAGCTCGCGTAGGACTTTTAAAGGAGGTTCGCCCTCGAGCTCCATCAAAATGTTTCGGTCGCATTTGCTGACGCGGAGCGGCTTACCGATGGGCCGGCAACCTTGCGCCACGAGGGCATCCAAAGCAATATTCCCGGAGAGAGCTAAACCCACCGCCCCGGGGCGATAGCATACGGAGTTTAGGAATAAAGCGTTTTCGCCCGGTTGGGTTGCTCCGCTGGCTAGCCCACCTACCTTCACGGATTTCGGATAAGCGTAATCCAGCCCCATGATGAAATTCTCAGTGCGGATCGAGAAAGGATCGGCGAGCAGAATAAAATGAGGCTGATCGCCGGGCGGGACACCGACGAGGTTATGCCATTCGCGCGGACTGACATCGAGTCCCGGCATCGTGCTGTCGGCCAGCCGAAAAGGGGTGAGGGTCACATCCGGCAATAGAGCGGCCGTGATCGTCAGCGCGGGTTGATGCTCGACCTCCTCCCCTCGCCCAACAATCCCACCACCTGAACAGCCAATGATCACCCGCGCCCGGAGCTCCGCCTGAAGGCGTGGAAGAATAGTTTCATACCCGGTCAAAAATTCACTTGAGACAAAGACGAGACATAAATCCGGCGGCTGGCCTAGTGCTTGCTGGACGACACCAATCGTCTCAGTCAGGGCTTCGGGGAGTGTTCCGGCGCGGGAAAGGCTCGAAATCCACTTCATACGTTCATTATACCTGACTCCCTTCAAGGCCCAACTCCAATTTTACTGGCGTGAGGGTAATTCAAGTGGAACCTGGCCTCGCTGCGTGGAAAAATGGTCGCGCAACTGGCGTAGGTTCCAGCCGTGGAAAATATCGGGAGCATCCACCAGGCGAGACAAACCATCATGTACCAAGGACGAGACCACGCTCAACTCGTTTTTCTGCTGGTGAACAAGCGCCGCCGCTAGGAGAATGACACCTTGTACCCAACGCTTCTCAACTCCCTGTGAGGCTTTCCACAAACCTTCCAAGGCTTCGTGCACTTCCCAAAAACGCTCTTCATTGAAATAATCTCGTGCCTCCTGTACAAGCAATTCTGCATTCAGCGGAGGTTCAGGCAGTCCGAGGGGGCGACAGGTCAGGCGCGATCCCAGGCTCTCCCACGCGGCGAAAAAAGAATCTGGAACCTCGGGCTGAGAAAGGAAAAGATCAAATTCAATAGCGCGTGAGGAGATGCGCAAGTTGGTCGCCCGGCCGTTCAGTGGTTGGGCGGCAGCGCGAACGCGCGTGAGCAGCTCGGGTTGATGATCCGGACGCAACGCCGCAGGGTTTGTCAGTCGAATCAGAAAACGCCTCTCGTCCAAAAATAGCTCCTCTTTTTCTGTTTTGGTAAGCGATTGCCGTTGCTTCTCCGGGGCGTTAGCGTCTCCTAATCGTAGCAGTCCCCAGACGCCATTCGCATTTGCCGAGTGAGAATTGGTAGGATACCGTCACGTTCCCCCCTTTTCAGCCGTCCGGCAAGGAACGATTTCAATCGATATCATTAAAGGTAGGTATGTCTTTTCAAAATTTTACGCTCAGGTCCGAACTGTTAAAGGCCATAGACGCACTCAATTTTCACGAAGCCACCCCCGTCCAAAGCGAAGCGATCCCCGCAGTTCTTGCAGGACGTGACGTTCTCGTTGCCGCGCAAACCGGCACCGGAAAAACGTTGGCATTCATGCTCCCCGTGCTGCACCGCATGTTGGAGAAGCCTGTACCGGGAGTGAGCGCCCTTATTTTGCTGCCCACGCGTGAGCTGGCCGCGCAAGTCGCCAGTGTCGCCAAGGAAGTCGGCCGATTTACCCACGTTCGCGCGGCATTGCTCGTCGGCGGCGAAAGCTTCTCGTTACAATTGCAAGCCCTGCGTGGCGGGGCCTCGCTCGTCATCGCGACACCCGGTCGCCTCATTGACCACCTGCAGCGCCGAACCATTGTGCTTTCAAATATTCATACGTTGATTCTCGACGAAGCCGACCGAATGCTCGACATGGGGTTCGCACCGGCCATTCACACGATTCTCCGGCATGTGCCCGCCGATCGTCAAACCATGCTTTTCTCGGCCACACTTCCGAGCGAAATCACCAAACTGACGCATTTGGCCCTCAAGGATCCTGTCAACATTCGGATTGCCAGCGAGGGCAAGACCGCCGACACCATAACGCAAATGCTTTATCCCGTAATGCGTAATCAGAAAAACGATCTACTGTTGGCGATCCTGCGCAACACATCGATGCATTCGGTTTTGGTTTTTTCGCGCACGAAGCACGGCGCCGATCGCCTAGCGCGCTTTTTGCAGGCGGAGGATTTTTCCGTTGTTCCAATGCACGCCGACCGCACGCAAGCGCAACGCGGGTCAGCGCTCCAAGGATTTAAATCGGGGCGTTATCAAATTATGGTCGCGACCGACATTGCGGCGCGTGGGTTGGATGTGAAGAAACTAAGCCACGTGATTAATTTCGACGTACCGGAACGCACTGAAGATTACGTTCACCGCATCGGCCGTACGGGCCGGCACTTTGAAGTGGGAGATGCTTACACGCTGGTCGCCCCGGACGAGGAGCGCTACATTTCGGCCATCGAGCGGTTTATTGGACGAAAATTGCCGCGCGTGCAGGTTCCGGATTTCCCCTACGAGAAAATGCCGCCCCCCATGAAACCCAAAACCATGATGGAACGTTTTGGCCGCCGTCGCCGCTTTATCCCCCGCGGTCGCCCGATGCGCCGCCATTGAATTAGCCTCTTGAGCTCCGTCGGAGAGACTCGCTCAGCGGTGATCTCTGGCGTGCCATCGAGAAGCGCTCGCGACTAACGGTTTCGGAATAAGCCCTCCCCTAGCGCCATAGAACAATACTACCGATCTTTCGTTCTGAACCCTGCCGTCGTGATAATTAAGGTTTGTTCCCCGTCACTTTAATAAGGTGGTAGCCGAACTGGGTGCGGATGGGTTCACTGATTTTTCCGTCGGCGAGCCCGAAAGCGGCATCTTCGAAAGGCTTTACCATCTGACCGCGTCCGAACCAGCCCAGGTCTCCGCCTTCGCGTTTGGATGGGCAGGTGCTGTGGGCCTTGGCAAGGTCTTCGAATGAGGCGCCGGTTTCGAGCTGCGTTTTCAAATCCTTCGCTTGAGATTCGTCTTTTACAAGAATGTGGCTGGCGCGAATTTGGCCCATAATATCCTCCGAAAAATTAATTAATCGTGCTTTCAGAATATCAAAAATGACCGCGGATTCGACGGTTTTAAGACTTAAAATTCTATGAGTCTTTTGGCCCTGGCCACTTTAGCCTGTTTCGCCCATTGGCTTACTTCGGTATTCGCTGTAGAATAAATTATTGGCAGCGTTCGCCAACCTCCACAGTGTCGTCGGAACTTCTTTCACGAAAGGCATTCACCCACGATGCAACTAAGCCGTCTCCTGCTCTCTTTTTTATTGGTTACGCACGGTTGGCTACCGACCGGTGCTGCGGGTTTAATGCGGTCCCCTGCTCCTGTGAGTGCTGCCGCCATTCCAAACAGCTGGAAGCAGCAGGCCTTGCTGCTTCCTCTCGAGAACATCGAACATCCGCTTTGGCTGCCGGGTCCGGCGTTACCCTACTGGCGTGTGGCGGCGCGAGTCGCGCTAGCAACGCGCATCAAGACGCGCGAGCAAATCCTTCTTCCCCTGAAAAGCTTGCCGGTAGGCCGGTGGAAAAAATTATCGCCCGCCAGGCGACGCGCCCAACGATTGACCGACCAAAGCCGCTTTCGCCGCGATGCTCGTCGCACGGGGCGCTTGCCCGACGGTCGCCGGGCGCCCCCGATTGAAAATGTAGTCCCCGTCACGACGTTCATCCACTACGGACCGGGAACCCAATGGCACGTCGATACCGAAGCGATCCGTTATCAACTCGGTCAATTCCAAACGAATGGGGTGCGCTTCGTTGCTGTTTTAGCCGAACCCGATACTCGCGGCCTTTCAGAAGCCCAGCGCCGTGAGGTTATCGCGGTCTACAGCCGCGAAGCTCATGCACGCCGTATGCAGGTTGTGACTTATGTGAATGGCGGGGATTTTGAGCAAACGCTTCGGCTTGCTCGAGCCGCGCAGGAGGCCGCCGTTGATTTTATCGCTTGGGCTCCCCGAGGATCCGAGAATGCGTCGGACCTCGCGCCTCATCTCGAGCAATTTCAGGCGGTTGGCGTGAAAGACAATTTACTACTGGTCAGCGAATCGGAAAAACCACTTCCGCCGACCGTTGTGGGCAGCGCGTGGGAATCCAAAGCGATTATTGGGATTATTGATATGTCTCAACAGATGGAGATGCTAAAGCGGTACGTGCTGACAGGCGCGCCGGTCTATCAAGGTAACGCGCAGGAAATCGCCAACGCGCTCTACTGGGGAGCTTGGGGGGGACTAGGGGCCGGCGGAGACCGACTCCCGGAAATGCAACAACTCGTTCGTTCGGAAGATCTGCTCGAGCGCGCCCAATTGCAACATCGACTATTGGCCGAATCGGCGATCGCCTCGGCACCAAATGGGTTTGGTCCCGGAACGACCGATGACACTAAGGCCATCGAGCGCGGACTTTATCTCGCCCACCCGCCGAGCTTTCATGTTCTGGCCAGACTGAATTATTGGATGCATCTTACCGATCAACCGGACGCTGCCCAAGCTGAAGAGGAATGGCAGAAATTGCTGGCGCTGCTTAAGAAACGTGGAATCCCTATTCAATCCAGCGATGCTCGCGATGAAAAACATGTGCCCGACATTATTTTCGCCGCCAATGCCGGCATCGCCTTTGAGATGGACGGCGTCAAATATTTTGTACCCAGTCGTTTCAAATGGGCCGAGCGCGAGAATGAAGAACCGTTGTACGAAGCCTACTTGAAGAGCATGGGCTACCATTTGCTCTTTCTTTTTGACGACAAAGAAGTTCAGGAAGGCGAAGGGGATCTCTTTTTTCATGGCGGTCGGATTTTAGCTGGCGTAGGACGGGGACGTTGGTTCCGCTCCGAAGCCGAAGCGCATGAGAAGATCGCACGCTTTACCGGCCTGCCTCTTCAGCTACTAAACTTGGTCGATCCCCGTTTCTATCATCTTGATACGGCATTGGCTTTTTTAAATGAGAATGTGGCCATTTATTATCCGGGCGCTTTCGACGCGCCCAGCCGCGCCGCGCTCCAGCGCCACATGGATCTCGTCGGAGGAACGCTGATTCCGGTAAAGCTCGAGGATGCCCTTCAATTTGCGCTAAACGCAATTCCACTCGGCAAAAACGTTGTTATGCACGAGGGCGTCAGCCTGGAGTTGGAAGAAGATCTTAACGCAGCGGGAATTACGCTGCTAAGAACTCCGATGGCCGCTTTTATCAAGGGCGGTGGATCGACAAAATGTTCTGTCATGTTTCTCATCGCGATGCAGCGCTTGGGAGCGTGGCACTGGACGCTGGCCCGGGAACGCTCACGAGTCCTCGAATGGCGCAACCCGTCGCTCGTAACCGGGTCGCCGCCCCCGTTGCGGCAAGCGCTGTCAAAATTCAAGACCAACCGGGTGCGTCAACTCTACGAACTTACAAAACCTTTTCTCCGTCGTACGCCACTCGTTTTTGCGTCCGCACTAACCAACTCGCTGCGTCACTTTGTGAATAACGGGGCCGTTGACGTATATATTAAAGATGAATCCGAGCAAATGACAGGCTCCTACAAACCCCGTGGTGTTTTGGCCGATGTGCTCACTCAGGCGCTACGCATTTATGATATGGAAGGCGCCGAAAGCCTCGCCCAAACAGAATTTGTAACCGAGTCTACTGGAAATCACGGCGGTGCCCTGGCTTGGGCGGTCCACGAGGTATTGCCGCGCTTCATGAAAAGCCAGCGCGGCTACGAGGGGCCCTGCGGGGTGGCGAAAGTTTTTATACCCGCTAATGGGGATGGTATGGCCGGGATCTCCGCCATTAAGCTCCGCCAACTAACGGAAACTTACCATGCGAAAATTATCGATCATGATCCGGTTACGGGTGTGCCCTTCCAAAACTACGAGGCGGCGCGTGAGGCGGTTTTCGCTTACCGCGCGAGCATCACGCAGCATCCCGTATTCCATGTTCAACATGATTCGCCCGACGTAATGGCCGGCCATGGCGGTCTTGTTTTAGAAGTTGTCGAAGACCTCAAACGGGTTCATCCAGAATGGTTTGAAAACGGCCAATTGTGTGAGCGGGTAGCGGTCGTCGTGCCGATGGGTTCCGGCGGGGCATCGGCGGGGGCCATTTTGGCCATGGAAGAAATTTCCAGGAATTTAAGCATCATTCCCGTACAAGGCGAAGATGTCGCCGGCGGCGTGGCTTCGCTTCGCACCGGAAAAATGGTGCCGAACAAAAATCTGGCCGGTCACAGAACTTTTTACGATGGAACCGAGGTCGACAGTTTGGGATCCCGGGCCTTCTCGATTCTTCAACGCGGAGCCGAAAAAGCATTCGAGCTGCCTAACGTTGGAGTGGCCCCCGCCTTAAAGGCGATGGTCGACGCTGTCGATCATCCACTCGAAGGTTCTTCCGCCCTAACAGCCGAATTGTTGCAGCTGCGGCCCGAAGAATTTGCGGGTTACCGCGCGGTCATACTCATCGCAACCGGAGGGAAAGTGGACGCGGAGATCTATCAACATCTCATGAAGCATGTGAATGGATTTGCTCATTCACCGATTAAACCCGCCCAGGTGGCTGTTCCCTTCACACGGGCCCCGGGAACTATCCAGGGAACTTTTATTGGTAAACGCACTGGTCGCGGAATGTTTGATTTTATGGAATTCGAGGGAATCGCTGACTACCGGACATTGTCGCCGGTCGTTCATATTTGGATCGAAACCTTGTATCAAGACTTACGCAACGATTGCGTCCAAGCGGTTGCTACTTTAAATAAAGTGACGGGCCGGTGGCGGGCGACGGTTCTGGTTTCAAACAAACCGGCGGCCTCGCGGCTCATTCGCGCCACGATCAGTGAATCCCGGCAAGAACGAACGGGAGGCTTGTGGGGTGAGAGTGTCCGAGAAACTTGGAAAACATTGGGTCAGATCATTATTCATGATCATCCAGCCTCGCGTTCCATCCATTATCCACCATACCTTGGTGGCGCGGCCTAGAACCTTTCTCTCTTTTGCGTTATAATAAATAAGTCTTGGATTTGACCCTGGAGGGATTAGCGATGGCCTTTGTTACCGTTGAGAATTCGAAAAAAACATTGTCGGACCCCCTCGAAGTTAAAGCTTATTTAGACCATCATGGAATTGCCCATGAACAGTGGGCTGTGCCGGCATCGCTCGCGCCACTGATGTCAAAAGACTTGCTCTCAGCGGAGGAGAAATCGCAGGTGATTTCGTCGTTCAGTCCCCAGCTTGAAGCGCTAAAAGTTTCCCAGGGCTACATCGAAAACGACATGGTCTGTCTTTGTCCCCAGACGCCGCAGATCAATGAACTCCTCTCGAAGTTCGATAAGGATCATTACCACACCGATGATGAAGTTCGCTTTATTTTCGGAGGCCGGGGCATCTTCGGTTTTCAAGGCAAGAACGAGGAACGCTTTACGATTGAAGTCACCTCCGGCGATTATATCGTCATTCCCGCCAACAACTGGCACTGGTTCACGTTGGGCGAAAACCGGGATATTAAAGCTATTCGTTTATTCCAAGACAAATCCGGTTGGGTGCCTTACTACC
>JBBQYF010000045.1:0-15449 GCA_038208955.1 Elusimicrobiota bacterium
CAAGGCGACCTGTGGCCCCGACTGCGATTGCGATCGTTACTTGGAAGTCTGGAATCTTGTTTTTACGCAGTTCGATCGCGATGCCGCCGGGACGTTGAAACCACTGCCGAGAAAAAATATTGACACCGGCATGGGTTTGGAACGGATCAGCCTGCTGATGCAGGGCGTCACGAGCCCGTTCGGGACCGACGGGTTTCAAACGGTCTTTAAAAGGCTGGCGGAAATCTCAGGACGTCCCGTACCCCCTGACGAGCGGCCCCAAGGTGGAACCCCGCCGCCTGTTGTGGCCTTTCGCCGGATCGCCGATCACAGCCGGGCCATTACTTTCATGATTTCAGATGGGATTTTGCCCTCGAACGAGGGCCGGGGATATGTTTTGCGCAGACTCCTGCGTCAAGCCGTGCGCGCCGGAAAAGTGCTGGGACTATCCGAACCTTTTGTCTACCGGTTGACCGGCGACGTGATCGATAACATGAGAACGGCCTACCCAGAACTGGCGACGCGTCGTGAAACCATCGCGTCGGTCGTTCAGATCGAAGAACAAAAATTTCTTGAAACGCTCGACACCGGGACCCGCCTCTTGGAAGAGATGGTCGTGGGGGCAAAGGCAAACAAAGTCACCGTGCTCCCAGGCAAAGACGTTTTTCAGCTCTATGACACATTTGGATTTCCCTTTGAACTCACCAAGGAAATGGCCGAAGGGCTGGGTTTGCAAGTCGATACGGCGGGCTATGAAAAGGCGCAGCAGCATGCCGTTGAGCTGGCGCGTCAGGCGTGGAAGGGATCCGGCGCCAATGATGTGGATCATTATCGTCAATGGAAAACCAAGATAGCCGCTGCCAGTCCATTTCGTGGGTACGACACCCTACAAGTCATCGTCGATAGTCTCAAACCCGCTTTTCGCAAAGAAGGGGCCGGTTGGGTGGAAACCGAAAAGCTGGAGGCCGGCCAGGTAGGCGAAGTCCTTTTGGCGGAGACGCCTTTTTATCCTGAAGGCGGTGGACAAGTCGGGGACGTCGGTTGGATGGAATTTCCGCAAGGAAAAATAGAAGTTCTCGACACACAGTCTCCCGTCGACGGCCTGATCGTGCACCGTGTCAAGGTCCTGCTTGGAACGTTTACGGCGGGGCAGCGCGTAACCGCCACGGTTGACCGATTGAAACGCGAGGCCACGATGCGACACCATACCGCGACGCATCTGTTGCACAAGGCGCTAAAAGAAGTTTTGGGTAAACATATTACACAGGCGGGTTCACTTGTGGCCCCCGATCGATTGCGCTTCGACTTCAACCATCACGCGCCGCTCACGCCGGAGCAACGCCAACGGGTTGAAGATCTGGTCAATGAACAAATTTTTAAAGACACGCCGGTGCGGCCGCATCACATTTCGAAAAGCGAAGCCCAGGACGTTGGCGCGGTCATGCTCTTCGGCGAGAAATACGGCGACCGTGTGCGCGCGATCATGGTCTCCGGCGATGAGTGGTCAAAGGCCAAGGACTCTTGGAGCCTGGAGCTTTGCGGAGGCACGCACGTCACGGCGACGGGCCAAATTGGATTTTTCAAGATTACCAGCCAATCCTCTGTTTCGGCCAACGTTCGTCGGTTGGAAGCGGTCACTGGTTTTCAAGCGGTGCAGGCCGTTCGACGCATGGAGCAGCAATTGGCCGGGCTGGCTGACACGCTGCGCACGTCTCCCGATGAGCTGCAGCTTCGAATTAATAAATTACTGACCCAAGAAAAGCTGCTTGCACGGGAAATCCAATCGCTGAAATCGGGCTCGCTTAATTCACAATTCGACGACGTCGCCAAAGCTGCGCGTTCTGCGGGTGGGGTCCGGTTCGTCAGTCAGCGATTGGACGGCGTGCAAGCCAAAGACTTGCGCGAAATGGCCGATCGTTTGAAAGCCAATGCCTCGATCGGCGTTGTGGTCCTGGCCAGCGTCGAGGATGGCAAAATCAACTATGTGGTCTCCGTGCAAAAAGACCTGGTGTCCCAAGGTATGAATGCTGGAAATCTGTCTAAGTCATTTGCGGCGTTGATTCAGGGATCCGGTGGCGGCCGTCCAGACTTTGCTCAAGGCGGCGGCCGCGATGTGCAGGCGCTGGCCGGAGCACTTGATCAGGTCGGCGACTTGATCGAACAGAGCGTCGCCACAAAATAGGTGTTCCCGTTTTTCGCGCTCGTAGCTCAACGGATAGAGTACCGGCCTCCGAAGCCGTGGATGCCAGTTCGATTCTGGCCGAGCGCAGATAATTTGCCAGTTCGCCCCCCAAAACGTCCGGGGGACGTCCGCCGGATGTGTGGCGGACGATTCTGGCCGAGCGCAGATAATTTGCCAGTTCGCCCCCCAAAACGTCCGGGGGGCGTCCGCCGGATGTGTGGCGGACGATTCTGGCCCAGTGCAGATTTATAAGATTAGCCACCGAGGAACCGTCCATGAAACCCACTTTGCTTCGTTTGCTGATCGGTCTTTACGTCGTCACCGTTGTGGTCGCGCTGGCCTCTCTTATGCCGTCGCATTCATGGCATCGGGCTCGCGCCGGCGTCAAATCGGGCAGCCTCGCGATCGTACGTATTTCGGGCGCCATCAGGATTAATGAGACGCCTTCGGCTTGGGGCGCACCCGATGCCGAAGATATTGCGAAACAACTGCACCGGTTGTCTGAGAACGACGACGTTAAAGCCATCGTTTTGCGGATCAACTCCCCGGGCGGTACCGTCGCCGCCGTGCAGGAAATCCAAACAGAGATCTTGCGCTGCAAATCTAAAGGCAAAAAAATTATCGTATCGATGGGTGACGTGGCGGCCTCAGGGGGTTACTATTTGGCCTCAGGCGGAGACCGCGTTTTCGCCGACTCGGGGACCATTACCGGGAGCATCGGAGTGATCTTAGAATTCGGCAATGTCGAAGGGTTAATGCAAAAGCTCGGCGTAAAATTGGAAGTCATCAAAAGTGGGGCGCATAAAGACATTGGTTCTCCGGCTCGCGCGCTAACGGCCGAAGAGCGGCAGTTGCTGCAGGCCTCGATTGACGACGCCTACGGCCAGTTTGTGGATGCCGTATCGCAGGGCCGCCACCTTCCGGTCGATAAAGTTCGGGTTCTGGCCGATGGGCGAATTTTTACGGGACGCCAAGCTCAGCAATCCGGGCTCGTTGATGAATTGGGCGGACGCGAAGACGCCATTGCCGCCGCCATACGATTGGCCGGACTGCCGGAGAAACCGAGGATTATTTCCGACTCATCGCGTTCGCTGTCCTCTCTGGTTCGGCATCTTTCATCACGCATGGGTATTGGATTATTTGAATCTGTAGAAGGCGACTGGCATGGGCCACGCTTAGAATATCGTTGGCAATGACAAACGCCTTGGCCGATTTTCGCGACGACCCATCCTGGAGCACGGCCGAACGTTTCTTGATTTCGCTCGCCGCGCTCTTTTCTTGGTCGCTCGCGGAAAGTTACATGGCCACCGCCCCTTCGGCCCACGTGGGCGCCGGTTTAATTTCTTTTCTGGTGGCTTTTGTCCTCGCCGTTTTTCTTTACACGAAACTGGCCGAGCTTTTTGCTGGACGACGTTATTCCTATCGGGAATGGGCTGTCCAATTAGCCCCCACATTATTGCCGTTGCACCTGACCTTGCCCGCCGCTATCTTGATGCGGCCTCTGGGCAATTCGGGGATTGTGCTTTACGAAGCAATCAAGTTGTTGATTTTAATTTCCCTCATTAAGGGATTGTCAAAGGAGCTGCGGTTAATGACTGGTTGGCCGCCTTGGGCTGCCTCGCTTCTCGTTCTGAGCCCGTGGATTTTGGCGCTCGTCGGTGTGGCCATGTTGTTTTTGCTTCTCGTCATGGTTTTGCTGGCAGGGATCGTGGGAATCGCCGTCTCATAATTAAAGGGGAATGAATGCAAGGATTAATCGCGGTACTGCTAAGTCTTTTTTTGGGTCCGGGAGTAGGGCAGCTGTACAACCGTCAATTCAAAAAAGGTGCCTATTTGATGGGGCTTAGCCTCCTCGTGCTAATTGGCGCAGTGGCCTGGTTCCGGCATGCTTGTCAGCCCTATTTGCCTGCTAATCTTCCGTTGACGGACCGAGACGCGTTGCAAACACTTTTGCAAAACGCCATCACCCATGTCGTGTCGACGAATTCTTCGACCTTTTACACGTACGAAGGGTTATTGTTCGCGCTCTGGATTTATAGCGTCGCCGATGCTTGGCGCGGCGCCCAGAAGCGCGTCGATCCGACCCACCCATAAAGGAGATACCGCATGATTACAGGACTGGTGTTAATCCGACTCGCCTCAGGCCGCGAAAAATTGACGATGAATAAATTAAAAGAAATCAAAGGCGTGTCACACTTGTCCGCGGTCTTTGGGCGGTGGGATTTGGTGGCCGATATCGAAGCCGCCGACATGCCGACGATGACGAACGTGGTTGTCGGAAAAATTCGTGCGGTCCCCGGTGTGCATTCGACCGAGACCTTGGTAACGACGGCGATCTAATGCCGGTGAATAAATCCCAACCAGTTTCCCTCGCTCATCAAGGGAACGAGGGGGATCGGACGTTGCCTCAGGCCGCGTTTTCGCCGCTTGCCGGTCTCAGGACCATTCAACTCGGAAACGGCCTTAAAGTTTTTTTCCAAGTGGATTCCCGCCATCCGCTGGTTTCGGTTCAAGCCTGGGTGCGCGTGGGTTCTGTGGACGAATCGAATGCCGATGCCGGGCTTTCGCATGTTTTGGAACATATGGTGTTTAAAGGAACCGCGCACCATCAAGCCGCGGATATTTCCCGGTGGGTGGAGTCGCTCGGTGGCTCGCTCAACGCCGAGACCTCCCGCGAATACACCCACTACTATATCGACGTCCCCCGCGAAGGCGCCCATCAAGCCGTCAAACTCATGAGTGAGCTGTTGTACCGTGCCGCGTTGCGCCCCGAGGAATGGCAGCGTGAATGTCTCGTCATCCTTGAAGAAATTAAGCGCCGCAACGACGATCCAGAGGCCGTTCTGTGGGATCTCCTTAACCAAGCGCTTTTTAAGGAAATCGTTCTGCAGCGGCCAGTCATTGGTTTTCCGCGAACGGTCCGCAATGTGACCCGGGAGCGGCTTCATCGGTTTTACAAGGATCATTATACGGCCGGCCAAACCGTGCTCGTGATCACGGGAGACGTCGACGAACGTCGGCTCGAGACTTGGGTTCGGGGTGCCTTCGACAAAATGCCGGCGGGAAAGCGTGAACGCGCTCGGACGCCAGGCACGACGCCTCCTGCGGTTCGGCATCGTTTGATGCATCAAGCCGTGCAACAATCCTATGTGGCTATCGGCTTTCGAACGCCACCCGGTATCGACCCGGACCATGAGGCGCTAGACGTTCTCGCCGCGGTACTGGGGGAAGGTCGCGGCTCGCGACTCGTCCACACGCTTCGCGAGTCCAAAAAATTGGTTTGGTCTATTAGCGCGGCCAATTTGACGCACGAGGGTCCTGGCGTATTTGGTATCTTTGCCGACTGTGAAGCGGCACGCCGCGTCGAAGTCACTCGGGCGATCCGTACGTTGCTCCGAAACTTAAAAGTATCGCCGGCAACGCCGGCTGAGATCCTGCGAGCCAAAAAACTTCTCGAAACGTCTTGGTTTCAGGGATTTGAAACAATCCACGGCCGCGCTGGGTTGATTGGATCGTTCGCGCTCGAGAATCATCTCGAACGACTAGAAGCCTACCTGCCTCGGTTGCTCTCGGTCACCTCTCGACAGCTTCAAGAGGTCGCCAATCGCTACCTCGGAGAGCGGTCCTGGTCAAGTGCCGTGATTGAGGCGGCTTAATGCACCGGTGGAAACTTCCGAACGGTCTGGTCGTGCTCTATGCCCAGGAACCCGGCGTGCCGCTCGCCGCCGCTACGCTCCTTGTTAAAACCGGCACGATCCATGAAACGCCGGTTGAAGCGGGGCTGGCTAGTTTTACGGCCGATATGCTGCTCGCAGGAACCCGGCGACGTTCGGCCCGTCAAATCGGCGCCACGATCGAATCCGTCGGAGCCCGGTTAGGAATTCAATGCGCGGAAGATTATAGCGATACAGGATTTATCACCCCCATTGAGGAGTTGCCGCGCGGAATGGAGGTCCTAGCCGATATTTTACTGGATCCTATTTTTCCGGATGCCGAAATTCGCAAAGCGCGTGCGCACATTCTGGCCTCTTTGCGCTCGCGCGAAGACAGCATCTTTGCCATCGCGCATGACCGGTGGGCCGGCGAGGCCTACGGCGAGCATCCCTATGGCCGGCCCGTTGACGGTTTGGCAAAAACGGTCGGGGCCTTTACGCGAGATCATTTGCGCGCCTGGCACCGCGGCCAATGGCGCGCCTCACAGGCGATCTTGTCGATCAATGCGTCGTTGCCGCCGGCGACCATTCAAGCTATCGTGGCAGACCGGTTCGGCCCGTGGAAATCCGCTACCGCGCCGGCAAGAGAACCCCCCAAGTCCCCCACACCCTGGACGGGTGATCGTCGCCGGGAGCTGTCTTCCCGTTTTGAACAGGCCTATGTCATGACGGGGTTTTTAGCGCCCGCGGTGGGGCAACCCAATTGTCTCGAACTAAACATCCTGAACACCGTCTTGGGTGGCGGAATGAGTTCACGACTGTTTGTTCAATTGCGGGAAGAACTGGGGCTCGCCTATGAAGTCTCCTCTTTTTTCCCGACTCGTCGGCAAACGAGCGAGTGGGTCATATACCTCGGGCTTTCACCGCAGAAACGCCAGATTGCAACCGAGCGCTTAGAACGAATGCTGGAAGCGGTACAGCGCCAGGGTGTAACAGCAAAAGAAGTTCAGCAGGCCAAACATATGATGAAGGGATCGTTTCTCATGGAACGACAGACCAGGCGGCGACGCGCATGGTATGCGGCTTGGTGGGAGTTTCTCGGATTGCGCACGGATTATGAGCATACGTACGCCAAGCGGATTGATTCCATCACTCGCGAGGCCGTCAACGCCGTTGCTAAGAAGATGCTCGCCCAGCCGCGTTTGACCGTGGACGTGGTGCCCAAGCATTGAATGCCATGACCCATCGCCGGCGACGTCGGCCGGTGGCCAAGGCGGCCCGATTATTCGCCTGGTTGGCCCTCTGCGGGGTCGCGTGTTCCAGGCCTTGCGCCGCGGTTAGCGACGGTGACGCTTATGTTGACAGCTCGATTGGTGACGCGAGCACATTGAACCCCGTGCTTTGTTCGGACAGCGCGTCGAGCGATATCGTTGGACTCGTTTTTAACGGGCTCGTAAAATACGATAAGAACATCAAACTCGTCGGAGATCTGGCCGAATCTTGGACGGTCACGAGCCGGGGTCTCGTCATCACCTTTCATTTGCGCCATAAAGTTCGCTGGCACGACGGTCAACCCTTTACCGCGGAGGATGTGCTCTTTACTTATCAAAAGCTTCGCGATAAAACGGTCCATACGCCTTTCTCGAGTGATTTTGAAGATGTGAAGTCTGTGACGGTTTTGGACCCGTTCACCTTGCAGGTTGCTTACAAAAAACCTTTTGCTCCGGGCCTGGCTTCTTGGGGGATGGGAATTGTGCCGAAACACATTTTCCAGACGGGGAACTTTAATACGCATCCGGCCAACCGTGCGCCGATCGGTACGGGACCTTACCGCTTTAAAGAATGGAAAACCGATCAGTACATTCTCCTTGAAGCGAACCCTGATTATTTCGAACACGCTCCGCACATTCAGCAATATATTTACCGGATTATTCCCGACGAAGCGGTCCAGTTTCTAGAATTGCGAAACCAGTCGATTGACTCGATGGGTCTGACCCCGGATCAATTTAAAGCCTACGATGCCATCTTTCAGAATGATCAACGTTACCGGTTTCCAGCTTTTAAATACATTTATCTTGGATTTAATCTGAAAAATCCATTATTCCAGGATGTACGAATCCGACGGGCTTTGGCCTATGCCATCGATCGGGACAGCATGGTCAATGGGATTGTGCTCGGCCTGGGCCGGCCCATTTCAGGCCCATTTCCCGTCACCTCCTGGGCTTACGATCCGACCGTGCCGTCGCCGGTGTATGATCCGGCCAAAGCGAAAGCGCTTTTCGCCCAGTGCGGTTGGCGTCCGGATGCCACGGGACAATTAACAAAAAACGGGAAACCTTTTGCGTTCACTCTGATGACGAATCAGGGAAATAAAGTGCGCCAACTTTGTGCCGAGGTGATTCAGCAGCAACTTAAAGGCGTGGGTATCGACATGAGCATTCGGATTATGGAGTGGTCAACATTTATTCACGATTACCTCGATAAAAAGAATTTTCAGGCCGTCATTATGGGTTGGCAGTTGGGTCGCGATCCAGACAATTACGCGATGTGGCATTCCTCCCAGCAAGGGGAGGGCCAATACAATTTTTGTGGTTATGAAAATCCCGCGGTCGATCGTCTGCTGGTCGAAGGTCGCAAAACGTTTGATCCCAAGCGCCGACAGGCCATTTATTGGAAAATTCATCGGCAAATCGCCGCCGACTTGCCTTATATTTTTCTCTACAGTCCGGACGAGTTAATCGCCATCCACAAACGTTTCCAAGGCCCCCAAGTCGCTCCCCTGGGCCTCTCTTGGAATTTCATCGATTGGTGGGTTCCTAAAGATCAGCAACGCTTCCGTACCGAACGGGTGCCGTGACAACAGCCGAGCGGGTACCATGATCGGCTACATTCTCCGGCGTTCCCTACAACTCGTTCCTACCCTTTTTGGGATCTCAATAATCAGTTTTTTTCTTCTGCAACTCTCGCCCGGTGGGCCGATCGACCGCATAGCCGATTTGAATCCTCACGTCACTCCGGAGACCAAGCAACGTATGCGTCACGACATGGGACTAGATCAACCGATTCTTATCCAATACGGACGTTGGCTCAAGCACATCAGCCGGTTAAACTTCGGCGAATCCTTCGCCGACCACCGGCCGGTTATTCGTAAAATTGCCGAGCGCCTTCCGGCGACGTTGCTTTTGAACATCCTGGCGATTGCGTTAATGTTGCTTGTCGCCTTGCCGATTGGTTTCTGGTCCGCCGTGCGCGCCGGAAGCACTTTCGATAAAGCCATGACGCTTTTTGTGTTTATCGGTTTTTCAATTCCAACCTACGCGGTGGCGCTCGTGTTAATGATTGTCTTTGGACTGAAGTTAGGGTGGCTTCCGGTTTCCGGCTTGACCGATATTTCCTTTTTACCGGTTCCCTGGTGGCACAAGGTCTACGATGTCGGTCGCCATTTATTCTTACCCACGGTGATTCTTGCGCTCACGGACTTGGCAGGACTCTCGCGATACATGCGGAGCAGTATGCTGGAAGTGATCCACCAAGACTATATTCGGGCCGCCGAAGCCAAGGGGCTTTCACCCGCGCGGGTCTATGGGGTTCACGCCTTGCGGAACGCGCTCTTGCCGATGGTCACGATCTTAGGGCTGATGTTGCCGGATTTGATCGGCGGAGGGGTGATCATTGAAACGATTTTTGCTTATCCTGGTATGGGGCGGTTAGGCTATGAAGCGATTATGACTCGCGACTACAATTTGATTATGGCGATCACGGTGATCGCCGCGGGGTTGACGATTGCCGGTAATTTCCTCGCTGATTTGCTTTATGCTTACGCCGATCCAAGGATCCGTTACCGATGATCAAACTTTACCTGGGTCGCTTTCGGAAAAATCGCCTGGCCGTTGCCGGATTGGCAGTTGTCGCGGCGTATCTTAGGGCTGACGACCTTGGCCATTAGAAGAGGTTCTCGATGCCCTTCGCCCAAGGCCACACCTCAACGTCTCCTAAGCGTTTTTGGGGGTCGCCCGCGTAGAACAGCATCTTGCGATGCGGCTTTCCATAAAACTCCCCGAAGCTTCGTAGACCGCGCAAATCGCCCGTCCTAATCTGCGTCCCCGATTTAATCTCTATGGCCGAAAGCTCACCCTTTGTCTCGAGTATCAAATCTACTTCGGCGCCGCTCTCCGTGCGATAAGTCGAAAATCGGATATCCACATCTTTGGTCTGCGCCGTATGAATGATCTGGGTCACCACCCACTGTTCAAATAGGGCTCCCTTGCGATCCGCCGAGACGTGGAAATTCCCGAGGAGGCCATTGAGCACGCCCACATCAAAAAAGTAGAAGCGGGGGTGTTGCACGAGACGTCGTCCAACGCTTTTCGCGAACGCGTCGAGGCGAATCACCAGCAGACAATCTTCAAGAATTTCAAAAAACCGGACGGCGGATTGACGAGGCACTTGCGCCTGGGAGGCAAGCTTTGAAAAATCCAGGAACTGACCGGATGCCGCGGCCGCGATGTTGAGAAATCTCGCGAATCCCTCTAAGTTTCGCGCTAACCCTTCGGCCTGGACTTCTTCCTTCAAATAAGTGCCTGCATACGACCGCAGCGTTTTCTGCGCGACATCCGAATCAGTTTCCGTCCAGATTCCCGGAAGCGATCCCAAGGAAAGGGCGCGGGAAAGAGGGACCTCACCTTTGATTTCTCCACCCACGAGCGGACCTAAGGTGTATGTATGAACCCGCCCTGGAAGTAGATTGGCATGTCCTCGTCTTAACTTACGCGCGCTCGACCCTGTGAGCAGAAATCGTGGGGGTTTGGGTTGGTCCAATAGAGATTGGAGCGTATTCAGCAGGGAAGGGATTCTTTGCACTTCATCAATAAAGATCAGTTTGGCCGTTGGGCGCGCGGTCAGCCGCTCCTCCAACTCTCGCGGATTGCGAAGAAATTCAAGATAAGTCGGTTCATGCGCCAGATTAAAAGTGATATCCGGCTTCAAGCCCGCCATGAGGGTGGATTTTCCGGTTTGACGCGGGCCCAGCAGTAGCAGACTCTTCTTCGAACGAGTTAAAAGAGGAGTCAGCGTTCTCGTAATCATGCGGTTATAATACGTCGTAATTTAACCATATGTCAAACCGCAATTACGGTGATAACGGGTCGGAATTATTTCCAAGGCATTAAACGAATGGGGGCATAAAATCCGCACGTGACTCCTTTGAATCAACCGGGTTTTCTACAAAGACACAAAGGTGGAAGTTAACGAGGTCAGGCCAGCAAGGCCGAGCGGTTTGTTTGGAAGGCGTAGGTACGTTAGAATGGACTTGATCGCGTCGGGTTCCCGCGCGGGTATATGGGGTTCACGCCTTGCGGAACGCGCTCTTGCCGATGGTCACGATCTTTGCTCATTGAGACTATTTTTGCTTATCCTGGTATGGGGCGGTTAGGCTATGAAGTGATTATGACCCGCGACTACAATTTGATTATGGCGATCACGGTGATCGCCGCGGGGTTGACGTTTGCGGGTAATTTCCTCGCTGATTTGCTCTACGCTTACGCCGATCCAAGGATCCGTTACCGATGATCAAACTTTACCTGGGTCGCTTTCGGAAAAATCGCCTGGCCGTCGCCGGATTGGCAGTTGTCGCGGCGTTAGCCCTGGCGGCATTGGCGGCGCCATGGATTCGCCCTTGGAATCCCTTCGCGCAAAATCTCCTTGAGCGGCTTCAGGCGCCGTCCTTGGCCCATTGGATGGGAACCGACGACTTAGGTCGCGATGTATTTTCACGTCTGCTTTTGGGTACAAGAATCTCGCTCTCGGTCGGATTTGTCGCGGTGGGAATTTCCCTCGTGATCGGCACAACCTTGGGGCTGTGCGCCGGATTTTTCGGCGGTTGGCCCGATATGATTGTCATGCGACTCGTTGATATTATGCTGTCGATCCCGACGCTTTTTTTAATTTTAGCGGTGCTCGCTTTTCTCGGACCGAACATCTACAACGTCATGGTGATAATCGGGCTCACGGCCTGGCCGGGACTGGCCCGCTTGGTTCGGGGCGAATGTCTCTCCGTTCGTGAACGGGAGTATATACAAGCCGCCCGGCTGGCCGGAGTGTCCGCCCCGAGGCTGCTGTTTGTGCACTTGCTTCCCAACGTGGTGGCGCCAATTCTCGTCAGCGCGACGCTCGGCGTGGGTGGAGCGATACTGACCGAGTCCGCCCTTTCTTTTCTGGGGCTAGGGGTGCAACCGCCGAGTCCATCGTGGGGCAATATTTTGAGTATTGGGCGAGACTATCTGCATGTTGCCTGGTGGCTTTCGTTATTTCCCACCGTCGCGATTTTGGTGACGGTACTGGCTTTTAATCTTCTGGGGGAAGGACTGCGCGATGTGTTGGATCCACGCACTTAAAATTCTATGCTGACCATTCAAAACCTCAGCGTGGAGTATTATCGCGGCAAACAAACGGTCCCCGCGGTTTGTGACGTATCGTTAACGGTAGGCGACGGTGAAGCGGTGGGTCTTGTGGGGGAAACGGGCAGCGGCAAAAGCACGGTCGCTCTCGCGATTATGCGACTGATCCGGCCTTCCGAGGGCCGCATTAGCGCCGGACATATTCTTTTTGGAGGACAAGACTTGCTTGCGCTTCCCGATCCCCTAATGCGGAACTTGCGCGGGCGACGCATCGCGATGATTTTTCAGGATCCGTTCACCGCTTTGAATCCCGTCATGCGCATCCGTGAACAAATGGCTGAGGTGTTGACGGCAGAGCCAGAGAGGGACCCGGAGCCTCAACGGATGCGTTATACCCCCGGTGAAGCGCTTTCGTTGGTGCAGCTTGATCCAAGCCGCATCCTCGATGCTTACCCGCATCAGTTGTCCGGCGGGCAGCGACAACGCGTGCTGATTGCTACGGCGATCTTGAGAGGGCCTGAGCTACTCCTGGCCGACGAACCCACCACCGCACTCGATGTTTTGGTTCAAAAAGAAATTCTTGATTTACTTTTCCGTTTGCAAAAAGAACTAAAGGCAGGCATGCTGTTCATTTCGCATAACCTGGCTCTCGTCGCCCAGTACACCCAGCGCGTGGCGGTGATGAAGGCCGGCGCGATCGTCGAAACCGGCGTTGCCGCTGAGTTGTTTCGGCATGCCGAACATCCTTATACGCAAATGCTGCTGGCGGCCGTGCCACGCTGGAGAGTCCCCTAAAGTGATGACAAAGATTCCATTAATGGAAGCTCAACATCTCGCGAAGTCCTTTGCCATCGAGGGCGGCCTGCTCAAGCGGACGTTAGGCTATGTGCATGCGGTCCAAGACGTCTCCTTTAGCATTGCGCCTGGTGAGACCATGGCTATCGTGGGAGGCTCGGGGTGCGGAAAAACAACGATCGCTAAAATGGTCGCCTCCTTGCTGAGTCCCAACCAAGGGCGGTTGCTCTGGGAAGGTGTTCCCCTGACGACCTTAAGTCGCGTCGAGCGAGCGCGCCACATACAAATGATCTTCCAGGATCCTTTCGCCTCGCTGAACCCCAAGCTGTCGGTTGGCGTTCAGTTGGGGGAAGCGTTAAGAATTGCGACGGGTGTCGTCGATGTCAGAAAGCGCGCCGCGGAATTGCTCGAATCGGTCGGGATAGAGCCGGACGCACTTGTCCATTATCCCTTCCAATTTTCCGGCGGCCAACGACAGCGCATTGCGATCGCCCGGGCCTTGGCGCCGGGACCTGCGCTGCTGATTGCCGACGAACCGCTTTCCGCGCTCGACGTATCTGTTCAGGCGCAGATTCTCGATTTGTTTACGCGCTTGAAAAAGTCGCTCGGCCTAACAATTCTTTTTATTACTCACGATCTGGTCGTGGCGTCGTTGCAAGCCGACCGTGTGATCGTGCTGCAAGACGGCCGAATTGTTGAAGAAGGGCCCGCTGACGAGACGCTACGCCACCCGCAGCACCTCTACACGCGCGCGCTGTTAGACGCCGTACCGTCGGTGCCCGTATGACGTTGAACGATTTGATCGACCGCCAGGCCGCCGAGCGCCCAAACGCCAAAGCAATTATTTTCAAATCGGTATCGCTCACATACAAAGAGTTGCATCGTCAAATTCTGATTTTGGCCAATGTCCTGGCCGGTCGCGGTCTGCGCGCCGGGGAGGCTTACGGCATTGTTATGCGCAACTCATCGGAGTTCGTGATTACTTTTTTCGCCCTTGCGCGTCTCGGCGCACGCGCTGTTCCTGTCAATTTTTTGCTCAAACCCGATGAAATCTCCTATATCTTTGCCGACGCGGGGGTCGTCGGAGCCATTACGCAGCCCCCTTTTTTGGGTGCTGTGCTCCAAGTGAAGAAAAAATTGAGCGCCATGCGCGACGTGATTGTGGCCGGTTCGACCGCGCCGGCTGGCCCTGCCGCCAAGCCTGAGACGGTTGGTGTTTTGTCCTTCGAGAACCTTATGGCCTCCCAGCCGGGATTAGACCAACCCGCGCAGGCCGCACCCGACGATGTTGCAATGATCATCTACACATCCGGGACAACCGGCAAGCCAAAAGGGGCACTTTTGACGCACCGCAATTTCGTCGCCAATGTCGAGCAATGTTTGGGGCTCATTACGCTGAAAGCTCGCGATACGTTTCTTTGCTTATTGCCGATGTTTCATTCCTTTGCATGGACCGTGTGCGTGCTCGTCCCACTCTACTTGGGGTCCTGTATCGTCATCGTAGAATCGGTGTTGCCCTTTGGACCGGTGATCAAACAAATCTTTCGGCACCGGGTGAAGATTTTTGTGGCCGTTCCGCCCATTTATGCGGCTCTTTTGCGTGTTCCCTTCTGGCGACCGTTTAAGTTCCTCAACCCCTTGAGATTATGCGTGTCTGGAGCCGCCGCTCTTCCCAGACCCGTGCATGCGAAGTTCGAAGCCAAATTTGGTGTCCCGTTGCTGGAAGGTTATGGCTTGACGGAGGCCAGTCCTGTCGTGTCGTTCAATCCTGAGCGCAAGCGGGTGCCGGGTTCTGTAGGCCAACCGCTTCCCGGAGTGGAGGTGCGCCTTGTCGACGAATTGGGCCGGCCGCTGACCGGCGGGGAGGTGGGCGAGATTTGTATCCGAGGCGAGAATGTGATGAAAGGGTATTATCACGACGAAGAAGCGACGGGCAAGGCCTTCCTCGATGAGGACCATCAATGGCTACGCACCGGCGACCTGGGTTTCCTCGATGCTGATGGGTATCTCCATATTTCCGACCGAAAGAAAGATCTCATTATTGTCAAGGGATTGAACGTGTACCCCAAAGAGGTCGAGGACATTCTCATGACACATCCCGCCGTTCTCGAGGCCGCCGTGATCGGCATTCCCGATGAGACGGGCGACGAAATTATCCGTGCCTTTGTGACGCTTAAGAAAGGGTCGACGGTGGAAAAACAGGAGTTGCTGAAATTATGCCGTGGGAGTCTCGCCTCCTACAAATGCCCGAAGGATTTGGATATTCGGCGTGAGCTGCCGAAAAACACGCTGGGTAAAATTTTAAAACGAGAATTGAGAAAGCTGTAGTCCGAGCTTTATCCATATGACCCCCCGCATTCAAGCTTGTATTCTAAAGGCAGCCAAAGCGTTGCGGACGACACCCTACCTCGTCGGTGGACCCGTACGAGACGCACTGACCGAGCG
>JBBQYF010000046.1:0-15318 GCA_038208955.1 Elusimicrobiota bacterium
CTCCATCGGATTCAATCGTTAGATAGGAAATGCAGCGGCGCGGATCTAGCTGGAAGGGTTCGGTGATCGCCTCGGTCGGACAGGCGTCGATGCAAAGCCGGCAGGTTCCACAAGAACGCGTATCCGGCGCGTCCAGCGGCAACTCGAGCGTCGATACAATGTGCGCCAAAAACACCCAGGAGCCTAAACCACGGGTAATCAGCATCGTGTTCTTCCCAATGAACCCGAGCCCGGCGCGTTGCGCAAATGGCCGTTCCAGCAAGGGCCCCGTATCGACAAACGGTTTAAAGGTTGCCTCAGGGGCCATGGCCTGAAGATACCGGATAAGGGAATCCAACCGTTTTCCCAAAACCTTGTGGTAGTCCTTGCCGCCGGCGTACCGGGCCACTTTACACTCTGGGAATTCCCGGCCCCGCTCGCCCTCGGCATCGCCCGGGAAATAATTGACGGCCAAGGCGATAACACTTTTCGCGCCAGGCAACAATTGTTCAGGCGCCGATCGCCGCGCAGAATTTTTCCCCAAATAGTCCATATTACCGGCGCGGCCCTGTTCGAGCCAAGACTCCAAATAAGCAGCCGCCTCAGGGATAGCCTCTGCGGATGTGATACCGACGCGGTCAAACCCTAGCGAACGCGCGTAAGAAACGAGGTCGTCTTTGGAGGCCGCCAAGAATCGTTACCGCCGAACCATGGCTAGGAATTGTGGGAGCGTGTCCATGAGTAAAAAGGGGTTGCTCTTTTTTTCCTTATCGAGTGAATTGCTCGAGACGGCTCCATAATCATGGCCCGGATAAAATACCGTGTCTCCGTTTAGCTTTTTAAGACGCTGGAGGCTGCGAAAAAGTTGTTCGGGGTTGGAATAAGGGAAATCGCAGCGGCCGCAGGTCCCAACGAAAAGCGTGTCGCCGGTAATCAGCCGGTCGCCGGTTAATCCAGGGGATTTGACGAGAATACATTGCGATCCAGGGGTGTGGCCGGGAGTCGGCAATAGAGACAGGCTTATGCTGCCCAACGTTACCGTTTCGCCGCTGAACGTTTTCTTTAAGATAGACCGGGGAACGACAAGGCCTCCTGCGCCTTCGGGAATGAAATCGTCCAGTTCGACCGATTGTCCGCACACGACCGCGTCGGTTTTTTCGATAATCTCTTCCAGGCCGTTAATGTGATCATAATGACCATGCGTTAAGATGGCGTGCGTAATTTTATAACCGTCTTCCTCGACTTGTTTGAGAACAGCCGGAATGTTCCAAGCGGGGTCGATCACGGCCGCTTCGCGTGTGACCGAATCGCCAACTAAATAAACCCAGTTTTGCATCGGGCCGAGGGGAAGTTGTTGAAAGTAAAGAGCCATCAGTAAAGGAGGTAAGGTTGGCGGTCTTTAGCGAAACGGTCCGTGCTTTTTTTAAAATCCGCAAGAACGTCGCCTGCCGATTTGCCCGTCTTATAAAACGCTTCGAAGTCCGAAGAGCCCGTTACGCGGGCCACTTCGTTCCAGCGCAATTGAAAATTTTTCCCGTAGAGATCACGCAAAATAATCGCCGCCTGAACGAAGATATCAATTGAGCGAACCGCATAGGGATCGGAGATCGCGATGCGAACACCGGAACATTTCTGGCCGGCGTAAAGATCGTTGACGGGCGTGAACGTGGTGGACGAAAATACGACGCCGGCCAGATTGAGCGCGGTCAATCGGGCTGTGACGGCATTGCCATCCATCCAAGGGGCACCGAAACATTCGAAGGGCGTATCGGTTCCGCGGCCGATTGAAATGTTCGTCGTTTCAAACATGCCGAGGCCTGGGTAGAGCAACGCTTCTCGCGGGGTGCGAATATTCGGCGAGGGCGGAACAAACGGTAGGCCCGTATCCTGCCAAAGATCCTTGCGCCGCCAGCCGGTCATGGGGATAACTTTTAATTTGGCGTGCAGCCCGGTCGTAATGTTGTACCACTCGGCCAGTTCGCCCGCGGTGAACCCGTGACGGGTAGGGGCGGAATAATAAGCCGTAAAGTGCCGATATTTCGGATCCAACATTTGCCCTTCCAAAACCTCTCCCCCCAACGGATTGGGGCGGTCGAGGACGACGAACACGATATCGCGCTGAGCCGCCGCTTCCATGCACATGCACATCGTCGTCAGGTACGTGTAGAAGCGGGTTCCGACATCTTGAATATCGAAGACGAGCGCATCCACGCCATTGAGCATGGGTTGTGTCGGGCGTTGAATGGCGCCATACAGACTGTAGACCGGCAACCGAGTTTGGGAATCAATGCCGTCGCCGATCAATTGCCCCGCTTCCTGGGCACCGCGGATTCCATGCTCGGGCGAAAATAATGCCACGAGCCGAATGTTCGGGGCGTTGGCGAGTAAATCGGCGGTGCTGTGACCCTGGGAATCAATGCCCGTCTGGTTGGTAATTAGGGCAATCTGCTGGTCTTGCAACGGTGTAAATCCTTCGGTCTCGAGCACATCAATGCCATAGCGAACGGGTTCGGGAGGAGCCGTGTTTTCGGCTGGCAGGCGTCGAGCCATGCTTCCAAGCACCATGGCGACGATAAAAATATTTAGGAATAACCGCACCGCTTGACTGGGGCGCATTACGGGGCAGACGTCTTTTCAGCGTTTAGTTGCCCCAGCGCGTCGCCGGCTCGCTGACGGACGAGAGCGTCGCTGTCACTGCGAAATAATTTCTCGACCGCCGGCGCGGCAGACTTTGCTCTATCCCCCAGCTGTCCCAATGTCGAGACCGCCGCTACTCGTACGCCTTCGTCGAGATCGCGAAGCCCGGCGATCAGTCCTTGCACGGCCTCCGGCGTCGCCGCTCCTGGCTCTCGGAGTGATTCCGCGGCGCTGACCCGGACATAAGAACTAGGGTCCTTCTGCAGAGTTTTCACGATAATGGGTACCGCGGGTGCTCCCAATTTACTGAGAACTCCAAGAACAAGCCGGCGTCCCTGCTCATCTTCGGTTTGTAATCGGGCCGAAAGGGGAGCGATGGATCCTTCACCGATTTGAATGAGCGTCATCTCGGCGGCGGCATGGACTTGATACTCCGAATCGTAGAGCATCAGGACGAGCGCCGGCGCGGCCGACCTGGCTGCCGCCCCAAACTGTCCAAGAATTTGCGCCGCCCGGCGGCGAACGAATAAGTTCGCGTCATTGAGTTCTGCCTTTAGCGGAGAGATGGCCGACGGGCCGATAGCGATCAGCGCTTGTCCCACGGCTGTGGCGACGGATTCTTCATCGTAGCGAAGTGCCTCAACCAGTTCTGGTAAGGCCGGCTCGGCGACGCTTCCTAAATGTTTGAGCGCTTGTGCGGCTTTCTCGGCGGATACCGCATCTTTGCGCAGCGCTTTACGCAGCCCGGCAACCACATCGCGTTTCTCGGCGTCTGTCAACGTATCCAACGATTGGATGGCGGCCGCTTGCTCAGCGGAGTTGCGCGACATAATACCCTCGCTCAAAGGATGGGCATTCGCCCCTACGAGGGAAACGAGCGCTAGAAAACCGAACGTCGCAAAACTCGCGCATCGATAGAGCGGTCGGAGAAAACGATGACTCTCTGAACCCAAATGTCGAGTAGAAAAGGTTGGCCATATAGCTTCGCGCATGCGTTTCATAATAACACTTCGTTGGTTGTGAACACACGTCGTATGTGATAGCCTTTCAGCCAATGAAACCCGTGATGCGGCATCGTTTGAGTGCAGCCCTGGCGGGGATTTGGTTGATCGCCGTCGTCATCGAAACGCGTCAAATTGTCCACTTGGCTCGCGGTTGGTCGCATCAGGCGGAGGCCGTCGAGTCTAGGGCCGAAACATTATCCCGAGACGCGCAGTCGGTGATCGATGCCATCCAGCAAATGAAATCGGATGAGCAGGAAATTGCTTATTTGCAGGGACTGGTGGATGTACTGCCGCAGGAAAAAAGCTTTGTTCGAACGGAACGAGCGATGTCGGACGAAGTCGACCTCTTGCGCGCAAAAGTGGGTCGACGAATTCGCAACGATTTGCATGTCCTCGTGGATACCCGGGCCAATAAGCTTTACGTGAAACGGGGGCTGACTCTTCTTTGGGCTGCCGATTGTTCCGTCGGCAAAGGCGGACAACTGGTTAATAAGATGACGGGACAACGCTGGGAATTCGTCACACCACGCGGCCAATTCGATATCGAAGACAAATATGAAAACCCGATCTGGACAAAGCCGGACTGGGCCTTTGTCGAAGCGGGACAACCCGTCCCCCCTCCACGCGATCCCAGCCGCCGGGTTGAAGGCGAGCTTGGCAAGTATGTATTCAACTTGGGCGACGGATATTTGATTCACGGAACAAAAACGGAAGCGCTCTTGGGACATTCCGTATCGCACGGCTGCGTAAGGCTTGGCGCCACCGACCTCGCGAAACTTTACGAGACCGTGCCGCGTGGCGCGCGGGTATACATCTACTAATGAAGCGGTGGTTTCGGCCGGTTTCTCCCTGGCTTACCGCTCTGCTGGCCACCGCGCTCGTGGGCGGCCTCCACGCGAGCGCGCAATGGTTGCGTAACCAACGGTCTAGCAAGCAGACCCTGCTGGCGCGATTCCTAAAAACTCAAGAGGAACTGACTCAGGCCGGCGAGCGATTTAATTCGCTGCGCAACCTGAAAGACTCGGACACGGCACAATTTAAAGCCGTCTTTACGGATCGCGCCCTTTCGCGAAAATCGCTATACGAAACGGCTTTATCGATGCAAGAGGAGCGCCGCTTGCTGGACAAACAACTTGAAATCATGACCACGCGGTTGGAAATCAAGCCCTCCCTGCAGCGAATTTTTCTTTTCCGCGGGGATCAACCCTTACAAAGTTATCTGCTAGCGTATTTTCCCCTGCGCGCTTTTGGCGGCGCTTCCGACGTGCTGCCTCCGACGGTACGAATCGTCTCAAAAGAACGTTTTGCTCACCCCGAACGCGGGCAGTCGAATGAAGTGCGCGGCCATCTCGAATGGACGCCGCCGCAGGTGGGGACGTCCGTGCGCAGTAACGCACTGGGCGAGTATGTGATTTTTACGAACAGCAAATTAATTCTTCATGGCCCGCCGCTGAACCCTGAAGACCATGAAAAATTTCCGCACGTTTGCTTAGGGCTTGATCTGGAAGCCGCCAAGAAGCTTTACCGGGCGAGCTTTATCGGCACTCGAATCGTCATTACGGCGCCGGTATCGGTACCCCAATGAAGTCTCTGATCCATTACTGGTTTCCGGGCCCCTTTCATCTCGGCCAATCTGATTTTATTATTCTCAGCGTTCTCGTCGGGTTGCTTATTACGCTCAACTACATGCTGGGCCGACGCAGTCGAAATACGGGAGATTTTTTCCTCGCCGGCAGGCGGATCCCCTGGTGGGTGGCGGTGCTGTCCTTCGTCGCCACGGAAGTCAGTGCGGTGACGATAATTTCCGTACCGGCCGTGGCGTTCAAAGAAAATTGGGAATATGCCCAATTTTTTATCGGGTCGACCTTGGCCCGCTTCGTAATTGCTTATCTCTTTATTCCGGCGTTCTACCACTATAACTGCGTCACCATTTATGAATTTTTGAAGCATCGTTTTGGTCCGGCGACGCAATACACAGCCACGGTCTTTTTTTTCATTACACGGCTTTTAGGGTCCGGGGTTCGACTCATGGCCGCGTCCTTGGCCATGAGTGTTCTTTTCGGCTGGCATATTCTGCCGACGATTGTGCTCTTCGCCACCATCAGCCTAACGTATATCCTTTACGGAGGCATCAAGGCCGTCGTTTGGACCGGGGTTTTTCAAGCGTCAATGTTTATTGTCGGAGGTCTGGCCAGTATTATCTTTCTCATCCTAAATATTCATGGTGGGTGGCATGCGGTCATCGCGGTTGCCGGTGCCGCCGGCCGCTTGCAATTCTGGAACTGGGGGCCGTCTCCCCATTCACCCACATTTTGGCACGATTTTTTTAAGGATCCCAACATCGTGTACATTGCCATCTTAAATGGCTTCTTCGGATCGATGGCGGCGTTTGGCACGGATCAAGAATTAATGCAGCGCTTGCTGACCGTTGAAACGCGCCGGCAAAGCCAAAAATCGATGGTGTCGACGCCGGTGGCCTCGGGCCTTGTCTTATTTATTTATCTTACGCTTGGCACGTGCCTCTACGTGTTCTACAGCCAAAATCCAGGCCTTCCACTGCCGACGAAGATGGACGCTATATTCCCCCATGTGATTGCCAACGTCATGCCCTCCTTGATGCGCGGCGGACTTTTAGCCGTCATCGTCTTAGCGAGCATCGAATCGCCCGTGGTGTCCTTAACGACGTCCTTCATCACCGATATATACAAACCCTTGGTCAATAAAAATGCCAGCGAAGCGCATTACATGGCGTTGTCGAGGCGGTGCGTGGGGGTCTTCGCCTGCATCCTGGTCATGATTGCCTATATCTTTAGCCATTTTCAAAACATTCTTTGGTTGGCGTTCAAGATCGGCGGCGTCACTTTCGGATCGCTTCTCGGGGTTTTCTTGCTTGGATTTTTAACCAAGCGCCGGAGCAACCGGGCGAACGTGGTCGGCATGATCATCATGGCCGTCGTGAATGCTGTCTTGCTTAGCCTCTCGGAAACCCACGTACTACCTCTGGGCTGGACGTGGCTGATGCTGATCGGTACGGGCGGCACATTTGCGATTGGCTACGGGCTGGGCCCGAGGCTCGAAACAGCCGAGCAGGGCGGAAACGAAAGTTAGTTGGACTCTTCGGACGTTGTTTTTTTGGCCAGTGACGGGCGTTTTTCCTCGACGACCCCCATATTGCGCTCGATCAGCAATCCAAATGTCGCATCCCGCGACGTCAGGTCGTTGAACGCTTCTCGGGAAAGCGTTAAAAGTTGGCAGGGCTCCTCGGCTTTAACCAGGGCGTTTGCGGGAGATTCGAGAAACATCGATGTTTCCCCAAAAAAATCCGGCGCTTTCAAGGATGCAACCAACCTTTTTTCGCCAGACTGACGGCGCCAAATACCGACGGATCCTTCCGTCAATATAAATAATGTCCGAGAAATTTCTTGTTCCATGAGCACAACTTTATTTTTTCCGAACGATTGCAAATCGAGTTTTTCGATAAGACTTTTCAACTGAATCTCGGAACATCCGGTAAATAGGTCAAGCCCCTTCAGCATCGCGAGCGTAGCCGCCTCTTGCTCGGGTTTTAGTTTCATGAGGCAAGCGCCTTCCGCAAATTTCCCTCAACGGAGCGCAGTCGCCGGCGTGCCTGGCCCGCCGAGCACTTTTCCCGGGCCATGAGAATAGCCACCTTGACTCGCCGCTGCGCCAGAGTAAATAGCCGTTGCGCCTCTTGGGGGCCCACGGCACCCACCATTTCAATCAAGCGCAAGCCGCGGGCCACCAGTTTTTTAGACTTGGGCTGGAGGTCGACCATCGTATTTCCATATACTTTCCCGAGTCGTACCATGCTCGCGGTCGTCAACATGTTGAGCACCATTTTACAGGCGGTACCCGCTTTGAGCCGCGTCGACCCCGTAAGAATTTCTGGACCCGTTTTAAGACCGATTCCCACGTTGACCGATGTTTTGCGAGCTGAGGCCGGGTTGCATGTAACGAGAATGGTATAGGCTCCGCGCCGACGGCTCACCTCGATCGCGGCCTGAACATACGGTGTCACCCCACTGGCCGCGATCCCGACGACGACATCGCCGCGGCCCACGATACCGGCCACCGCCTTCCTGGCGGCCAGGGCCGAATCTTCGGCTCCTTCTTTCGAGCGAAATACGGCAGACCGCCCACCCGCCATTAGCGCTCGAATGTCGCGAGGCCGCGTATTAAACGTCGGCGGACATTCCGCCGCTTCAAGAATGCCCAATCGTCCGCTCGTGCCGGCGCCAACAAAAAAAAGACGTCCACCCTTAGACAGGCTGCCGACGATTAGGTCAACGGCGTCGGCAATCGAGGTCTGGGCCGCCGCGATCGACTGTAGTACGCGGTGATCTTCCCGGTTCATGAGTGCCACAATCTGCCGACTGCTGAGGCAATCCAATTGACGGGATCGCGGATTGAATTGTTCCGTCGGAAGTGCCGCGTAATTAGTGATCGCCATGTTGCACACCTTTTGTAGGTTCCACCCAAGATACGGCAACGTCTTGCGCATCTTCTAGGGCATTGTTATAGGCGACCAAGGCGGCCTTAATCAGGATGCTTTGCCCGACTCTATATTTTAAGTCTATATTTTTTAGAAAATAATCGTAGTCGCTATAGTCTTTACCGAGTTGGACTTTGGCGCGCCCTATCGCCAATTGAGCGAAATGCGACTTTTCTGCCGTCAGAGTTTCGCGTTGAATTGCGGCCGCGAGCAAGATTGTCGAGCATCCGACCATCCCTAATAGTTTCCCCGCCCCGGGAGTTCGCCGCAGTGGCAACCCACCTGAGGGCATTTCTGACCAAACTCCTGGATCATCGATCCATTCGCGCGAAAACAGATACGCCTGAACGGACATTAGTATGCAAAATAATCGAACAAGATAAAGAACGGGCGTCGCCTCACGCTGTGTTTCGATAAGGATGATTGTTAAACGCCAAGGAACGACCCAGAGGGCGGCTACGGCCTCACCAAAAACTGCGCCCAGGATAATCCAGATGCCATAAGCCGGCGACGTCACCATGGCCATAAAACCAATCCAGGTAAAAAGCAGCGGAAAATAGGCGGATGCATGCAGCGGACTATGGATTGCTAGCACCGCTTGAAGGCCCAAAATGATGGCTGCTAGAACGATGACTGTCGAGCGAGGGGAGTCGGGGGGATCTACATTCATGACTGCACCTGCGGCATGAGTTCGCCCAGCAAACGAATAAGATGATCATGTTGCGGACCGTTTGTGGCCAGCGTAGGCTCCGGATGCAAGTGGCTTCCGGCGAGATCGTAAATGAGCGGTGAGCCGTCAAGAAACGTGAACAGCCCCCCCGCTTCTTCCAGAATAATTTGTGGCGCACAGGTGTCCCAGTAATGGACGGCGTGGTGATTAATATAGATATCCGCGAATTGGCGCACGAGCAAACCCACTTTAATTCCCACGCTATTGACGGGTTCGAGCCAGGGTCCGGCCTGAATTCGATTTTGAACTGCTTCTGCCAGCTCCCGCGGAAACCCCGTAGAAGTGATGACGGGCATGGAGGACAACGTGGCGCGAGACGACACCTCCAGATGAGAACACTTTCCTTCTAAATGATGAAACGCGCCCTCGCCGCGCGTCGCTTCAAATACATGACCTTCCCAGGGATCCGCCACGACCCCCGCATAGGGCAAGCCCTTTTTTAAAAGACCGATCATAACGCTGAACCCGGCACGCCCATGAACATAGGCTTTGGTGCCATCGAGTGGATCAACCACCCAGACATATTCTGCCCGACAATCTCCATCCAGGCCGCTTTCTTCAGTCAAAATAGCGTGATCCGGGAAAGCCCTCCGCAATCCACCGCGAATGATTTCATCGGCTTCGCGGTCGGCGTTGGTCACAATCGATCGGTCGGCTTTGCGTTCTTTGAGCAAGGGTGATAATCGTAGTTCCATCAGACGCGCGGCGGCTTGGAGAGCTAGGGGACGAGCGACGTCAAGAAAATGAGAAGACATTATTGGGCGCCACTGGCAACGGTGAGCCGAAAAGGGATCATCAGTAACGAGGGATCGGCCATTCTAAGCCGTTGCTCATTGCTCATTGCCTTGAATCCCCGGCAGATGCAACCCACACTCTTTCTTATCGTCCTCGTGCGAATTAAACCATCGCCACCGGCCGGCACGCCGCGGCTCCATCGGGCTGATCGGCGTTGTGCACAGAATACAACCCAGTGATTCGTAATACCATCCCCCGGGTAAGTGCCTCTCAAGGAGCTCATGCACGGGCACGTTCTGCTCTTTCAGGTAGGCGCGCGTCTGGGCTTCGGTCCAGCCGGCTAGCGGAGCTACTTTTAAGATCGGCCGTTCGGCGCCGGCGGCGCCATGGGCGATGATTTCAAAACGGCCAACGGTGGCTCGCGATCGCGATTGGTCGGCCCGCAAGCCTGTGATCCAGACATCAAGCGATTCCAACGCTCGCTCATTTGGCAGCACTTTACGGATGCGGCAGCAGAGCTCTTGCTTTTCCTTGCTGTCAAAAAAAAGATATTCCCCATGCTCGCGGATCATCGATTCCACGGCACCGGCATCCGGCGTGAAACGGTCGATGTGAATGCCGTACCGTTTTTCGAGGGCTTCAAAAAGTTTGTGCGTTTCGGGAAAAAGACGAAGCGTATCATTTGTAAAAACACGCGGCTTAAGACCCGCTTGACTGGCTAAATTAATCAGCGCACAGCCGCTTAATTGACCGCTGGTGCCGATCGCGACGCGTCCAGGGAAGCGACGCTCGAGCTCGACCATTAACGCTCCCGGCTCGCCCACGGTCTCAAGTTCTGCGACTAAGGAGGCATTTATCGATGACATAGCTCATTTTACAACATGCCGGAGACGCGAAAGTTCGCCCGGAGACCGTCGTTCGAGACCGTTTTAGCTTATTCGTACCGAAGCGCTTCGGAGGGGGATAGAGACGCGGCATGGCTCGCGGGATAAACACCCGCGATCAATCCGATGACGAGCGTAATGATCAGGCAAGCCGCTGTGGGAAGCGGGGCGGTGCTCATTGGGAAAGGCATATCGAAAAAAGACGGGCCCCCGTAAACGATGAGAACCCCGGTCGCGACGGCGAGCAATCCCCCGCAACCCGACAAGGCCGCTGACTCCACTAGAAATTGCAGCAGAATGTCTCGACGGGTGGCACCGAGTGCTTTCCTAATCCCGACCTCGCGGGTTCGTTCCGTCACTGAAGTGACCATTACATTGGCTACGCCTATACCCCCCACGAGCAAGCTAATGGCGGCAATTCCCAAAAGACTCGCCATTAAACGGTCGTTTGATTTTTGTCCCGCTTTCATCATTTCTTCCATCGAACGTATGAAATACATATTGGCGCGGTTCGTATCGCTATGCGACAACGTCTGTCGCACAATCGTTGTCGCTTGTTCAATAGCAATCTGCGGATCCAGGCGCACTTCCACCATCGAAATGAAAACGTTATCCTGCGTCAATGTCCAAGGATAGGGAAGCAAGACGTCGACTTCTTGTGCGGACGACCGTTGACTACTCGCTTCCGTCCAATCGACAACGCCAATGACTTCTACGGGAATCCCTTGAAGCACGATTTGCTGGCCAACCGCAGGCCCTGCAGGGAATAGATGGCGGGCGAGGGTGGTAGTGATCAAGCACACGGGTTGCTGGCCGGACATTTCGTCCTTCAGAAAATTTCGTCCTACGCGCATCTCGATGCGGTAAAGCGGAACAAATGTTTCGTCAATACCGATCACATGCGCATGGGCTGAGGCCGCGGGAGTTCGCGCGTCCATATCGATTGACATGCGCGGCAGAACGGAGATAATACCGGGAATAGAGCGCAACAAATTGAGGTCATCGAGCGTCAGCGCGCCGATTTTTCGAGAGACTTGGTCAAAACCTGGGTGCACGAAGACGAGTCTAGCGCCCTTCGTCCGGTAAAGATCGTCCAGCTGCCGACGGACCCCTTCACGAATCGCCAAGATCATCACGAGCGCTAAAACGCCAATATAAATTCCTAAAAGGGACAGCGCCGACCGAACGGGTTTCGAACGCATCATCAGCCAAGCGACTTTTAAATAATTGATCCCCATCAGCGAGCGTCCTTCACACGAATTGTCCATCGCGCATCGTTAATACTTTCTGGGCGCGCCGAGCGATTGCCTCGTCATGAGTCACGAGGACGACCGCAGCACCTTGATGGTGAAGATCGGTAATCAGCCCCATGATTTGCGCGCCCGTTCGAGAATCCAGCGCACCCGTAGGCTCATCGGCAAGAATCAGCGACGGTCCGTTCGCCAGGGCCCGCGCAATGGCCACGCGTTGGCGTTCCCCGCCGGAGAGAGTTGAAGGGTAAGCCTCGGCTCGCGATTCCAAATGCATCTGAGATAAAAGGTTGCCGGCTCGCTGCGGCACGTCCACCTGATGCCGGTAGCTCATCGGCAATTCAATATTTTCGCGTGCCGTCAGATAGGGTAATAGGTGAAAAGATTGAAAAACGAACCCAATGTGCTGGGCTCGCATCGCGGCGGCTTTATCCTCGGTCAAAAGCGCCGCATCCTGATTAAAGATCGTGAGGCTTCCCGCGCTCGGCACATCCAATAGCCCCATGATATGGAGCAGCGTCGATTTCCCGGATCCCGATGCGCCCATGATCGCGATGAACTCTGACTGGTGCAGAACAAGCGAGACCCCTTTTAGAATGGGTAATCGTCCTTCGCCAGTTCCCACCCACTTCTCCAGCCCCTGAAGCTTCAGAATTTCGTTCACGAATGCGGTCGAGAGACAACCCATCGGACTTTCATGCCGGTGGCGAAATGCGGGTCGGGGGACAAACACACGCGGTCGTTGACTTGCAGGCCTTTGATGACGAGCACCCGGTCTGGGTTGGAACGGCCGAGTTCGATCGCTTGCGCACGCAAACGGTTGAGACTTCCAACGACCCACACACGCTGCTGGCCGTCCGCATTGACAATCGAAGACAAGGGCACTGACAAGGTCGGTGGTGTTGATCCGGTATGAATGCGCACTTCGGCGCTTAATTTTGGCCGCAGCAAAAGTCCCTGCGTACTGTCCAACGTCAAAACAATGGGAATCTGGGGGAGCCCGTTACCATCCGGTTGAGACCCCAATTGGCGAAGTGTCGCCGTAAAGACTCGCTCCGGATAAACCTGCAGCCGGACATCGGCCTTCATGCCTTCTTCGATTTGATGGAGATCGAGCTCGTCAACCCGGGCCCGAACGGTGTACTCACTGACATCGGCAACCGTCACAATCTCTTTGCCCGCGCCGATACTTTTCTCATCACCGAGCCAATCCTTGACGATCGTTCCGGCTATGGGAGAGGTCACTTCGCTGCTCTCCCACAGATCCTGGGCCAGCTGGAAAGTCTCTTTGGCCGCACGCAAGCCTTGGTCGGCTTTCGTCAGCGCCCGCTGGGCATCCTCGACGCTTGAGTAGGAGACAGCCTCGCGCTTAAAAAGAACTTTCTCCAGGCGCAGGTCCTTGCGGGCCCGTTCCAGATCCGATTCCGCATTTTTTAACGCATCCCGTTTGCTTTCATAATCGAGTTTAATCTTCTCCCGACTGAGTACAGCGAGAAGCTGGCCCTTTCGGACGATCTGGCCTTCGTGGAAATTCTTTTTGAGGACCGGTCCCTCGAATTGGGCTTTGAGGGTGGTGCTGTCTTTAGCCTCGAGATTTCCTGCGGCCCGCACGCGCAGGGCCAGCGGCGCCAAGGCGGCTTTTTCCACGGTCACCTCCGGCATGAACTGTCGTGGCAAGAAAATCATGTTCAATGCCACGACACCGACCCAGACGGCGACGAGCGTTTTGGATCTTAATCCATCGGTCCACTGAATCATTGCAATGGATCCACGTCGGCTCCCACAAGCTCCGAGAGATTATCTTTGGCCAGATTGTAAGCGACCAGCAAATTGAGATATTCGTTGTCTAGGTTGCGCATGTCATTTTCAGCATCGAACACGTCGGTCAACTTTTCGAGACCGTTTTTGAACCGCAGACGCAGGATCTCGACATTCTGACGTGCTTGCTCACGCGAGGTGGCGAAGTCCACGATCTGTTTCTCGGAACTCTTGACGTCCAGATAGGCGTTACGAACACTCACCCGTGTCGTGCGTTCGGAATCCGACAAATTTAAGTTGGCCACAAATTCAGAAATTCGTGCGATTTTAACTCGATCGTTGGTGACGAATGAATCGAAAAACAGCCAGTTTATCGTACCCCCGAGCGTCCAACTTCGACTGATGAGCGCGGGGACTTCCGCGCTATTGTAAGCCGCATTGACGGCCAACAGGGGCCGCGTCGCTTCCTGGGTGGCTTGGGTGGCGAGATGCGCCAGCTCGAGGTTACGGCGCAAGCTTCGCAGAATCGGCCGATGAACCAGCGCGTAGTCAATGAGGTCATCCAATGGAACCTGGAAAGTAATAAATTCAAGCCGGGTCGTGAAATGAACGGGCAAGTCAAGATCGTAGTAAATGAAATTTTTAGCGCTAAGCATGGCTTTGTCGCGAGACACGAGGGCGTTCTGCACCTGGCGGACATCGGTTTGCGTTCGAATTCTCGCTCGCATTTTCTCGACGGCGGGTAATCGGCCCGCATCCACGAGCGCTTCGGTGACCCCCTGCAGTTTCTCTGATGAGCTCAGCTTGCGTTGGGCGACCTGAATCGATTCTTCTCCCTCCATGACGCCGTAATAGAAACTTCGCGCTTGCGTGCGTAAGGATAACGCCGTCGACTGAAAATTATCTCGGGCGTTGGCAAAATTTAAGTCGGCTTCGCGCCGGGTACGCAACACGGAGTTCCAAACAAAAATATAGAGAGGCTGCGTCACTGTGGCACTCAAACCCGGACGATTACCATCGCCGTATCCGGCACTCCCGGTGATAGCCGTGCCGAGAGGCGTTACCTCATTTAAATTCAACGCCGATTGCTTCACATCTCTCACACTATCGCTAATGCCGGATTGCCAGGACTCCGTGCGATTGTGTGTATGCGAGAAGGATAGCGATGGAGAATCGGTTTGACGGAAAGCAATTTCCCTCGTATAACCGGCCGTTTGAAGTGCCAATGAGTTTTCCCTTCCCTGAACGCCAACATGAATGGCGCGGTCCACGTAATCTTCAATGCTCATATTGTCGATCAATAAATCGTCGGCTTTGGCGCGAACTGAAACGATCAATAGCCCGATGGACAGGAACGACCTGCCCCACAACCCTAAATTCATACAACCGCCGGTGAAACGGCACTCCCAAGTTTGGTTAGTCCCATGGCGAGCGCTAGCGCCGCAATCCATGCCAAGGCCGTAATTATCGTCGCTTTCCGGGACGACGCACCGGGCCGGTGCCGCAGTAACATCCAAAGCAACCCAACCGACCACCATTCAAATAAGTCCAACCGCTCGCAAATTATAGGGGCATGATTTAGAAAGAGTGCGGGGCTGGCAGTAAAGTACGTCGGGGGTAAGGAGGTCCATAACGCTGTGATCATCCCACCGGCCATTTTCAAGAGCAAGGGTAGTCCGGCAAGGCATAGAAGGCGCGCGCCCAGCTTCCATCCTAGAGAAATACCCAATACAGACGCCGCCATGACAACCACGGAAACGAGCAGGCTCCAGGCCAGCAGAATGCTTAAGACAGCCGGGGCAGGGCGCAGGCTGGGGTTAGCGGATAA
>JBBQYF010000047.1:0-15292 GCA_038208955.1 Elusimicrobiota bacterium
AGCGTTTGATAGGCCCCCAAGCTGCCGATATGCGCTTGTTTCTGAAAGGCGTTAGACGGTTTAAACAATCGCTTTTCGCGCAACGTTGAGTCGATATTCACGGAAGGCACGAGAGTTTGTTTTAGCTTGGGTTTAGGCATAGGCTAACTCCTTGGGTTGGCCGCCTTCACGCAACCGCGAGCGGACCAGCTCGGCGCAGGCATGTCCGCTCACGCAGGCGCTTTCGATCGTCGCCGGAAGCCCCGTCCGCGTCCAATCCCCCGCAATGAAAAAATTGTCGAACGGCGAGGCGTGCGGAGGGCGACGCGATTCCGAACCGACCGTGGGTGAAAGGGTCGCCTGGTGCTCCTTAATAATTAAAGACCGCAGCAGCGCCGCCTCGCGCGCCACCGGAAAAACGCGGCGCAGCTCTTCCAAAGCCAATGTCAGAAGTTTTTTGTCGCTCCAATCAACAAAAGAATGCGCCCCACTGATGACAAGGGAAATGTACCCTTCCTTCGTTTTGGAATCATCGAAGAGACGCGACTTATTGAAATACCACTGGACTTGAGTGTCGAGCATGCCGACGAAAGCGGAGTGGCTGATTTCACGGTCGAACCAGAGATGAATAGAGATGATCGGCGCAAAAGACAATTCGCCTACTCCCTGCAGCGCGGGCGTGCGGGCGATCACCTCTTTGGGCATCAATTTGAGAAAAGCCGTCGGAGGGATAGCGCAGACGAACGCATCGGCGCTGATGCGGTTGCCTTCGCGCAATTGGACGGATAGGACCCGGTCACCCGACAAATCGATTTGTCCTACGGGCGCCTTCAGCAACACGCGCCCGCCGTGCCGCTCGATATACTCTTTGGCCGATTTAGCATAGAGATCGCTAAGGCCCACCGCCGCGAGTCCCAAGCGGGACGCGCCATGCGTATCAAAGAAGGCTTGAGCCAGCACGGTCGCGAAAGGTTCCGCCGAGGCAATCTTCGGATCCTCGTTCAACGTGGCGATCGCAATCAAATCCCAAAGATGGCGCCGCGCGCGGACCGACTGGCCGCAGGAAATCAGCCATTCTTCGACGGTAACGTTTTCGAGACTTCCCGGATTTCGCGCCGCGTGGCGGAGCGCGCGCTCAAATTTCATCAGCCGCCACCGGTCCAGCCAACTGAGCGTATTTAAACGCACGAGACCGCTAATTAAATGCCAAGGCGAGGGCAAGGGCAAACAGCGCAGCTTGGCCTGACGGTTCCCATCGCCGGCAAAATCCACGGCGAGATTTCCCTGGAATTTTAAAGCGCCCAAGGTCCCGATCCGCGCCAGAAAGATTTGGGTTTGATAGTAACAACCCATGAACAGATGTTGACCATTGTCGACGCAGTCGCCCGTCTGCGGGTCGACGAAGGAATAGGCGCGGCCGCCCAACACTTGGCGACCTTCGAGCAATGTCACTTCAAACCCGTCGGCGGCCAGTTTCGTGGCGGCCGAAAGACCGGCAAATCCGCCGCCGATGACGATAACCTGTTTGGGGCTCATCGGCATCTCCACCATGCTTGGAGCGCTAGCCCGAGCTTGACGGGCGTCGGCACGCGGATGCGGCTTCCGAAAACCTGATAGTGCCGACGTTCGATCCGGTTTAGGACATCCTGATAAATGGCCCGCATGATTTCGGCGGCACGCAGCGCGGGAAGTTCCTCGCGAGTCGGCAATAAGGCCGCCGCGCGATAAAATCCCCGCGCGCGCACCGTTTCAAAAGCCATGAGCCGTGCCAATCCCGGCGTATACCTTTTTTGCAGAATTTCTTCTTCGGATACGCCAAAGCGCTGCAAGTCCTCTTGCGGAAGGTAGATCCGGCCGTTGTCGGCATCGCTTCCAACGTCGCGCAATATATTGGTCAATTGAAAAGCCGTGCCCAAGTTAACCGCATAGTTTTTTAATCGTTCCGACCGATATCCAAAAATTTCCATGCACAGCAATCCCACTTCACCGGCGACGTGGTAGCAGTAGGTGGACAGACTCTCGAACGAGGGATACCGCGCTTGCGCCAAGTCCATGGAAACACCCTGAAGAATACCTTCGAAGTAAACGCGACTGAGGTTAAACCGGTCGATCGATTGAGCGAGCGACCGCGTCAGCGGCCTTGTCGGCTTTCCGTCGAAGGTGCGGGCAATTTCTTCGCGCCAATGGGCAATGGTTTGCTGAGGGTCTTTATTGCCGGGCGAATCGACCGCATCGTCGACTTCGCGACAAAAAGCATAAACGGCCGTCATCGCTTGGCGCTGTTCCTGGGGAAGCGAAAAAAACGAGTAATAGAAATTGCTCCCGCTTTGCCGGGCAACGGTATTAACGTATTCGTTATCGAGCGCCGCATTTTTCATTGTGGATCCGGAACGGAGAGAACTTTTCGTTCGATTACCGACGGTTCGAATTGACTTCCGGCAATCAGCAAGGACGGAGGCTTTTGAGAGCGATGGCACCCCAATCCAGTCTGGTCACCACGGGACGAGCGTTGAGAACGTCATAATTTAAGGCCCGAATTTTGTCGAGAATCCGCATCCCACCTTGCCAGGTGGCCCGTAATTCCCAACGCAGACGGCCGCGGACTAGCTCGGGCAGCGATCGTCCGTTTGCAAAGAAATCGCGCGCCCGCTCGACTTCTTCGGTCATCAATTTCTGGAAGTTAGCCGTCAATCGATGGCTATTGAGATCCCCTTCACTGACGCCAAAACGGTCACGGTCTTCGGCGGGCAAATAGATGCGGTCCTTCACAAGGTCGATGGCGACATCCTGCCAATGATTGGCCAACTGCAAGCCGGTGCAGATGGCATCCGATAAGTGATACATAGCCTCGTCGCGGTAACCACAGAGTGTCAGGATCAGGCGCCCCACGGGATTGGCGGAAAATCGGCAATAATCGAGTACGTCAGTATATTTGGCGTAGCGCCGCACCGTTACATCCAACGTAAATGCATGCAGCAAATCACTCAACCATGAGGCGGGAAGGTGATATGTTTCGAGCGTGCGCCGCAGGGCGATAAAGATGGGGTGCCGGGCCCGACCCTGTTCGCAATCGGCGAGCATTTGCTGCCAGGACGCCAGCCAGCCTAAGCGTTCCGATTCATCTCCCGGCAAGCGGTTTTCGTCGGCGAAATCATCAGCGGTGCGCATGAAGGCGTACAGACTATGAATCGCCGGTTGCACAGCCGCCGGCATAAGCAACGAGCCGACGGGAAAATTTTCGTAATGACCTTTCGTAAGGGCGGAACAGTAAGCAAACGCTTCGGACTCCGTCCAGGCGCGGAGTAAAGGTGCGGCGGCTGCCGGCGGCAGCGCCAAACCCGACGGTCGATCGATCAGCGATAACGGGTCGCTAGACAAACAACTTCTCCAGTTTTCCAATGTCGAAACCGACCATCGTATCAATAATCATATTGGCCGCGGTGAGCTCTTCGGCTTTGTAGGACGTTGTCACGGCTGCGCATTTCATTCCCGCGCTCTGGGCCGCGGCCAACCCATGACGGGAGTCTTCAATCACCAAGCATTCAGCCGGCGTAATTTCTGCCGTTCCATCTAGCCTCATTTGGTTCAACATTTTTAGCGCGGTCTGGAACGACTCGGGGTGAGGTTTGCCGTTTTGGACATCGTCGGCGCTGACGATGGCGGCAAAGAGACCACGGATTTTAGCCTTCCGTAACACAAATTCTACTTCCAGCCGCCTGGCCCCCGAGGCCAATCCTAAGGCACAACGCCCAGCCGCTCGTTTGACGAACGCTTCAGCCCCGGGATATATCACCAGGTGATCTTTCATCATCTCGTCAAAATATCGACCTTTGCGATCGACATACGCTTGCAGCATTCGGGTTTCCAATACGCCGCGGCCCGCCGATTCGAGCACGGCCTTGAAACAACCGCGATCGTCAAATGCCAAATACCGGTCGTAATAGTCTTGATCGGTCAGCGCAATGCCTTCCTCGCGCAGCACTTTTTGGAACGCTCTCATATGAAGCGGTTCGGAGTCGCAGATGACGCCGTCCATATCGAAGATGATCGCTCTTAACATCGGCGGCATTGGCTGCTCATTCCATTAATGAACGGAGACGGTCAGGATAATTCGTCGCAATACAATCGACGCCGCAGGTCATCATGCGCTTCATCTCGTTTTTGGTGTTCGCCGTCCACGTGGCGACGGCAAGACCGGCTTTGTGGGCCGCTAAAACGCCGCGGGCCGTGATGCAGGTTTTGCGCGGAAAAAGCGCTTGGGCGCCAATCGTCCGAGCCTGGGTGATCCGCGATTCGTCCCCCTCTTCGGAGTACAAAAGTCCCGTAGGGACATGTTTGTTGGCCACGCGCACTTCCTGCAGAGCCACCGTATCAAAAGAAATAATGAATACCCGGTCGATAAAATCGTCGCGCTGGAGCTGCGCGACAACGGCGTCGGCCAGCGACCCCCCGGAACCGCGCACCGTTTTAAGTTCGATAATTAGGCCCACCAGTTGATGACGCGTGCTTTTGCGAGCTCGGAAACGGCGAATGACATCGCTGAGCGAGGGGACGTATTCTTTGGAATAATCTTGTCCGTACCAGCCGCCGGCGTCGAAGGATTGAATTTTTTTGAGCGGCAAGTCGCGAACCATTCCTTGGCCGTTGGTCGTCCGGTCGACAGACGTATCATGCATGACGACGACCTGGTTATCGGCCGTAAGCTGTACATCCATCTCGACCAAATCCGCCCCCCGGCGGATCGCTTCTTCAAAGGAGAGCAGCGTGTTTTCCGGAACATAGCCCATCGCGCCCCGGTGACCAATAATCACACAAGGGGCCTGACGCGGCCAAAGGTTTAACATAGAGGTGTGGGTTGGCTATCCATTTTGTAATCGAACCTCAGGCGGGGCCGAACTTGGAATTACAGAAGGGCCGTTCCTATCCCCGCGCCAATGGATCATTTATAGCGTCACAATCATACATTTTGAGTCGGCATTAAGGCCAACGAACAGCCACCGTACGGAGGGCCGGGTACTAGGGACGAGAGTCTTAGGATACGCTCATTTTTTTGTCACTCGGGCAGGTCGTGCGTCCGCCAGCGAAGGAGTGGCGGCTTGTCCGTACTAAGGGAGTTGGGAGGCATTTAATCATTGACTTGGACGCCAATTCGATGAAGAAATGGTTATGGCCAAGATCCTCATTATCGACGACGAGGCGTCGGTCCGCGGAATTCTCAGATTTCAGCTCGAAAAATCTGGCTATCTCGTAGTGGAAGGTGTCGACGGCGAGCAAGCGGTCAAGCTGGCTCACAGCGAACAGCCTCAGCTCATCTTTCTCGATGGGCTCTTGCCAAAAAGAAATGGGTGGCTGGCGTGCCGAGATTTGAAAAACGATCCGGAGACGAAGGCGATCCCCGTCGTTGTTCTGACCAGTTGCAACCAGAATATCGATGAGCTCCGAAGCTGGGAAAGCGGCGCGGATGACTATTTGACGAAGCCATGGGATCCGGTCCAGCTTCGCGAGATTACCTCCCGGCTCTTGGCCAACCCCTCGCAGAAGATGGCATGAGCGCTGCCGTTCCACGTCGCATCGATTTAGCGAAGATTACCGTAACCTCCGATCTGCTCAAACTACTGCCGGCCGACTTGATGAAGCGCCACCTCGTAGTGCCCTTCGAGCGTCAAGGTGAGCATCTCTCGGTGGCCATGGCCGATCCCAACAACACATCCGTCCTGGAACAGATTCGGCTTCTTAGCGGGAGTGAAGTCGATGTATTTGCGGCGCCTGCGGAGTCGATCGCGAACGTTCTTGAAAAGGCCGCTCGTGAGCTTGAGAAGTCGGCGGCGTCGAATAGCCTGCACATTGAGTCAAGTGCCGGAGAGAGCACGGTCGTTAAGACGGTGGAAAAACTCTTTGAATTGGCTCTGGCCCAGCGAACAAGTGATATTCACCTGGAGCCGCAGTCCAAAGCCCTCTTCGTTCGGTTCCGCATCGATGGAGCCTTGCATACGGTGCACCAGTTTCCTAAAGCCGCCAGTATTTCGATCATCTCGCGCATCAAGATCATGGCTGGCATGGATATTTCAGAGAAGCGCCTGCCGCAGGATGGACAAATCAATACCATGGTCAACGGCAAAGATTTGAACTTGCGTGTTTCGACGCTGGCGGCCAAGCATGGGGAAAAAACAGTGATCCGCTTGCTGGACAAATCGGCGGGCTCCGTCGACATGGGCGCACTTGGATTGGGAGCTCAGATTCAGAGCCACTTTGAGACGATGGTCGACAAGCCCCAGGGCCTCCTGCTCGTCACGGGCCCGACGGGCAGCGGAAAAACCACGACACTTTACGCCGTTATCAACCGGCTGAAGTCGCCGATGAAAAACATTATTACTTTAGAAGACCCCATTGAGTACGAACTCCTGGGGCAAAGCGGGGATGAAGCAGGGATCACGCAAGTGCAAATTAATTCCAAGATTAACTTCACGTTTGCGGCCGGGCTGCGCGCGGCCTTACGCCAGGATCCCGACGTGATTATGGTAGGGGAGATCCGAGACCGCGAGACGGCGGAGACGTGCTTAAAAGCCGCCATGACGGGCCACTTGGTCCTGTCCACGCTGCATACGAACGACGCTCCGTCGGCCATCGGCCGATTGCGCGATCTCGGAGTTGAACCCTACATGCTGGCTTCAACATTGACTGGCGTTATGGCGCAGCGTCTTTTGAGGTTACTGTGCGCTTCGTGCAAAGAGGCGTACCGGCCGCCGGCGCGCGCCGTGCAAAATCTGTTTCCGAAACATCCTTCCGCTCAACCGATCAACTTGTATCGACCGAAAGGATGCGACCGCTGTCAAGGCACGGGATATTGGGGACGAAAAGGCATTTACGAACTGCTGATTTTGAACGAGGCCATCCGCCACCTGATTCATGAAAACGCCCCTGACACTGCCCTGAAGCGTTCCGCTGTGTCCGAAGGATTGTGCACGCTGCGTGAAAGCGGTCTCCAACTGGTCTATGAAGGCCTGACCACCGTCGACGAAGTATTCCGGCACACCGTCGAATAAAGAATCCTTAGGCGGCTCTAGATGGGCTTGTGGCAATGAGGGCACAGGCGCGGCGCCGCTGTCGCCACGGGCGTTTTCTCCAAAATTGTTTGGATTTTGGAGATCACCTGTTTAGGGGAACTGGTGGCCTTGGGAAGAAATTCATTGGCCCCGGCCTCCATCGCTTGACGGATTCCCTCGGCATTGTTCACGGCCGAAAAGACCACCACCGGGATGCCAGACGTGCTGGTATCCTGGCGGAGCCGCTGCAGCAGATCAACGCCGCTGATCTTGGGAAGCACCATATCCAATAGAATCAAATCGGGATGCTCCTCCTGCGCTTTCATCCAGCCGGATTGGCCGTCGGAGGCGGTGACGACCCGAAAGCCAGACGACGTGAAAACTTGAGCGTACAGCTGAAGCATGGCGTTATTATCTTCGATGATCAATATGAGTTTTCGTTCGTCAGTCATGCCATCCTCCTTTACGCCGCTTTTTGCGGCTCTTGCCCTGAGTCGAGATAGACGCTCCAATGTTCTTTAACTTGATCGAACAGTTCTTGCGCCTGTGAAAGTTGTTCGGCCGTTCCGTCGAGGCGTCCATCTTGGGCCGTGCGTTCGATCGCGCGAAGGGGAGCCACCATCACCGTGACCCCGAAGGTGGCGCTGGCGCCCACCAGGCCGTGCGAAATGCGCCGCACTTCAATGGCGTTCCCCGTTTGGATATCCTCGCGCAAATGAATTAATTCTTTTTCAGTATCCGTCAAATAAATCCCCATGAGTCGGCGCATTCCCGTCTCATCATGGTCGGTCATCATCCGCAAGTGCTCCCATTCGATAAGCGAAGTCACTCCCACGGCCTTCGTGGTCAATTCGATTGGCGCTGCTGCTCCCGTGGTCACGACCCCTGGCACTTCAGGAAATACAACTGTTTTGGCCACCCAGCGATCCAAAACTCGCCGTAGTTCTTTCATGAAGATGGGTTTGCTGACATAGTCGTCCATCCCCGCCCTCAGGCAGCGCTCTCGGTCGTCTTTCAGAGCGTTCGCCGTCATCGCGACGATCGGTGTGTGCGTCGATTGGTTTTCGCTCTGGCGAATTAAGCGGGTGGCCTCGAAGCCGTCCAGTTCGGGCATTTGGCAATCCATGAAAATTAGGTCATAGGGGACGCGCTTGCGAGCGTCGACCGCTTCTTGACCATTGGCGACAATATCGACGGTGCAGCCCAATTTGCCCAACATGTGGGCGGCCACTTTTTGATTCGCCAGATTATCTTCGGCGACGAGAATGCGCGCCGAAAAAACGCGCAGGGGGGCCTCCGGCGCCGCCGGGCGCGCGCGCGGCGCTGCGGCGCCCTCCATCAATTGAACCATCGTGTCGAGAAGCAGCGCTTGTTTAATCGGCTTACTGAGACAGGCCGCGATGCCGACTTCCGCCCATTCTTCCACCGAGAGAATCGCGCCCAGTGATGTCAGTAGAATCACTCGCGTGGGCCCCAGGAGCCCTTCCTTTTTGAGCTGTCTAGCCAAGGTCAATCCATCCATCTCGGGCATGATCATGTCCAGCAGCAACAAATCCACGGGAGCGAGATCCTTATTTCGAAAACGCGCCAAGGCATCGGCGGCATGCGCAAGACTCTCGCACACGTATCGGCGGGCGGCCAGTTGATGCAGCAGCACTTGTCGATTGGTTGCATTGTCGTCGACAATTAAGACGCGGGCCGCGCCTTTCACCGGCGGAGCCACGGGCTGGGAGGCCGGAACGTTCAGCTGTTTTTTGAGGCGGGCGCTGAACTGAAACGTGGATCCTTCTCCCGGCACGCTTTGGACCTGGATTTGCCCACCCATCATTTCGACCAATTGTTTGGCGATGGCTAAGCCCAGACCCGTACCCCCGAATCTGCGCGTGGTCGAATTGTCGGCTTGACTAAAAGGCAGGAACAGGCGGTCGATGCTCTCCGCCGATAAGCCGATGCCCGTGTCCCGTACGAGAAAGCGCAGCATGACATCGTCCGGCGTCTCACTGAGTTTTTGGACGTGCAAGAAGACTTCGCCCCGGCTCGTGAACTTAATGGCATTGCTTAATAGGTTCATCAGCACTTGGCGAAGGCGTCCTGGATCTCCTAGCAATAACAAGGAAACGTCCTCGTTTACGAGGCAGGCCAATTCCAGATTTTTATTCTGCGCCGTGCTTTTCAATAAATCCAAAGTCGTTTCCACCGTTTCGCGGAGATCGAAGTCGATCATCTCAAAATCCAATTTTCCGGCTTCGATTTTGGAGAAATCCAAGATGTCGTTGATCAAGCTGAGCAATCCCTCTGCGCTGGTTCGCACGGTTTGAGCGAATTCTCGCTGTTGGGGAGTTAGCGTCGTATCCAGCAGCAGCCCGGTCATGCCGATGACGCCATTCATCGGCGTGCGGATCTCATGGCTCATGTTCGCTAGGAAGGACGCTTTCGCGTTGGCGGCCGCCTGCGCTCGCCGAGCCAAATGCAGTGCCAAGGCCAACAGTACGCCGAAGAGGAGACCAAAGATTAGGGATAACTCGGGCACACGCGTCCTCAGATGGTTTAGATAGGACGGCAAAGGGGTCACGTGAAAATGCCAACGGTCCCGGAAGATCGTGAGTTGAATATCCGCGTCCCAGGGCGTATCCCCAGCCGAGACATTTTGATAGATCAGCTGGTCTCCTTCAAACACGCGAACGCCGTAACGATCTTTGACATCTTTGAGCAGATAGTCGAAAAGCGGCTGGACCGGAAAGACTCCCCGAATCGCACCGTGAAAGCGTCCCTCATAAAAAAGCGGAACGAAGACGCAGATCCCTTTTCCCTTCTTTTGGATCAGATCGAACACGTGGCTGAAGGAGGGTTCGCCACTATTGCGAGCCAACTCAAAAGCCTTGCGACGGTAAGGTTCGCTCATCATGTCAAAATGGATTTTCCGTGAATAGTCGTCGGTCGGCACGGACCACTGTACCTTACCTTGGGAGTCAACCCATTCAATTGCTTTGTAAACCGAAAAGTGACGCAAGTACAGTCCGGCGTCGCGCTCCCATTGATCACGCGGAGTGCCGCGTTGATCTTGCCAGCGGGCGGCCATGCGCACTAAGGCGTCGCGTTGATTGATCAGTTTGGTTTCGGCGATGGCTTGGAATCGCTCGGCGGCTGCGGAAATGTCGCCTTCTAGAAAATAGCGTTCGCGAACGTTCAGAGCCTGCCAGATTAAGAAGGAGGTCGCCGCGATACCGGCGAAGGCGAGCGGCGCCGCCCATGAAACGGATATTCGGAGCGACCGTCGGGCCGTTTCGCGCGCGCTCAAAGCCAGCGTGAATCCCATGATGGTGAAGCCCCCGGCTGTGTGAGGGGCCATCCGTGCGTACTGGCCCCACCCGTAAGCCGTGGCCACATTGAAGACATATCCCAGAATCGCAACGGAGCCGAGCACCATAACAAAAAGACCGAGCACGCCGACCAGAAGCGCTTGCCATTGCGCGGTCATTTTCCGACTCAATTGAAGTAAAGCGATACTGCAAAACAGGAAGGCTAGGGCGGAATTGGGCGCCATACGTCCGGGGTGGGAGACCTCCAAGAAAAGATAGGGCTTGAAAAAGAGTTGGTCAATTCCCAGCGAACATCCAAAGAAGTATTCCGTGAGAGTCAGCGCGCCAAGAATTCCGATCAATGCCGCGCAGAGGCGGAGCAAGGACGACGAACGCCGCAAACGAGTAGCAAGGAGAGCGCCCCCGCATACAATGAAGCCAACCGCCGTATTAAACTGCATGGCCACATGCTGCATTCCCATTTGGAGGATAAAGAGGTTGTGGGTGTACCAGGCAAAGATGACGAGACCACCAAGGATGATTAGCGAAAGTCCGGACAGTCCTTGTACATCGGTTAAACGCAGGCGCATTTGAAGACGTTTCACAGTCTGAAGTTTAGGGGCGTTCTAGGCGAATTACAAGGGAAAAGCGAGGCGAGTTTTCAGAGGGTCAGGGAACCAAATAACCCCGGTATGTTTCGCCTGCGTGACGACGGCTTCGAAAAAAATCGCCCCGTTCCTTAACGTGGAGAACAAGGGCGATTTGCGGTTAAGAATGGTAGCGGGGGCTGGACTACATCGCCGCCTTTTCTTAAAGGTCGCGATGGCCATCATTAAAACGAATCGCCTTCAGCGATTCGTAATGATCGTGAACCGGCCGGTGTCCGGCTTACCTTAGAAAATCTAGCGGGGGCCGGACTTGAACCGGCGACCTACAGCTTATGAAGCTGCCGCTCTAACCAGCTGAGCTACCCCGCCATAAATTGGTTTAGATTCCGGGAGGATTATATCAATTTGGTGCGAAGGGATTGAATCAGCATCGAGGACGCGAGCATAGGACTTGTTTCTTCTAGTCACACGCAATTGAAAACGGTCAACGCTTCACATTTCACGTCTACGCAACAGGCCAAGCGGACTGTGGACAATCGTTAAAGGCGAACAGAGCGGACAGTCAAAATCACAAAAGACGCAGCCAAACGTGTGCACGATGCCCATCATGCCATGCATAAATACATGAAGAAAACTGCGAATGGCAGAAGCTCATTTGTTGGAGCCGACCTGATCCACAACGAGGCGACCTGACCGAATGATCCTTCCAACGAATGATTGTCCCGCTTTGATGGCCTCACATGAAACTTGCTTCCCCCAGTAAGCAGACACTGTTTGGGTTTCTTCGGGCCTCTCAGCACCCATTACAACTTCCCTGAACCGCACGCTCATTTTTACACCGGGTGTTGGCCTAGCTGGCGGAATCCTAGGAAAAACGTGTTCGCTTTCACCGCAGTACGGACCAGAAATGATCCGGATAATTTCGCCAACGACCGGCTTTGGACCAAAGGGGGACATCATGAGACACATGTGTTTTTGATAAGCACGTTTAAGAGCCGAAAGCTCTTTCGGATCGGCCTCCAATGTTAGCGACTTTTCGCCTGCGACGGTGGGGGTCGATAATACCAACGCTTCGGTAACGACCGGCGAAGGCATTGAATATGGAAGTTGCTGCTCGATGTCTATCATGTCACCAGGCTGGGGATTTGGACAAGCTGACCACCGTATAGCAGACAACGGCAGAACATAACGCGACCCTTCATCAGATGCTAGCGCCACCTTTGTACATAGCATTCCGATGGTCAATCCGGCGAAGCCAAGTAGGAACCAGCGCATTGTCATCCTTAGCACTATACTGAGCGAAATCCATTCCATGAGTTTTATGCTGCCTCTCTCAATTTGTGTCGACTCATCTGAGGGGTAGCGAAACGTGCCCATGCTGCACGGAGCTGTGGCAATTACTGATAGCACCGCCCGTTCTCAATGACGTTAGTCATCTTGAAGCTCGTCGCCAGCTTCTCAAATATTCCTAGGCAATGACCGCGGATAGATTGATCCCGCGTAGTTCGCTCTTAATCGACAATAACGCCCTCCTTGAGTACTGAGCAGTTCGGATTTTTGCATTGATAAGTTCACTGCTATTCCGTTGTTGTCAGCGCCTATCCCTGACGCCCGTCGTTTCTTTATTTCCCTCTTGGCGACGTAAACGAAGATTCGAAGTGCGTCTCTATACTTTACATCAGGATCAATCACAATTCGCGAGGTCATAGGTATCCGGTATATAACCAAAATTAAGGTCATCGGCAGTCCCCCTTTGGGACAAAGTGCCGGTCACCGGGACACACAGTCAAGAATTAATGTAATAGTTCTTCAATGAATTTTGACCACCGTCAGGTGTTGCTTCCGATCTACGACATCGCCGCATTTTTTCGAAGCAGCGCAGTCCTGGCTTTTGTGGTTCTCTCCAGATGTCTTCCCGCGTTGTGGGCAGAAAACGCTGCCCCTCCCGTTGTTGAAACGGCACACGATCTGCGTGAGACCAACGCTTTGGTAGAAAAAAACAAGCCGTACGAATCTTGGTCGACCGCGCACCACGTCACCTGTCAAGCGTCTCCCTTTGAATCGGGTTCGGTGTTTTGTTGCTACACATGCGAGAGGAAATGGGCCACGTTCAAGGCGACCTTTTATTTTTTTACGATCGCAACGCCAATGCCTGCACGTTACAGCAAGTGTCGATGGCGTGGCTATCTGGTCCAATCAACCGTAACGTTGCTCCGTTAGACCTGGTACATCTATCAATTGGGACACATTAAATTGATCGGTCCCAACAAACGTCCTAGATTGCTTCAATGGTTGAGGGCCCGTTTTTCTGCGATTCGGATTCGGCCGGGCACCAAAGGTTTCCTGGTCCGCTTTTAGTCTGGCGGAAAGGACCTTGGCAGCACATCTCTTAGGTAGCGGTTAGTAAGGAGCGTTTTCGTTCAAGATGCGGCGCCTAGGATGACTTGATCTCTTCGAAAGAAACTGTCGTACGGCACTGAGATCGAAGCGTTGTGCCGTGAGGGAGGCCGGATGAACGGCGATGTCAATGAGAACACATGCATGATCTGGGAAGGTCGCAAAGCCGTAAGTCTCAGCGATTGCCCCGTTTGGAGATCGAGCATTTCTCCCGCCTCCAATGTGCTTTTCTGGCCGTTTACGTCCATTTCGAGTTGACCTTCCAGCACCACAAATAACTCCGGGACTTGACGAGGAGGCGCAAAGTCAAAAGCCTGACCTTGTTTGAGCCGAAGGCGGTCCACGTTATAGCCGGGCGTTTGGACTAAGCTCGTGAATCCTTCTTTCTCAATTAAGGGTTCTTTTCTGAAAAATCCTTCGCGAGTTCTATGCAAGGCGACGGCATCTTTATAAAGGGAAAACGGTAGCGTCGGTCCCATCCAATTGACATTTATATGCGACGCGTTCGAGCGCTCCGCAGATGAATATTTATCCAGCAGTCTCGTCGTCACATCCGGATGATCGGCGGCTTCTCCTGAGTTGATTTCCAAATGCAAAAGCACCCCCTGAGTCGCACGCGAACAATGTACTACACCGGGTGCGATCGTCCGAATCCCTTGCTCATGGGTCGGGAGCTCCGCATAAGGCAGGCTTTGGATAAATGCCTCTACCTGGTCCGCTGAAGGATGTTCCCCCAGCCGGGCGGCAACGCGGCGTGTCTCGAATTCTCCCCGATCCATGTCTAATACCTCTCCCCCGCTAAAATAAATTTGGGTTTCGTATTTTTTTTCGTGAGATTGAACCGACTCATGTTCGCCCTGTTGAATATAAATAAATTTTGCGCCGAAGTGGTCGTTCTCGGGTCCCCAAACCTCCATCCCCCAAGGCTTGGGCACAATTTTGGGCGTCAAAACAAGTTTGCCTTCGTTCGTCATACGCACCACTCGAACGTCTGGCGTGCTCAGATGAGAGTGGAGAGTCTGACTCAGCGTGTCGAGCCGGGCAGCGTCTTTAGGGTTTTCTTCGGCCATTCGCATAAGCAACTTATGATGGAGTATGGAATTTATATGCCGACTGACGTCTTCAGACACTTGGTGGATGCGTAATACCTCCGACAGTCTTTGACGGTCCTGTTGGATTATCGCGTCAAGAGTTCGCGCGATGCGAAGGTAAAGGGTGGCCCCAATGCGATCATTTTGATAGTTCCATTCAAGCGCGCCGAGTTTGCCTTTGAGGATCTCAATGAGAAAATCAACGGCGTATCGAGGACGACTCGTTTCCACTATCAAAGTCGATAGACGCCGTACCCCGGCGACTAAATCCCTCCCTAACGCATTGTGATAGGCATGATCTCGCAAAAGCCCGTTAAAGGACTTGAGCGAATAAGAATATTGCGATCCACTTAGTATGCGAACCGTCTGATTTTCAATGCGCGTTTCAGGATCGGCATGAACAAGAATCAACGCATCGTAATGCGAAGCCGCATCCTCGTTAAAAGCCGCCATGACGGATTCGAGAAGCACCACCTGACCTCGGGGATCTAGGTGTTCGACAAGATCATTATGCAGCCGACGATCGGTCACATCGACAAAAATCTCGCTTATCGAAGATATTAGCCCTTCGCTTCGAAATAGACGCGTCCTTTCAGCGTCATAAACCATGCGGTGTCCGCCCTCCAAAACGATGCGAGCGTCGGGGGCTTCTAAGAGTTTTTCCGCATCTTCGTCGGAGATGCGGCGACGGGTCCTGAGTTTTTTGTCAAACAGATATTTCAGTAGGGGTCGCCCGCGTCTCTTTAGTGGTTCCCCAAGTTTTTCCTCGCCCGCCGCAGGTGGGAGAGGGCGGCCGCAGGCCGGGGTGAGGGCTCAGGCCGTAAACATCAAAGCCGTGGGTGTGTCGTGGTTCATCGCGCGTTGACGTTGAAGGG
>JBBQYF010000048.1:0-15225 GCA_038208955.1 Elusimicrobiota bacterium
ATGTGATCATTCGCAATCGATCGTTTCAGAATCGAACCATGAAAGGCGCTGATGCGCACAGCACGATGACGAGTTTAGTGGAGACGCTCTTGCGGCAGAAACGCAATCCGTTGGAAGAATTACAGAAGATTTATCCCCTTCTACGTCAACGCGCGATGAACCACGACACACCCACGGCTTTGATGTTTACGGCCTGAGCCCTCACCCCGGCCTGCGGCCGCCCTCTCCCACCTGCGGCGGGCGAGGAAAAACTTGGGGAACCACTAAAGAGACGCAGATCACGAGTATCACGCCATAGGCGAACAGGTGGCGCGTTGCGGATTTGATGGCGATGTGCTTGTCTTGAACCATAATCATAACGTCTCCTATTTTTTGTGTGTTTCTATTTAGACAGCGATTCGTAACCGGCGACCACATCAAAGAGTTCTTCATCGATTGAACTCTGACGCAGACGATGGAAGGTGCTGTGGAGAGTCTCCAGCACGTCGTTGATATTTTTGTCGGCGCGTTCCATCGCGGACAGGCGGCTCGCGTTTTCGCTCGCGAGGGATTTGGCGCAGGCCCGGAAGAGCGAGATGAACAGGTATTCCCGGATCAGAGCGCGCAATGTGCGAGTGCTGCCGCTTGTGATGTCGGGCAACGTCCGGCTCGGCCAGGGGACGTTGGCAAGACCTTTTTGCCAGGCCGCATCGAGTGGTAACAGATGCTGGCTCACGGGCTCGTATTGGGACGCCGCTTGCGAGCGGTTGTGAAACACGTAAAGACGGGCGTAATCCCCCTTGGCGCGGCGCGCTTCGCTTTTGATTTGAATCTGCCCCACGAGCGCCGGGATGGCCTGTACGGAATTGGGAACGGGGAAGCTCCCAACCACTGAGAATCCCGCATCGATCAGGCGCGCTTGAACGCGCTCCCCGACGGCCCAGACTTCCGGCGTGCCGGGCAGCGTGGCTAACGTTTTGACAGCATAGTCGACGATGACTTCATTGAATTGTCCCACCAGCCCTTGGTCGGAACCGAAAACGATAGCGCCAATCACTCCCGCCTGGGCCGGTTTTTTTGCTTCTACCTCTGGGGATGCAGCCGCGGAGGCGCGAACGCAGGCGCCCAGCCCGAGTTCGACCGTCCGGTAATAATCCGCCAGGGCGCGGACGGAATTTTCATATTGGCCGATACTGGACGCGGCCAAGGTCTTCATCGCGCTGACGACGGACTTCAGATCGCCGGCGCTGGCAATTTTTCGTCGCAGATCCGCTGTCCCGTTGCTCATGGTTTTGGTTTCTCTTTGGGCGCCACCACAGGCGCAGGCTTATCCTTTGGTTCAGCCTCAGCCTTGGGTTGGAAGCGCACGAGCGACGCGCGAGCGATGTCGATGAGGGCTTTGCGATCGTCGTCACTCAGTTTGGCGGCGGTATCAAAGCGTTTGGAGATCTCCGTCGGCACCTTTTGAGCTGCATCGCGCACGGCGCATTGAGCCTCCGTCATCTGCTCCAGAGGCACCGTGTCAAAAAGATTGGCGGTCAGCGCCACGAGAACGATAATTTGTTCGGGGACCGCGACAGGAGCGGCTTGCGGCTGCTTGAGGCAGGCGCGGATGCGTTTTCCATGTTCGATCTTCTTGCGGGTATCGTCGTCCAAACGCGCTCCAAAGCGCGAAAAAGTCTCGAGCTCCTCGAACTGTGCGTAAGCGAGTTTGAGATCGCCCGCCACCGCGCGATACGTTCCCCGCTGTGCTTTGCCGCCGACGCGCGACACGGATTTGCCCACATCGACGGCAGGCAGCATGCCTAGTTCGAACAACGTCGGCGAAAGGTAGATTTGCCCGTCTGTGATGGAAATTAGGTTCGTCGGGATGTAGGCGGAAATGTCCTGCGCTTCGGTCTCGATGACAGGCAGAGCGGTGAGCGATCCCCCGCCGCGTTCCTTACTTAAATGCGTTGAACGTTCCAAGAGCCGCGAATGAATGTAAAAGATGTCGCCGGGGAAGGCTTCGCGGCCCGGCGGGCGGCGGAGCAAAAGCGAAAGTTCGCGATAGGCCCGAGCATGCTGGGTGAGGTCGTCGTACACAATGAGGACATCGCGTCCCTTTTCCATAAAATGTTCGGCGATACTGGTCGCGGCATAGGGCGCGATATAGGCCAGGCCCGGCGGATCATTGCCCTCGGCCACCACAACAACGGTGTAATCGAGCGCCCCTTTCTCGCGCAGGCTGGCTACGACTTTGGCTACCGCCGATGCCCGTTGTCCGATCGCGCAATAAACGCATAGCACGTTCTGTCCCTGCTGGTTCAAGATGGCGTCAATCGCGATCGCGGATTTGCCGGTCTGCCGGTCGCCTAAAATAAGTTCGCGCTGGCCGCGTCCGATCGGAATCAACGCATCGATGACTTTGAGTCCCGTCTGCAGCGGCACGGTGACGGGAGCCCGGTCCATAATCGGCGGCGCCGGACGCTCGATGGGCAGGCGATCTCCCGCGGAGATGAGTCCGCCGTTATCGAGAGGCTCTCCCAGAGGATTGATCACGCGTCCTAAGAGTTGATCGCCCACGGGCACGTCCATCACGCGGCCTAGCCGGATCACTTGATCGCCGGCATGCAGCGCCTCATACTTGCCCAATAACACAACGCCGATCTCTTCTTCATCAACGTTGAAGGCGATGCCGAAACCGCCCCCGGGAAATTGCAGCACTTCCTCAAGCCCGACCCCGGGCAGACCGGACACGGCAGCGATTCCGGTCGAAAGGCGGATGACGGTTCCCACTTCGCGCGGCGTGAGTTTCGCGTCAAATTTCTCCCGCGCCTGGTCTAATGCGGTGAATACACTATCAAAAACGTTTTGGAGGGTTTCCGATTCCATAGCGCTTAGCTTTTTACCGCCCCGGCTTTTTCCTTCAGAAGTTCATCGACGCTTTTTTCCAGCGACTCCAGATAATTCGCGATGTTCCAGCCTATTTTCTGCCCATTCGACGAGAGCTCGATTCCACTCATAAGATCCGGCGCCGTCTCAAACCGCAAGCGGATTTGCGCTGAGAATGTTTCATTGAGCGCATTTTGGATGGCCGCGCGTTGTTCCGTCGGCAAATCAAAGGCGCTGCGGATGAGCGCAGGATCCGGCGCTGTTTTGAGGGCCTTGCCCAGTCCCTCTTTGGCCTGTCCATCCATCGCACGCAGATTGCGTGTGAACACCTCGCCCATTCGTTCTTCAAGACTCGTTGTTGCTAGATCCGCCAGCGTCTTACGCGCGATGGCGAAGACTTCCTGTTCGGTCCGGCGGCGGAGCGCTTGATTTAAAGTTTTGGCTTCATTACGCAAACCGTCCTGACGCTTCGCACTCAAGACATCGGCGGCTGCGCGAGCCTCATCCATCAACCGGGCGCGTTCGGTTTTCGCCTCATCGGCGGCCTTGGCCATCAATGCAACGCGCTCGTCGTCGAAGGTCTTGTTCTTTTTCTGGAAGTCGTCCTTTTCTTTTTGTGCCTCGGCCTTTTTCGCGTCGGCGTCCGCGCGCTCATCGGCGATCCGCTTTTCCCGCGCATCCACAGCCGCAAGGATGGGTTTATAGAGAAAGCGCTTCATCAGCCAAACCAGGATGAGGAAGTTAACGGCTTGCGCCCCGACAGTGAACCAGTCGATGAGCACCGGTTACTTCCCCGAGGCGGCGGCGATGACGTGGTTCCAGAAGGGATTGGCGAAAATCAGAATCATCGATACCACGAAACAGTAAATGGCCGTGGATTCGATCATCGCCAGTCCCACGAAGAGCGTTCGCGTAATCGTGGCGGAGGCGTCCGGCTGCTGCGCGAGCGCGGTTAGTGCGGAGGCAACGGATCTTCCTTCGCCTAACGCCGGCATCATACAGCCGATGGCGGTCGTGATTCCAGCGGTAATAATAGAGGCAACGGCAACTACGGTCATGCTATCCATAAATGTCTCCTTGTTATGCGGGCTTCCGTTTTCTCGTACGTGTGGCAGCGGCAATGTAGACAGCGGCCAGGATGCTGAAAATATAGGCCTGCACCATCCCGGTGAGCAGTCCCAAAAGCGTCATGACGACCGGAAAAAGAAACGGGGTGATCGTTAATAGTATCGCGATGATCATGGCCCCGCTCATCATGTTGCCGAAAAGACGGACGGCCAAGGCCAGCGTCCGCGACAGTTCGCTGATGATGTTGAACGGAAGCATGATGATCGTCGGCTCCGTATAGGACTTGAGATACCCACCCAGCCCCTGATCCGCGATGCCGAAGAAAGGCACGGCCACAAACACAGAAAGCGCCAGCGCCGCTGTCGTGGAGAGCGAACCCGTCGGTGGTTCGTAGCCGGGAATAATGGTGCACAGGGCCGCGGTCGCGACGAATAAAAAAAGTGTACCGAGAAAGCCCACATATTTTTGCGGATGCGCGAGGCCGACTTCTTCAATTTGCTTTTCAATTCCAGTCACGATAATTTCCAACAGGTTCTGCCAGCGGGATCGTTTCTCATCGGTGGATAGGCGGCGAGTAATGAGCTTAGATCCGACCGCCAGCACAGCCATGATCGCCCACGTGAACACGATAGTCGCATTCAGTTTGAAAACGCCGTGCTGCCAAAAGATGCGGGCGTCAGGCGTGAGATGCATAGGGTCCTTCCTGCGTCAGCCGCGTCACAATGAGCCGTGCGATCACAAATCCGATGAGACAGGCGATCAACCGCTGCCAATGACGTCCGCCCACAACATAGAAGCCAATCAATGTGACGCCCGTCCGCAAGACGGAACTGGCTAGGAACCAAAGCGCGGGGCTTGCTGCAGTCAATCCCTTGCGCACGGTCCACCAAAGGCCGCCAAAAAAGAGGGTGCCGAGAAGCGCTCCCGCGATTCCCGCCGATGAGAGCGCAAACACGTTATTCATTGCGATCATCCCGCATGGCCTGGTCCTGCATCGACACCCAATGCCAGGCATTTAAACAGCCGATAAGAAGTCCGGCGACGAGCAGCGCGAGTGTCCAATTATGCGTTCCGTGATGATGGGTATCGAGCCAGAGTCCCAGCCCCGTGCCCGCGAGCGTCGGGACCACAACGGACCAGCCGATCAGACCCATCATGCCTAAGCCGAACCAGACTCCCTCCGTGGAAGCGCGCGCTTTGAGCTTGCGCTCCGCTTTGTCACCGATCTGATCCGCCAACGGATTTTTGTTATCCATGGTTAAACACCGCCATCCGGCGTACCAGGCCGGTTTCCAATTTCGCCATCACGCTGCGCACGTTTTGCTCCTGCTCGTCCAACGTTAAAAATTCTTTCTGAACCGCCGCCCGCAGCTGACTCAAGTGTGTGCCCTTGATCGCGCGCCGTACGGAAATGAGCACGTCCGTGCCGGTCTTGACCATCACACCTTCGTCTACGGCTAGGAACACTTCCGCCTGGCCGACGATTTCATAACTCAAAATCCCGGGCGCGAGCGCCGCGACGCAGTCGAGCCGGTGCGGCAAGAGACCCAATGATCCCACCCGCGTTTCCACCACAATGCGCGAGACATCGGTTTTGTCGGCGAAGATCTCAAACGGCAGCAACACTTTAAGATGCATGAGCGGGGTCATGGGTCACCTTTGGTTCGGGCTTGGCGTCGGCTTTGGCTTCTTTCTTCGCTTCGCTGATCGGTCCGATCATGTAGAGGGCGCTCTCCGGATAATCCTTAAATTCATCGTGCAGGATACGCTCGCAGCCGTCGAGCGCGTTCTTGAGGCTAACGAGCTTGCCCGGGATATTGGTGAACTGCTCGGTTGTGAAAAAAGGTTGGGTCAGAAAGCGTTCCAGGCGCCGAGCACGCGCAACGACCAGACGGTCGTCCGGTGATAATTGTTCGAGGCCCAGCATGGCGATGATGCCTTTCAAGTCGTCATATTGCGCGAGTGTTTTTCGGATCGCTTGCGCCAAATTGTAATGCCGTTCGCCCACGATTCCGGGTGTGGCCATCTTGGAACTGGACTGCAAGGGATCGATCGCTGGGAAAAGTCCTTCGCTGGCGCGCTTGCGCGACAACACGATCGACGCGGACAGATGCGAGAACGTGTGAACCGCGGCCGGATCGGTGAAATCATCCGCCGGCACATAAACTGCTTGGATTGATGTGATGGCGCCCGTCTGCGTGTTGGCAATACGCTCTTCGAGCCCTGAAAGTTCGGTGCCCATGGTCGGTTGATAGCCCAACCGCGACGGCATCTGTCCGAGGAGGCCGGAGACTTCCATGCCGGCCTGAATGAAACGAAAAATATTGTCGATCAAGAGCAGCACATCGCCATGCTCGTCGTCGCGGAAATACTCCGCCATCGTTAGGGCAGCGTGTCCCACGCGAAACCGGGCACCCGGCGGTTCGTTCATTTGCCCGAACATCATCACCATGTTCGGCAAGACCTTTGCTTCCTTCATTTCGCTGTAAAGTTCTTCGCCTTCGCGACAGCGTTCGCCGATGCCGCAAAACATGCTCACGCCTTCTTGATGTTTCACCATGTTGTGAATCATCTCGGTGAGCAGCACGGTCTTGCCCACACCGGCGCCACCGAAAAGCCCGGCCTTGCCGCCGCGCTCGAGAGGAACGAGCACGTCGATCACCTTGATACCTGTTTCAAAAATTTCCGATTTCGTAGACCGTTCAGAAAGTGACGGCGGCGCGCAGTGTACGGATCGCCACTGGACGTCCGTCGGCGGCGGCTGACGGTCGATCGGCTGCCCAAAGACATCGAACATGCGTCCGAGGATGGCTTTGCCCACCGGCACTTTGAGGGGACCGCCCGTATCCGTGACGGTCATGCCGCGGGCGAGACCTTGCGTCGGCGTGAGGGCAATGCCGCGCACGTGCTGCGCGTCGCGCTGTGCCAAGACTTCGATGATGATTTTTCCGCCAACGCCCGCGTGTAACACGGAATAAACCGGCGGCAATTGCTGGTCGAAACGCACGTCCACAACACTGCCGCGCACTGCGACGATCACGCCGGGTGCGCTCATGCGGTTACCATTTCGCGCTTTGCGACATACTGGCCGCGTCGAGCGGCGCGATTGCATTCGGCGCGATAGAGTAGCGCCTTCTGGGCTGCCGAACCATTGCTTTCTTTTCCATGCCAGAGATCGAGCGCCGGCTGCTGAATGGCGCGCGCAAACGAAAAGGTCAGCGCCCAAGGCAGTCGCGCTTTGAAGCGCACATTCATGGCATTGAGCCGAGCCGATGCGAGTTCCGCGGATTGACCGCCCGATAAAAACGCGACGCCGGGGACGGCTGCGGGCACGACGCGTAAAAGACATTCGACCGTCGCGTCTGCCACTTCATCGACTGTTTCCTGCTTACGGCAAAGCAATCCCGGAAGCACCATGTTGGGTTTTAAAATCATGCCTTCGAGCAAGACGCGCTGCAGGTCAAGTTCGCTAAACACCGCCCGCAACACGCGTTCCGTGATCTCACCGCACCGCGCGAGTGGATGGTTACCCTCCATGAGGACCTCCGGTTCGACAATGGGAACCAGCCCCACTTCTTGGCACAGCGCGGCATAACGCGCCAAGGCATGCGCATTGGCGTCGATACAACCGCGGCTGGGAACCCCATCGCCCACGGCAATCACGGCACGCCACTTGGCAAAGCGCGCGCCCATGTGGGCATACTCGATCAGGCGATCGCGCAGTCCATCCAAGCCTTCCGTGACCTTCTCTCCGGGAAAACCCGCGAGCTTTTTTGCACTTTTATCGACCTTAATGCCGGGAATAATTCCCGCATCGACAATGGCTTTGATAAAAAGTGTGCCATCTTTCTTCTGTTGGCGAATGGTCTCATCATAAAGAATCACACCGCTGATCGATTTTCCAAGACCGTGCGTCGTGATCATCATTTCCCGAAAAGCGCGCCGGGCCTCTTCCGTTTGAGGGATTCCTAATGCGGCAAAACGCTTATTACATGTGGGATTACTTTCGTCCATTGCGAGGAGGCCTTTATGGCCGACAACAAGTGAGACCGCCGTATCCTTCAACGCTTGCACGTTCATTGAGGCACGCCCCATTTCCAGCTGCGGATCTCTGGCATGTCCTGGCCATGCTGATCGATGTAGCGTTTGTGCTCGATGAGTTTGTCTTTCATCAGTTGCTTCAGATAATTTCCTTTCGCGCCCAACTGCGGCAGGCGATCGATGACGTCCTGCACGAGATGAAACCGGTCCAGATCGTTCTGCACGCGCATGTCAAAAGCCGTCGTGATCGTGCCTTCTTCCTTATATCCTCTGACGTGCAGGTTCGTGTTGTGCCGGCGGTAGGTAAGCCGGTGGACAAGTGTCGGGTATCCGTGGAAGCCAAAGATAATTTGTTTATCTTTGGTAAAAAGCGCGTCGTAGTCCAAGTCCGAGAGGCCATGCGGGTGTTCACTCTGGGACTGCAGCTTCATCAGATCCACGACATTCACCACCCGGATTTTCAGATCGGGCAGATGCTGCCGGAGGATGGAAACGGCGGCCAGAATTTCGAGCGCGGGGGTGTCGCCACAGGAGGCCATGACCACGTCCGGTTCGGCGCCTTGATCGTTGCTCGCCCATTTCCAGATGCCGATTCCTTCGGTGCAATGCACCACGGCCTCATCCATTGTCAGCCATTGGGGCAGCGCGTGCTTCCCGGCCACGATGACGTTGACATAATGCCGGCTGCGCAAGCAGTGATCCATCACGGACAAAAGGCAATTGGCGTCGGGCGGAAGATAACAGCGCACGATATCAGCCTTCTTATTGATGACGTGATCGAGAAAGCCGGGATCCTGGTGCGTGAACCCATTGTGATCCTGCTGCCAGACGTGCGAGGCAAGCAGATAATTGAGCGAGGCAATTTTTCGCCGCCATGGCAATTCCAGCGTGACCTTCAGCCACTTCGCATGCTGGCTGAACATCGAGTCGATGATGCGAATAAAGGCTTCATAGCTATTAAACAAGCCGTGACGTCCGGTCAGCAGATAGCCTTCGAGCCATCCTTCGCATTGATTTTCGCTGAGCATGGCGTCGAGTACGCTGCCGGTAGGTGCCAAGAATTCATCGTTTTTAACTTCGCGAGCATCCCACTGGCGGTTGGTGACTTGAAACACCGCGCCTAAAAGATTCGAGATCGTCTCATCAGGGCCGAAGAGGCGGAAATTATGCTGATCCTGATTCAGCTTAGCCACATCCCGCAGGAAGTTTCCCAACACGAGCGTATCCTGGCCATTCACAGCGCCCGGCGAAGGCACATGGACGGCTTGATCGTGGAAGTCCGGCATGCGCAGGTCGTGAAGCAGAAGGCCGCCGTTGGCGTGGGGATTGGCGCCCATGCGCCGGTCACCTTTTGGCGCTAGCGCTGCTAGTTCTGGAATGAGCCGGCCCTGTTCATCAAACAGTTCTTCCGCTTTGTAGCTCTTCATCCAGCTTTCGAGCTGTTTGACATGATCCGGATGCGCCTCATCGACGAGGATCGGTACCTGGTGTGACCGAAACGTTCCTTCGTTGGGCAGACCATCGACGGTCTTGGGTCCCGTCCAACCTTTGGGCGATCGCAGGACAATCATCGGCCAGCGCGGCCGCGTGGTGTCATTCGTCTGACGCGCATGACTCTGGATGCTCCGGATATCTTCTATGACCTTGTCTAGAGTTTCTGCCATCAGCTTGTGCATCGTGATCGGGTCATCTCCCTCAACGAAGTACGGTGTCCAGCCATTACCGCGGAAAAATTGTTCCAGTTCCTCATGTTCAATTCGGGCCAGGACCGTCGGGTTGCTGATCTTGTAGCCGTTTAGATGCAAGATCGGTAGCACGGCTCCGTCTGTAATGGGGCTCAAAAACTTATTGGACTGCCAGGCGGTCGCCAAGGAAGCGGTTTCCGCTTCGCCATCGCCAATCACGCACGCCACAATCAACTCGGGATTATCGAACGCAGCCCCAAAGGCATGGCTGAGCGAATACCCCAGCTCGCCCCCTTCGTGAATCGACCCGGGCGTCGTCGGCGCGACATGGCTGGAAATGCCACCCGGAAATGAAAACTGTTTGAACAACTTTTGCAGACCCGCTTCGTCCTGAGTGACATTCGGATACACTTCGGTCCAGGTTCCTTCCAGGTAAACATTGCCAACGATGGCAGGACCGCCGTGACCAGGACCTGCGATATAAAACATATCGAGGTCATATTTTTTGATCACCCGGTTCAAATGCACGTAAATAAAGTTTTGCCCCGGTGTCGTGCCCCAATGTCCGACCACGAGCGGCTTGACGTGCGAGAGCTTGAGCGGTTCCTTCAGCAGCGGATTGTCGTAGAGATAAATCTGTCCGACGGAAAGATAGTTTGCGGCCCGCCAATAGGCATTCATTTTGCGCAGCAATTCGGGCCCGAGTTGTTCTATTTCCGCGGCGCGCTCGGCAGTCGCCGTTGTAGCGGTGTTAATTTTCATCTGTGTGTCTCCTTTAAAGTTGTGTTAAGGCCCAGCATGCGACAAATGGAACGTGCGATCATTTGTTCTTCATCTGTGCGAATGACGCGAACAACGACGCGGCTGCTATCCGTCGAAATCACAGCCGCCGTGTTGTCATTACGCGCCTTTTCCAATTCGATCCCCAGAAAGCTTAAGCCTTCGCAAATGCGGTCGCGGACGGCGGGCGCGTTTTCGCCGATGCCTCCGGCAAAGACAAGCGTGTCCAGGCCGCCGAGCGCAGCGGCATAAGCACCGATCCATTTTTTGGCCTGGTAGCAAAAGAGCGCTATCGATTCCGCCGCGCGGACGTCCCGGCTTTCGCGCGCCAGCAGGTCCTTCATATCGGCGCTCGTCTCGGAGACGCCCAAGAGACCCGACTCGCGGTTGACCATCTGATCAAATTGGGCAGCGGTCATCTGCTCGCTGCGCGCTAGAAATGAAACCAGCCCGGGATCCAGATCACCGGAACGGGTACTCATCACGAGTCCCGCCGTCGGCGTAAATCCCATGCTGGTGTCCAGGCTTTTGCCGTCTCTCACCGCAGCCAAGCTAGCACCGCTACCCAGATGGGCCAGGATTACGCGTTCTTTAGCAGCCCGAGAGCCCGCGAGACGTTCGAGCTCGCTCATTAAATAGGCGTACGACAGGCCGTGAAAACCGTAACGTCTAACACCTTTGGCCTCATAACGGCGTGGAATCGGCAACAGCTGTGCTACGCGCGGCATGTCGTGATGAAAAGCCGTATCGAAACAGGCGATTTGCGGAAGATTTGGAAATCGTCGCTGAAAGGCCTCCATGAGAAGAATTTCTTCCGGCAAATGATTGGGATCAAACGGGCTGAGCTTGTGCAGCTCGGCCACCATCGCCAGCGTGATGCGCTGCGGCTCAACGTATTTGGATCCGCCATGGACGACGCGGTGCCCCACCGCAGAGAGCGGCTCGTGCCGGACCCTTTCTTCCACCCAATCCATCAGCACGTTCACCGCCACCGTATGATCCGGCGCGGTGACCGCGCGTGAGAAGTGATCAGCTGCCGAAGACCCTTTGACCGCAAAGATAGCGTCGGGTGATCCGATGCGCTCGAGGCGGCCTTCGAAAATCTTCGGCAGAGAGTCACGAGCCTCAAATAATGCGAACTTGATGCTGGACGAACCGCCATTGACCGTCAGTATGTGTGCCATCGTCCTATAGAGCGGGTTCTCTCAGCAACAGCCTTTCGACTTACTTTCCAGCTTCGCTCCGGCGGGCATAGACTGAAACTTTTCTTTGCATTTTTCGCCGCAAAAGTAGGCCGTCTTTCCATCGCGTTCAGCGTGGAGGGCGGTGCCTTCGTCTACGGTCATTCCACAGATAGGATCTTTGGTTACTGATTTCGTTGCTTTCATGGTTTGGCTCCTTGTACTGTCATTTCGTTATTCTTAAAAGCGTCCAGGTCTTCCATAATCACTTCCTTATTTCCGCTTTGCCCGTTCGTCCGCTTCGTGATATTTCCTGCGTATCTCAGCGATATCCACTGTCGGCTTCGGCGTTTTGATGCCCATCTTTTCCATGGTATCTACAATGATTTCGGAAATCGCAAGGTTGCGGAACCACTTATGGTCTGAAGGGATCACAAACCACGGTGCTTCCTTCGTGCTGCATTTGCCGAGCACGTCCTCATAGGCCGCCTCGTAATCTTTCCAATATTTTCGTTCGGTGTAATCGGCTTCGCTGATTTTCCACTGCCGCTCGGGATCGTCGATCCGCTTCTTGAAACGCTTCAGCTGCTCGTCCTTGCTGATGTGCAGGAAGAACTTCAAGATGTGCGTGCCGTTGGCCAGAAGTTTCCGCTCGAAGTCATTGATCTGTGCGTACCGTTTAGACCACACCTTTTTCGGAACCAGATCGTGGACCCGCACGATGAGCACATCTTCGTAGTGCGAACGGTTGAAAATCACCACCTCGCCGCGCTTAGGAACCTGGCGCTCGATCCGCCACAGAAAAGAATGCGCGAGTTCTTCGGGCGACGGCTGCTTGAATCCGAACACGCGGCAGCCTTGCGGATTCATCACGCCGATGACGTGCCGAACCACGCCATCCTTGCCCCCCCGCGTCTGGCGCCTGAAGGACGATTAGCAGTGAGCGCTTATGTTCGGCGTAAAGCCGGAACTGCAGCTGATCCATGCGCTGTTGGAGCTTCTTGATCTTTGCATGGGCCGCGTGTTTGTGTTCGTGCTTTCCTTTGAACGCAGGATCACGTTTGTCCAGATGAATGCGCTCGCCGGCTTTGACCCGAAAGGTTTTCCGATAATTCATCCGGGAGTCCCTTTTTTCATTTCATCATTGACGCCTTTGTTATTCAGCAATCCGAGTGCCGCAAGTTTCGCACACGTCGATTTAAAATTGGTATGAAGAATGCTTCGGATCCCCATTCCTTCGGCAATCTGGGCGAACATCGGGGTATTCTCGAGATAGAGAATCTGGCGTGTCGGCACTTGAGCAATGTCTAATGCCAATCGATAGATTTCCTTGTCCGGTTTTCTCAGACCCACATAGCACGAGGAAATAAAGCCGTCCACAAAGCGATCCAACCCGTAAGTTCGGATGCGATACGCGTTCAGATAGTTCGATTCATTACTTACCACAAAGATCTTGAGTTTGTTTTTGATTTTTAGCTGAGCGACTAATTCAATCATGGCCGGATATGGTTTCGATTGTTCGCACATAAAACGCTTAAATTGAATGCGCGTGAAAGATCGTTTTTCATAGAACACCACGCGGTCCAAATAGTCGTCGATCGAGAGCCTTCCTTCTTCGTGCGTTTCAAACATCAAACGATGACGCGCATTGAATTCCGTCCATGCCAATTTGAAGTGCGTGGCCGCCCGTTTGCGCTCGACGTGATCCCAACCGTTCGTGAGCAAAACGCCGCCGATGTCGGTGAATAAACAGATAATCGGCGATCGACTCTTCATAAGGATGTTTCCTTAAACATGCGCTTTTTCTAACCCTGTACTCTCACTAAGAGCCTGATCAACAATCGATTGCGCTTCTGTGATAATGCGCCGAAGATGGTTTTCACTTTGGAAGCTCTCCGCATAAATCTTGTAAATATCTTCCGTGCCGGACGGACGCGCCGCGAACCATCCGCTTGGCGCGATCACCTTCACGCCGCCAATCGATGCGCCATTGCCCGGCGCCTGGGTAAGGATCGTTTTGATCTTTTCTCCCGCGAGATCTGAAGATTGAATTTGCTGCGACGACAATTTATTAAGCGCTTCCTTCTGTGACGCCGTGGCTGGTGCTTCAACGCGGTCATAAAACGGGTTGCCAAATTCATGCACCAGATCGTTGTAAACTTCTCCGGGATCCTTTCCCATCCGTGCCGTAATTTCGGCGGCCAGAAGGGCTGGGACAATGCCATCTTTGTCCGTCGTCCAGACGCTGCCATCGATGCGAAGAAACGACGCTCCTGCGCTTTCTTCGCCGCCAAAACCCAGCGACCCGTCGAGTAGCCCATCGACGAACCACTTGAAACCGACGGGAACCTCGTAAAGCATGAGGCTCAATTTAGCAACCACGCGATCAATCATCTGGCTGCTCACCACAGTTTTTCCAACCGCCGCCTCTTTGCGCCATAAAGGCCGGTGTTGATAGAGGTAGAAAATAGCTGCAGAGAGGTAATGATTGGGGGCAAGAAGGCCCGAGCTTTTCGTAACGATGCCGTGTCGATCATGATCGGTATCGCAAGCGAAGGCGATGTCGAAGCGATCTTTCATACCGATCAACCGCTGCATGGCAAAGTGGGAGGAAGGGTCCATGCGGATTTGTCCATCCCAGTCGACGGACATAAAACGGAATGTCGGATCGATGGCATTATTAACGACGGTCAGGTTCAGGTTGTACCGTTCGGCGATGCGCGGCCAGTAGTGAACGCCGGCGCCGCCCAAAGGATCGACGCCTAAAGTGATTTTGGAGCGGCCAATGAGCTCCATATCGATCACGTGTCCGAGATCGTTGACATAGGCGGTGATGTAGTCGTGACGATGCGTTGTAGCGGCACGAAGCGCTTTCTCATAGGGGAATCGTTTCACGCCTAGGAGGTCATTTTCCAGGAATTCATTGGCTTTGCCCTGGATCCAATCCGTCACCTCCGGCTCGGCTGGTCCCCCATTGGGCGGATTGTATTTGAAGCCGCCGTCATGCGGGGGATTGTGCGAGGGCGTAATCACAATGCCATCCGCTAGCCTTGTCTTTCGGTCCCTGTTATAGGTGAGGATCGCGTGTGAAATCACGGGAGTCGGGGTGTAGGCATCTTTTTCGGCCAACATCACATCAACCCCATTGGCCGCCAATACTTCAAGCGCGCTCGCCATGGCCGGCACGGAGAGCCCATGTGTGTCTAGCCCAATAAAAAGTGGCCCATTGATTTTCTCACGCAGACGGTAGAGGCAGATGGCTTGGCTGATGGCCAGGATGTGCGCTTCATTAAAAGAAAGCGTAAAGGCGGAGCCGCGATGGCCCGAAGTGCCGAACGAAACTCTTTGAGCCGGCACCGCGGGATCCGGAATTTCCGCGTAGTAAGCTGTAATCAATTTTGGAACGTCGATAAGCGTCGAGGGGTCCGCGGGTTTTCCCGCTAATGGACTGATCTTCATGGCCGGACCCCGATTCTCTCGTGTTCCAATTCCGCGATCTTGACCAGGCGTCGGCGGTGGCGCGCGGCGTCGCTGAATTGTGCATGGAGAAATATATCGACCAACTCCCAGGCGAATTTCAAATCGACCACTCGACCGCCGAGGCAAATCATGTTCAT
>JBBQYF010000049.1:0-15037 GCA_038208955.1 Elusimicrobiota bacterium
AAACATGCGCCTCACGGGGATCGGCGTAGCGGTAGTTAAACTCTGTGATGTTGCGACGTCCTAGTAACTGACAAAAGGATTTGAAACTGCCGGGGACTTCCGGGATCGTCACGGCGAGGATGGCCTCCCGCGCTTCGCCGAGTTCAGCGCGTTCGGCGACAAACCGCAGCCGGTCAAAATTCATGTTGGCGCCGGAAGCCACCGCCACATACGTGCGGCCTTCTCCGCCTTCTCGCTCGACGTAACGCTTGAGCCCCGCCATCGCCAGGGCGCCGGCGGGTTCGAGGATGGTGCGCGTTTCTTCAAACATATCTTTGATCGCGGCGCAAATATCGTCCGTATCGACGAGAACCATCTCATCAACGAGCTCGCGGCATATCCGGAACGGCTCCTCGCCGACTTGTTTAACGGCCACACCATCCGCAAAAAGACCCACATGGTTGAGCGTCACGCGCCGACCCGCGCGCAACGATTGGGCCATCGCATCGGCATCGCGTGGTTCCACTCCAATAATTTTCACGCCGGGACGAACGCGTTTCGCATAGGCGGCGATTCCCGCGATCAAACCTCCGCCTCCCACGGCCACAAAAATGACATCGAGTGGACCGGGATTCTGGCGCAAAATTTCTAAGCCGACAGTTCCCTGCCCGGCGATGATGTCAACGTCGTCGTAAGGATGGATGAACGTGTAGCCGGCTTCTTGCTCGAGCGCTTTGGCGCGGGTGTAGGCATCGTCGTACGTATCGCCGTGTAAAAGAACTGTGGCCCCGCGTGCCGAAACGGCCTTCACTTTAATTTCCGGCGTCGTGACGGGCATGACGATGGTCGCCCGGCAACCCAGCTTCTGAGCGGCCATGGCAACGCCTTGCGCGTGATTGCCCGCCGAAGCGGCCACCACTCCGGCGGCGCGCAGCGCTGGCGACAGAGACACCATTTTGTTATAGGCTCCGCGAATTTTAAAGGAAAAGACGGGTTGTAGGTCTTCGCGTTTGATCAACACCCGATGGTTCAGGCGACGGGACAATGCTGCCGCGGGTTCGAGCGGCGTCTCGATCGCGACGTCGTAGACGCGCGAATTGAGAATTCGTTCCAGATAATCGACGGACATCGAGGCGGTCAGTCGCGCGCTAAAAAACGCTCTTCCAAACGAGCGATCTTTTCCAAGCGACGAATATGGCGTTCGCCCTCGGAAAAGCGCGCGTTTAGAAAAGCCGAGACCAGATCCTTTGCCAGTTCACTGCCGATGACTCGCGAACCCAGCACCAGGATATTCATATTGTCATGTTCGACGCCCTGATGAGCGGAATAGGTGTCGTGACAAAGACCGGCGCGAATGCCGGGAATCTTATTCGCCGCCACAGACGCACCCACTCCACTGCCACAAATTAAGATCCCCCTCCAGCCCCGCTTCTCGCGGATCGCCAGGCCGATTTTCTCCGCGTAATCGGGATAGTCGACGGGAGCGTCGCTCGTGGTGCCGAGGTCGAGAACGGGCCAGCCAAGATCCCTGACATGCCCTACCAGATCGCCTTTGAGCGCAAACCCGGCGTGATCAGAGGCCATTGCGACAATTGATTTGTCCATGCGATATCCTTTTAAAACCCTGTTGGGCGTCCTATTATTTTACATTCTCTGTATAATCGTGGGATGAATTGGACCTTATTTGCTTCCACCTTCGGGCTAATTTTTTTGGCCGAACTTCCAGACAAAACAGCCATGGCGACGCTCTTGCTCGCCGCCCGGCATCGTGCGGGACCCGTTTTCGCCGGCGCGGCGGCGGCCCTGGCGATCCAAAGCCTGGTCGCCGTCCTTCTCGGTTCCTTGCTGAGTCGCCTGCCTTCTCGACCCGTCCACGTGGTCGCCGGAATTGTTTTTCTCATTTTTGCCGTCGTTGCCTGGCGCGAAAAAAATGAAGTGGAAGAGCTGGTGCAAGCTGAGGATAAAAAACCGGCCCTGGGTTTTTGGAAGATCGCAGGATCTTCATTTCTTGTCAATTTCATCGCCGAATGGGGCGATATTACCCAGCTGGCGACAGCGACGTTGGTCGCTCAAACGCACGCTCCCCTAACGATTTTCTTTTCCTCGACGCTCGGACTCTGGGCGGCTTGCGGCTTAACGGCGCTTATCGGCCATGGTGCGAAGAAAATCTTAAATCCTGCCAAAATACAAAAATGCGCCGCTGTGGCCTTTGCGTTGGTAGGGATTTTTCTCCTCGTCAAACGCTAACAATCCTGTCGCGGAAGGGTTCATCACGAGTCTTTGTCCCGTAGAAAAGCCGAAGCCCCTCGTTAATTTTACTATGTGGGCCAAAGGGATTATGGATAATCACTTGCAAATGTGGACAACCCCTAACACAATTCTTTGACCATGCGAATTTGGAGTGCCGCCCTGATGTTAGTGACTGCCGCTTGTTTGCCCGCGAACGCCACGACCGGAACAGAAAGCGCAAGCTTTCTGGATATTCCCGTCGGGGCTGAGCCGGCCGCGGTGGGCTCGGCCTACACCGCACAAGCCATGAATGCCTATGCCGCTGTTTGGAATCCAGCGGGGCTCGGTTTGGTCGATGCCATTGAAGTATCGGGCACCCATCTCGCCTATTTAGAGTCGGTGCACTACGATTTTTTAGGCGCGGCCATACCTCTCTTTGGGCGGGCCGACGACGATGCAGACGACGATCATGCTCGGCGCGGCGGGATCGGCGCGGCCGTGCAATATCTCGGATCCGGCGATATCACCTCTTATAACGATCAAGGTTTGCAGGCGGGGAGTTTTTCAACTTCCTTTGCCGCCTATTCGTTGGCCTACGGCCAATCGGTGACCGATCATTTGGCGCTCGGGTTGAGCGGACGAGTGATTCGGCAAACACTTTCGGACGTGAGCGCCAATGCTTATGCCGCGGACCTGGGCGCGCTTTACAAAGCGGCGGAGAATTTTTATATCGGAACGACCGTGGCCAATCTGGGATCGTCGGTAAAATTTGTCCGCGAATCCGATCCGTTGCCGTTAGCGGGACGCTTGGGCGCGCTCTGGCAAGCGCTGCCATCGCTCGACATTTCGCTGGAAGGCGTTTACCGGAAAACGGGGCTCTTCAGTGGTCACGTGGGGGCTGAATGGCGCTACCAAAACCTCTTCGCGCTGCGCGGGGGCTATGATTCGACGCATACGAAAGATCTCTCGGGCGCGGCCGGCTTAACGGCTGGCCTCGGTATCTATTTTTGGGGCCAGGAGTTTGCTTATGCTTATGTTCCCTATAGCAATTTAGGAAACACCCATTACTTCACCTTGACGCTGCGCTTCTCCAAATCGCCACCCGCGCTTCGCATCAAATCGGTGACCCAGTCGCCGCGCGAACCAAAATCCCTCGCATCGGAACACCAAAGCAATTACGATACGATCTATCAGGTGCTTACCGACGACGAAACAACTGCGGCGCAGCATCCTGGGGCCTCCGGCCATGGTAAAAAGGCCGCGCGATGAAAATCGTCGGACGTTTTCTTGTCCTGGTTTTGACCGTTTCTTTAAGCGGCGCTGTGCAAGCCGTATCGCGCGTGCCGCTCATCGCGCCGCGAAGCCGGCCCTCGCGCGCCGCCGACCGAATCCTGGTTAAGTTCCGCCCCCAGGCGAGTAACGGCATGCGCGCGCAAGCGATGTCCGCCCAGGGGTTAACCATGAAAAGCGAGATCGCCGGGATTGGTCTTCAGGTCCTGCAGATTCCGACGGGCGAAACACCGGAGAGTATGATCGCCCGCCTTCACGCGAAGCACCCGGATACGATTGAATACGCCGAAGTCGACCATTACCTCTACCCGGTGCTGACGCCGAACGATCCACTGTTTTTAAATCAGTATCATCTCACCAAAATTTCAGCCCCGGCCGCTTGGGATCAGACCACGGGAAGCGGTGTGATTATTGCAATTGCCGATACCGGCGTCCAAGCCTCGCATCCGGATTTAGCCGCCCACTTGCGGTTGCCCGGCTACAACTCGATGGACGGCACAAGCGATATCGTTGATTACAACGGTCATGGCACAGCCGTCGCGGGAACGGCGGCCGCGATCGGCAATAATGCCGTCGACGGCTCCGGTGTTGCTTTCAACGCGACCATTTTGCCAATTAAAATTACTCTGGGAGCCGATACGAGCGGGACCTCGGATGACGAGGCCATCGCCGCCGCGATTATGTATGCAGCCGATCACGGCGCCAAAGTGGTTAATGTCAGCTTCGGCAGCGATACCTCCTGCGATTCCCAAACCATGATCAACGCCGCCAACTACATGATTTCCAAAGGCGGACTGGTGGTTCAAGCGGCCGGCAATAGTCCTATAAATAAAGGTTGTCCAACCAACACCTCAATCATTGAGGTATCGGCCACAGACCAAAATGACGCGCTAGCTTTTTTTAGCAACTTTGGCAGCGACATCGCCGTTTCAGCGCCCGGCGTGAGTATCTTGACGACGAACTGCAACAACTGTTCGATCGGCAATGGCCTGGGCGACGTCGCTCTTTACGACGGTACCTCGTTTTCGGCGCCGATTGCCGCCGGCGTTGTTGCTTTAATCTATGCCATTGATCGAAATTTTACCGCCGCGCAGGCGCAACAAATATTGTTTAACTCGGCCGACGATATTGGCAACCCTGGATACGATATCGATTTCGGTTGGGGACGAGTCAACGCCGCAAAAGCCGTCACGCTGGCCGCCCAGACCGCGGCCATTACCCCCCTTGCCACTCCGGTTCTCGGGAGCGTATTTGCTTATCCAAATCCCTGGGACACGCGGCTTGAAACTCAGCGGCTAATTACCTTTGCGAACATTCCCCCCGGAGCGACGGTCAAAATTTTTAACCTAGCTGGATTGTCCGTGAAGACGCTTCCGAACGGGGCCGGCAATACGATCCCCTGGGATCTCACCAACGCCGGCGGTCAAAACGTAGCTTCGGGACTGTATTTCTATGAGGTCAGTGGGGGGGCGATAGGAAAGCCGGTGGTGGGGAAAATCGCCATCATCAAATAGCGGAGTTGAACCTTATGTGTCTAAGGTTTCTCGCACTTTAGTCGCCAGCTGATCGGCATTAAAACTTTTTTCGATGAAAGCGATACCCGACTTTAGGGAGCCGCGGACATCGATGATATCTTCCGTAAAACCGGACGTGTAAAGCACCTTGATGCCCGGCCGCAGTGATTGCACCGTTTCTGCTAATTGCCGCCCATTCATCCCCGGCATGATGACATCCGTGAAAAGCAGATGAATCGGCGCCTTAAATGTGCTGGCGATTTCCCAGGCCTTTGTGGGGTCGCCGGCTTCCAGAATCTGATAACCGCGCCGCGTCAAGACATTGACGACGACTCGCCGCACAATCGCCTCGTCTTCGACAATCAGAATAGTTTCCGCGCCGCCGCCGGCATGGGCCGTACGAGGCTCACTCGGGAGAACCGAGGACGCTTCGGAAACAACCGGAAGACAGATCGTGAAGGTCGCTCCCTCGCCTGGCTTGCTCCGCACGACGATGTCGCCGCCATTTTGTTTGACAATGCCGTAGACCGTTGCGAGTCCTAGTCCCGTTCCCTTCTCTTTCGACTTGGTGGTGAAGAAAGGTTCAAATATGTGCTGCTGGACCATTTCCAGAATCCCCGTGCCAGAGTCCGACACTTGGAGTTTAACGTAACGTCCGGGTTCGAGTTCAGAGCCCGGCACAGACCCGTTCAATTCAATGTCGACCATCGATGTGATTATTTCGATTTGCCCGCCCTGCGGCATAGCGTCACGGGCGTTTAAAATTAAGTTTAGAAGAATCTGTTCAATCTGACTGCGGTCGGCTTTTATCGTTTCGAGCTCAGGGTCGAGCTTTGTCTTGAATTCGATGTGTTCACCGATCATGCGCTGAAGCAGCGTCTTCATTTCCTCGATGACGCTATTGAGATGAAGCACCGCCGGGGCCATAATTTGTTGTCGGCTAAACGCCAACAACTGCCGGGTAAGCGTATTGGCGCGATTGACGGCTCGTATGATGTCTTCGATGTCGCGCCGTTGGGGCGACTCGGCAGGCGAGGTTTCAAGAAGCTCTTCGGCGATACCACGAATACCGGTCATCAGGTTATTGAAATCATGAGCCACGCCGCCAGCGAGACGACCGACGGCTTCCAACTTGTGCGATTGGTACAAGGCTTCGCGTGCCTGCAGCAGCTCGCGTGTGCGATCTTCAACGCGCTTTCCGAGCTCACGGTTAAGCTGCGCCAAGGCTTCGCGCCCGGCTCGCAGATCGTCCTCTGTTTTTTTTCGGTCCGTCACATCCAAGGAAGCGCCCAGCATCCGAGACGGCCGCCCCTCTTGGTCAAAGATCGCTTGTCCGCGCGTCGTGATCCAGCGCACTTCGCCGTTCGGCCTGATAATCCGAAATTCAACCACATACGGTTGTTTGGTTTTCAGCGAAGTTTGGATCGCCTGTTCTACCCCTTCCGCATCCGCCGGGTGAATTAGTTTTTGGAATTCGCGGACCGACCCGCCGAAACTGCCTGGCTCCATCCCATGGAATTCGTAGGTGCGGCTCGACCAAGATACCCGGTCGCCCGGAATATCCCAATCCCAAAAGCCGATGTGTCCCGCTTCGATGGCCAGGCGCTGGCGATCATTGCTTTCGCGGATAATCGCTTCTCGTTCGACGCGTTCCGTGATATCCGTCAATGCTAAGAGCAATCCATCTTCCGAAGGATAACTATTAATGTGCAGCCAACGACCGAGCGCTTCCATAAATCCTTCGACCCGCTCGATTGTATTCTCCTTCATGGCGCGCCGGAACGCGTCTCCGAAGGGACTCTTGTCCAAACCCGGACAAGCTTCCCACAGGGAACGTTGAACCAAAACGCCCAGGGACGCCGTTAATTCCTGAGCGGGACGGTTCATATAAGTAATGGTCCAGTCTTTGCCGATGAGGCACAACCCATCGGATATGGCATCGACGATGAAACGCGATCGTTCGTCGCGTTTGCGCCGGACTTCAGAAAACAGGGCGACTAACAGATTGACGAATGAAAATAAACTGATGCGAATCCAGGCGGTCGCCGGCGGAAAAAAAGCGACCGACGCCGCGTAACGGTACAACAACACATCGGATAAAAGGAGTGCCAAGATCGAAGGGCCAAGGCCCTGGTACCAAGCCGTCAAAAGGATGGCCGGAAAGTAAAAAAAGAAAATCGTGTGACCCATCCACGGCTGGAGAAAGTAATTGATCGCAAAGGCAAAAAATACGGCGACGACAGCATGCCCATAACGCCAAATCCAAGTGTAAGGGCGCTTCATTATCCTATTCTACCAATCCGGGATTCGGCGCGTAATGGGAAGTACCGCTTCCGTACAACGACATCCAAGACTAGTGAAGGTTTAGATCTGTAGGCGCGGGATGCAGGGGCGCGGGGGGCGGTTCGCTCGCATTCGTATCGAGAGGGCTGCTGGGTGGAGTAACGGCCGAAGGCTCGGATGAATTGTCTTCGGAGGATTTTGGCAGGCCGCTACTTCGATGCCGCACGTCGTTAACCGTCCAATCGAAGGGATCGTAAATAGCCGTGGCCCATTGATCGGCCAGTGACACTTGCAGGGCCGCGGCATCAAGCCGCCGGTCGGCGTCAATATGCGCCGAGAGAAAGCTCGCCGCACCGCCGAGCGGTTCGAGCGCGTGGGCCGCCCACTTCCACACCTGGGACAGATGCAAACGGCCATTCAACATTTGGTCGTGATGCGGATCGTTAATAAAAACGCGGGCATTGTCGCTTAAGGCGCGGTCGAGATTCTCCGGCGTGTACGCCGAGGCGCGCAGCGGCGGACTGTCGACGGCGCCACCGACCAAGGCAAAATACCATCGCCCATCGACGGGCATTACCGTCACGCCTTTAATCGGCCCTTGTTGATTGTCTGGATTTTTCTCGCTGAATAGCACACGATGTTTGATTTCGTTCGCCGAGAGCGGTAGACCGGCGACGCGATAGGCTCGATTAAATAACTCGAAATTATCGCTGATTTTTTTTAACTCGGGATGCTCGAGAATAATACTTAAGACTCGGGCGTTGTACGCATTGATCCAGAAGGCGACACGCTCATCTTTTGTCCATCCGCCCATGTCGGCCACCGCCATGGCATCGAGATACGTCTGCAAGGCCGTCTGGCTATTGTCACGTAACCCTTGATAGTCGACATAGCCTTCCCGGTCGACGTAATTATGCAGTATTCGGTCGTACACGGAATGATCGAACAGCCCGGCTTGGCCGGTTCTTGAGATCAACAGCAGGAGGACCCAGATGAAAAAAACTATTTTTGAACGGGGATAGAGGCTCGGCGACGTCGAGCCGCTCACGATTAAACGGACACTTCGACGCTGGCCCGTGATTTATCGATCACGTCCCGGACTTTCGCGGCTAAGCCCGAGGCCAAATTTGATTTCTCGATAAAATCGATACCCGGGGAGAGAATCCCTCGGTGAGCGATAATGTCTTCGGGGTAGCCTGACATGTAAAGAGCCGGGACACCGGGCCAGACCTCATGAAGACGATCAACGACTTCTTTGCCGTTCATGCCGGGCATCACGACATCGGTTACGATGAGGTCAAGAGATATGGTGCTCGCGTTGATCAACTCCAACGCTTCCTTGCCATGACGCGCTTCGATCACGTGATACCCTTCTTTCTTGAGTCTTTTGATAACGACTTTTCTAACGATGTCTTCGTCTTCGACGACGAGAATGGTTTGTTGACCCAGAGCAGGTTTCACCGCTGAAGGTTTCCGGTCGCTAACCAGGCGATCGCCGGTGGCGACTGGGAAATACATTTTAAAGGATGTCCCCAGCCCGGGCTCGCTGTAGACGTAAATGTCTCCCCCGCTTTGCTTGATGATCCCGTAAACGGTTGACAGTCCGAGGCCGGTACCTCGATCTTTTTCTTTGGTGGTGAAGAACGGTTCAAAAATATGTGCGAGAACATCCTTCGTCATGCCGTGGCCGGTATCGGACACTTCGATTTTCACATAGGGGCCGGCGGCCACTTGAAAATGTCGATCCGAATCCCCTTCCTCCAGTTCCACATTTTCGGTCTTGATCACCAAGGTTCCACCGTTGGGCATGGCGTCACGCGCGTTGATCGCCAGGTTCATTAAGACTTGCTCGAGCTGGCCCTGATCAATTTTAATTCCACTCGTTTCCGCCAACTGGACCCGGATTTCGATGTCTTCGCCCAATACGCGCTCAAGCAAGCGCTGCAATTCGCCCACCACGGCTTTGACCTCCACAATATTGGGCTGGATAATCTGGCGCCGGCCGAAAGCCAAGAGTTGCCGGGTCACGCCAAAAGCGCGATTCGACGCTTTGATAATTTCCTCGACATCGTCGCGGCGCGGATCGCTGGCCGGCATCGAACTTTTAAGATCCTCGCTCATGCCGAGAATCCCCGTAATCAAATTATTAAAATCGTGCGCAACGCCGCCCGCCAGTTGACCCACGGCTTCGAGTTTCTGCGCCTGGTGCAAGGCGTCCTGGGAGTTCGCCAGTTCTTGAGTTCGTTTTTGAACGCGGTCCTCGAGCTCTTCATTCCAGCGGGCGAGTTCGTCTTCGATTTTTTTGCGATCCGTCAAGTCTTGAATAATCTTCGCGTAGGCTTGCAACGTGCCGTCTTCCGATTTCACGGCCGTCATAAACCCTTTTACCCAAAGGCGCATGCCGTCTTGCCGCAAATGATAGCGTTCGTCAAGCGCATGTCCTGTCTCCCGCGCCCGAGCCAATTCTTTGGCAGGAACACCCGCCGCCCGATCTTCCGGAGTGAAAAATATTTCAATCGACTGGCCGACGACGTCTTCTTCTTTGTAGCCCAGAATTCGCTCCGCCCCGATGTTCCATTCGGCGATGAAACCATCAAGATCGATGACGATGATCGCGTAATCCATAACGCCTTCGACGACCAATTTAAAGAGTTTTTCCGTTTTACGCAGCGTTTTGGCTCGCTGGCGCGACACCAAACCGCGCTGAAAACGAGGCGTATAGTCACGCAGAAAAACGGACAACCGCGGCTCTTCATTGACCAGCGGAGCCAGATTATCGATCGCCCGTTGGTCTGCTTCGAATGGAAGTTCGGGATGGGCTTCAGCCCACGTCAAACAAGTTTTGTTATACGCCAAAAACATCACGAGGCTGTCAAACAAAAAGGGACTGAGCAACTCTTTTAAGGAGGCATGATAGGGAAGGTTGCCTTCGGGCTGGCGAAAAACATCGATGGCCAAATACAATATTGCCTCATCTACTTCGGACCCCGGCTTGGGCCAAACCACCAGCGGCTGCTGGATGGATGAACGTGCTTTTGTGACGATGATCATCAGGTCGTCGACGTCGGGCACGGGTCGTTCGAGCAGCGCTAAAATTTCGGGGGCGGCCATTCCCAAGGGCCTTAGGTTTGACGTGTGGCACACGAGACAGTACGGCACCGGGCAATAACGCGAGACGAGGGCCGCGAGTTTTTCTTTAAACAGAGCGGGGATGGGGTTATCGATATATCCCGACAACGTTTGCTGCCATAAATTCTCCAAAATGGTTGGATTGGCCAAGGCCGGTTGGTAAAAGGGTGGAAAGAAACCAAACCGTTCCACAATTTCCGCTTGGATGGATTCTGCTGATCGCATGCGGGTTATTTTATCACGCTGGCCGATTTTTTTGACAAAGGATTTCCGTCGGATGTAACGTTATGCTCGGCTGATGACTCTAACGCTTATGCGATACTTCCCAATTGTTGGCCTCGCCATCCTGTTGATTGGAACGCCCTTGCTGGAAGCAGCGGATAAAGAGATTTTAGCTCATCCCGACGATCTGCGGGCCTTGGTCGAAGTAAAAGGGAAGATCAGTTCGGTCGACTCCGAAGGGGGTCGCGTGACCGTACAAGATACGTCGAAATCGCTGCCGATGCGTCTAAAACCGGATACGCGCGTTCTGGACTCCAATAACCACACGTTACCTTGGACGTCCCTTAAAACCGGAGATCCGGTCATCGCCTATTACAACACTCAAGAGAAGGCGGCGATCGAAATTGATGTTCAGCCCACCCTCAAAGACGCCGTCATGGGCACCCCCATCCCGGGACAGCCTGAACGCTGATCGTTCGACGCGAGAGGGCCGTCGTAGCAAAGCTTTAAAACGATGAAGATGAAAGCCTTCCTGCTCGTTGGGGCCCTCATGAGTCCCCTTGCGGTACGGGCCGATTCGCCTTCGACATTTCTTTCAAGCACATACCATGATGGTATTTTTCTATACACCTCACCCCTGCGTTTGCGCGCGACCGACCTGCCGGTAGCGCTCGGAGCCGTCACGATCTTTGGGGGGTCCGTGGCGCTCGACCGAATCACCCGCCGCAATCTCTATTCAACCAAGGACACGGGGTCCGCTACCGGCTTGAAAACCTTTGGCGACGTCGCTCAATTCGGCGGCCCGCTGCTGTGGGGCGTTTTTGCGATCAATGGTTGGGCGACTCACGACGACTACGAAACGCATGCCGCCACAGAGATGCTGGAAAGTTTTCTTTGGGCCGGCGCCCTCAGCTATACGCTAAAAATTTCCGTCGGCCGCACCCGTCCTTACGCAACAGATGATCCCTTCGAATTCAGGACGCACAAGTTAAGCGGCAGTTTTCCCTCGGGTCACACGACCTGCGCTTTCGCGGCGGCGACGACGCTTTCCGCTTATTACCCCGGCTGGAAAGTCGCCTTGCCCGCCTATGCCGTGGCCACGGGGGTCGCCTTCTCGCGCATTTACAGCAACCAACATTGGTCAAGCGACATTGTCGGTGGGGCCCTCTTAGGATTCGGCGTCGCTCGGGCGCTTTGGAAACATCATCAAAAACCCTCTACGAGCAGCTGGGATTGGCATGTCGGCTCCGACGGGGTCCTGTGCTCGAGAACATTTTAGGTCGACCCGCACTTTTCTTCACACGCCGCGAAAGGGAGCATTCCGGGACGCTTTCGCCGTTGAGCCGCATGGAATTTCCCCCAGGATTGAACCCCTCTACGCCGGTTGAGCTGACAGCCGGATTGCGCGTCACCAACGGTCTTGATCGCCATTTTTACCGTATGACGACCTGCCCGACCGTGGATGCGACCGATTCAATGGTGTCATTGGGTTTAATATCACTGCCGCTGACGATCTCGGCCTTCGAAAGTCGTTTCCCAATCACCGACACGATGCGCACCAGACCTTTCTCGCTTGCTTGAGAACCTAACGCTTCGCCCGTATCCGGATCCATCATTGATTCGCCCGCCCGCATGACTCGGAATTGATCTCCCGGTCTTCGTCCGTCTTCTTCGCCCGTGTTTACGAACAGGGTTGATCCTTCGACTTTCACGATGCGTCCATACCAGGGCGTTTTTTCGGAATTCTTTAATACAAGAACCACCGCTTGTTGGATCGCCTCGCGTGCGGCTTTGCCGATAATGGTCTCATCAAAACCGTCTTTACCAAACTCAAGCGATGGCATTTTGTCGAGTTCGGACTCGATCTTCGGCGATCTCTTCGAAACGCTCACTCTCTCCGTCGCAATCACCTGGCCCGTGGTCGTGTCAAAGAAACGTAGGTCGAGCGCGACGCGCGCTGTTTCGATCTCGACGGAGGCGCTGCCGCCAAAAGGCAGAAGCGTTCCCAAATTACCGGCGCCGTATTTCGATTCTTTGATCCCAAATTCTGTGACGGCGCCCGTGACCACGTACCCAGCGCCGATCAATTCTCCCGACTTAGCGCCGGTGGCCGCTTGTACCGCCCCGACCTTTGCTAGGGCTTGCTCCTCAATGGCGGAAGACAACTGGTTACGCTCCACCACGATGAATTTGCCGGTTTTCTGAAGTTCAGTGGTGAGCATTTCAGCCATTCCGTCTCCCACATTGGACCAATGTTCGTTGATGTGATCGCTTTTATCCTCGAAAGAAGTTATCGCGATCCGTCTCTTAGGTCCTGAGAGTTCTTTTGCCGCGCTCGGCATTATCGAAGCGAACGTCAAGACAATGGCACCACCTAGCATCGCTATGTTTTTCATTTTTATCCCCTTTATACTTTGGCTAATTCGCATGTCTGATCCGTGCCGACGGCCCCAAGTGATTCGACGAGTATGGGTGACGGTTCCAACTTTTCAGCCTTCAAAACGATCCTAAATCCTTCATACGCCAGGCGAAGGCTCTTCAAGAAGGCGAAGAGCATGGCCAACCATCCCACGACGGGAACCCAGGCCACCGCCGCGACGATATAGGATGGGGTGAACGCGTAAACGAGGACCCTCGTCGACAGCACCCAGCTTTTTCGTAAACCGAAACTGGGCGCGACGGCGGCGGCAATTTTCGAGATCACGAGCAGCCCCAAAAGTTCATAGACAAAATGTCCAAGACTGGAGAACAAGCTTCCGGCCAAACTTTGCGTAGGAAGTCCATCCGATAACGCTGAGTACATAAAACCTAAAGTACTCGATACAAGAAGCGAAGCCCCGACCATGGGGATGAAACCGACAATTAAGGTGTATGGAAAGAGAGCTTCTTTCAGTCCCCCCTCTTCGATGGCGATGATCGGCCATACGCTTGCTGAGTGAAACAAAATATCCTTCGCTCGTTTCACGACGCTTGATTCCGGAGCACGCGTTCCCACACGCTCTGAATAGTTCAACAACTGGTCTAGTTCATTCCCGGCCTGTAGCGATACCATAAGTAACATCCTCCTAAGGTTTATGTGTTGGGCAACTCTCACTTATTGGAGACAGATGACGGGAATTTATTCATTTCGACGCCAATAAATCGCGCTTGGAAGGCAAAAACGGTATGAATTATCGGACTCAATCTTTTGTGGGGTTTTGGTAGCTTACGCCTAGTGCTAGGTGACCGAGTCTAAAATTACGGTACGCCAATAGCGGCCCAACAATTCTAGGGCCCGAACCTTAACCCACACTTAAGCATTGATTAACGAAACTGGGGGAGTTACGGCGGACCGTCCCGTAACCGCTATTTATCTACAGCAAGAATGAATAGAACGGCTCCTCCCTTCTCTAAGGAGCATGAGGCCAGATTATTTAATATCACTATTGACAGCCTGTGACTTATAGGTAACATCTGGAAGAGTCGACTCGTTACATTCTCCTCCATTATGTAACGCCTGCTGGCAAGGATTTGTACGAACAGTGGCTCGCTACACTCGACGCGCAATATGCCGACCACATCGACGCTTACGTCACCCGTATGGCTTTGGGAAATTTTGGCGCGACACGTACGGTGGGTGGTGGGGTCTTAGAACTGAAGCTGAACAGCGGACCCGGTTACCGAATTTACTATCTTCGAGATGGTGGACGGAAGGTCATTCTCTTGAGCGGAGGGGACAAAGCCACTCAGCTTCGAGACATCCTCAAAGCTCAAACGTGCGCGGCGGACTATTGGAGAAGAAAATGAAACGAGTCATTTCCCATGAAGAAGCCCAGATCTTAAGGTTTCGCAAAAACCCGGATCGTGCGCTTTCCTATTTGAATTCTTGTTTAGAAGTTGCCTATCGAGAAAATGACCCGGAGCTTGTATTGTCTGCCTTGTCCACCGTGGCGAAGGCTTTCGGGATATCTCGCCTGGCAAGAGAATCTCGGCTGCGCCGCGAAAGCCTGCACCGGATGCTACGCAAGCGCGGCAACCCGGAATGGCGCAGTATTTTCAGTGTGTTCCGCGCGCTGCATTTTCGCCCTAAGCTGGAACGCGCCGCCTGAGCTGATGCGACGAGCGGTGCGCGCCGCAGAGAATTCGATCACTGTTTGATAGGCTAATTAAGTTAGTTGATTGTTGTACTCCGTCCCCATCTATCCATCTAATTGCAGTGCGTGAAGTTAATTGTACTGAGGATTACGATAACAACGGCGCTAATTTCCGGACTAACACGTCAGTGAAGAAGCCAGCCCGGTTTGATAGGCTTGTGGCGTTAGTTGATTATTGTACTCCGTCCCCCTATTTTAGGTTTGCCTTGAAACGCAGGATACCATCATTCGATTTCGCTGGACCAGGGGTCGTACATA
>JBBQYF010000050.1:0-14683 GCA_038208955.1 Elusimicrobiota bacterium
TCCGGTTTTTCACGGGTGAAAACGGCTACTCCGTTGTAGGATTTCATTCCGCGAAAGGAAACATGGTATCCGCAGGCTTCGAATGCCGCCAGAGGAAATTCCGCATCCTGCACTTTGGTTTCTTGGATGCACATCACATCCGGACGATGCGTCTTCAACCAGTCGACGATCGTGCCGCTGCGCATCCGGATCGAGTTGGCGTTAAATGTAGCGATCTTCAAGGTCGGGTCAAATTTCCTTTGCGCAAAATCAACAACAATTGTGAGTCGTCGACAACGAGATTGCGTATTGAGCCGTCGGAGGACTCGAAACACAGCGTGGCTGTGCACTCGTGCGAATTAATTGTAATTAATTTTCCATAATCCGGCGGCACAGCGACAATTTCACGATAGAAGCCGGTTTTGGAATCGTTATAAGTGACCTGCTCCGCAACCGGCTGGGCGCTGTGGTAGGCGCCGGACTGCACCGCCCCGGCCTCTCCGAGCGCCCACCCGGCATGTGTTCCAGCGGCGATGAGACCAATCATTAACAGGGCAACGGACTTTACTTTCATAAGTGTCTCCTTAGCACAATCAATGGGCGGGTGTTTCCGAGGCCGGTGTTCCCTCTTTATTCGAGGGATGCCCTCCGAAATGCTCCATATGTTTCTTATGTTTTAAAACCATCTTGGCCTGCTGAGTCGGGGTCAGAACGGCGTTTTTCTGATTCTCCATCCGTTCCATCTGTTCGATCATCGCTTTTCGCCCGGCTTTTAGATCATCGAGTGTCTTTTGGATTTCGCTGTCGGGGGCCTTGGATTTTACTTCAATTTCCAATTTCTCGGCCAAAGCATGTTCTTGATCCCGCAGGGGCTTTAGGGATTGCCTAGCAGACTCATGAATCGCTAGGAGTTTATTGCTTTGCTCGGGGGTAAGATTAAGATCTTTGGGCCAATGCTTGGTTTCGTCCTCATGGCGATCGGTTCCCATGCCGTCAGATCCTGTAACGGATTCGTGCGCCTGCAAGGGCGCGAGCGACGGCCACGTCCAGAGCGCCACGCCCACCGCCAGCCAAATTTTTTTCCGCATGTCAGCCTCCTCCAAATATAATGATGCGTCTATCCTAAGACGTCGGAGTTTTTCAAAAGTGTCTTTCACAGGTATCGCAATCATCGAAGATCTCGAAATTATCGACGCCGTCATCAAAGGAGACCGCGAGGCCTATGCGGCCTTAGTGCGTGAGTACCAGACTCGCGTGCGGGGGCTTTGTCTCTCGATTCTGCTAAACGCGGCCGAGGCCGACGATGCGGCCCAGGATGTGTTCGTCAAAGCGTTATCCTCTCTCGCCTCCTACCGCAAAGATAGCTCGTTTTCCTCTTGGCTCTACCGGATCGCTTCCAATCATTGCATGGACCAACTGCGCAAGCGCAAAAGGCAAAAAACCGATTCGCTGGACCGGGTTACCGACAATGATGATGGTGAAGCGGGCGCCTTCCAGCCGCGAATGGCGGAACCCAGCGAATCGCTTATTGAGAAAACGGAGAGGTTAGCCGGCGTGATGCAAGTGTTGTCGAGCCTGCCCGCAGACTATCGGGAAGTCCTTGTCTTACGGGAAGTTGAAGGACTAAGCTATGAAGCCATTCGGGTGATCTTAAAATGCTCATTGGATGCGGTCAAAACGCGATTGCACCGCGCACGCCATCTATTGCAGGACAAAAGCCGCCACTTTTTGCACTCCCAATCGTCTAGTAAGTGAGGATGCTATGAACCATGATCAGTTAAAAGACCAGCTGTTTGCCTTTCACGATGGAGAGCTTTCCGCCGAAAGCCACGCTCGATTAAAAGCCCACGTGGATACCTGTCCATCCTGTCAACAATCACTCTTGGAATGGAAGGACACGTCGCGACTGTTTCTCGAACCCCTGCGTGTAAAGTCGTCGGAGATTTTTGTTCAACAGGTCATGCGCCGCGTGCGGGCGCTCGAGCCCGAGGCCTCAGGCCTCGGCTGGCCCTTGTTTGTTCGCTGGGCGTTTCCGGCACTGGCCCTCTCGGTCAGCAGTTTTGCCGGCGCTTTTGTCTATACAGAGCAACCCCTGACTGCGGCCACACCCGCCATCTTCTTAGATGAACAGGAACAGCCGTCCGCGCTAGGGTCGCTCTCGAGCGTCGTTGCGGACGATCAGATTCTATCGAACGAGGTGACCAACCCATGACCGTTTCATGGAAATATCTCATCGTTACTTTGGCAATCGGCTGGTTTATCGGCGCGGCCTCGGGCATGGTAATTTCGCATTGGTGCCACAACAATCCATCGCATGGAAGGCACGGCAAAAAGATGCGCGAGAAGTTTTTTCGAGAGTTAGAACTGACGCCCGAACAACAAGCTCAAATGGATGCCATCTGGCAAACCAACCACCCGAAAATTGCCCAGGTTTACGCTGACGCTCGAACACAATTGGAAGCCATCCGCCTGCGCTCACGCACGCAAATGCGCGCGCTGCTGACGCCGGAGCAACAAGTGAAATTCGACAAAGTAGACGCCAAGTTTCAAGAACATTTTAAGCAAAAGTTGAGTCGGTTACAGGACTAGAGCTCTCCCACCGTTGCGAGACCTCCAAACTTTCTGGGTCCTTCGGGATTACCGTTTGGCCCGGAGTATCGCTACCGGCAGCCGCCGGTAGCGCGTATATAATGAGCGTGGAATCTTCCATGACCCCCACAAAACAGCCCACGCAACGCCTCTTTTACGCTGACGCAATCCGTATGTGCGCGGGTTTCTTCGTCGCCGTCAGCCATGTGTTTGCGCCGATCTGCGCCGGGTTCAATGCCTATTCGCGTCCCGTATGGTGGGTGTTTAATCTCTGCGATTCGATTATCCGCCCGAGCGCCTCGTTGTTCATCATGATCAGCGGGGCAATCTTTTTGGGCTCGACGCGCGATGAATCCTATTTCCGGTTTGTCTGGAAGCGATACGCCAGAATCTTTCTGCCCTTTTTCACCTGGTCCGTCATTTATGCGCTCTACGAAGCCAGTCCCGAGGGCCCGCGGGAAACAGTCTCAGCGCTCGGTCACTCCGTTTTGTTATTTTTGCAGGGGCCGACGCAATATCATTTGTGGTTTATGTATGTCATTCTCGCCCTTTACTTGGTCACCCCTCTCTTGCGACGTTTCGTCCGCGCCGCCACACCCCATGATCTGGCTGTCTTGCTGGGTCTTTGGTTTGGTTTCCTGACGCTGCAATTTATTTTTCCCGGCTGTGCCGGCGACGGACCGGCAGTGACCTTGCTTGGCTATGGGGGATTTTTCGTGTTGGGATATGTTCTCAACAAGGTCAACCTATCGCGGCTAGGGATTCAGGGGTTGACCCTTTTAATGCTCGGAATCGTCGGGTTAAACGCTTGGGAGACTTATAGCCGAACGCTGCGGCAAGCGGGCACCCTCGATGAAAAGTTTTACCAAGGAGTGGCGCCACTGGTCGTTCTGCATGCCGCCGCTTTTTTTCTAATTCTCAAAAATATTAACTATGAATCCATCTTCGCGCAGAGGCCTTGGCTGCGCGGATTCGTCACGCGCATGAGCCGCGAAAGCTATAACGTCTATTTGATCCACCCATTTTTTATATGGCTTTTGACGAACGGCTTGCTGGGTTTTGTCTTATCGCAAGATACCGGGGCGAGCCCCCTGGTCGGCGTGGCGCTGACCAGTGCAGCGGTATTGTCCGGTTCGCTGGGACTTTCTTTCGCCTTGCAGAAAATTCCTGGACTGTCGCGGTTTTTTGTTATCTCCTCCCCTAAAAAGAGCAAGCAACCCGCGCGCGACTTCTCTCGTGAAAAAGTCATGGTGGCCGAGCCGGTGGGCTGAGAACCCATTATGTGGTTTAGGATTGACGAAGGAAAAGACCTGCGCCCGAATGGCGCCTCAAATGATATTATTCGGGCATTATCCTCACGGCAAAAGGAGATCCGCATGTCTGAAGTATCTGAATCTGAATTCAAAGGCAATCCCATGATGGTGATTAAATCGACGCCAGACGATAAGTTCCCTTTTCAATTTGGCGTAAAAAAAGCGAAGTTGGTTCTCGCGCACGTCGAGGACATTAAGAAGTTCGTCGAAAAACACGACCGGTAACCGCCATGCCACTGGAAACCCTGGAATCCCAATGTCCATATTGCGGAGAAACGATCGAGGTCGACGTTGAGCCGATGGAAGAATCGCAGTCCTTCATTCAGGATTGTGCGGTATGCTGCCATCCGATTCAATTCAACGTCACATCGACGGATGAAGGCGTCGAACTTCACGCGGCTCGGGCCAATTAACGATTGCTTCGTTCTGCCTCCAGCCTGACGCCAATTTCTCAATAACGAACTCGGAAAAAGGATTGACGACATGACGCGAATGCCGGCTCTCTTTTTTGGCCATGGCAACCCGATGAACGCTCTTCTCTCGAATGGCTACACGCAAGCCTGGCGAGCCATCGGCAAGCGTTTGCCTCGTCCGAAAGCGGTGTTATGCATTTCCGCGCACTGGTACATTACCGGTGCGGCTGTAACCATCAGCGCGGCACCGCGCACCATTCATGATTTTGGCGGATTTCCCAAAGAACTTTATGATGTCACCTACGCCGCTCCCGGGGATCCGGGACTTGCGCGAAGAATTCAAGCGTTGCTAGCGCCGCTGCCGGTCGCATTCGACGACGAGTGGGGTCTGGATCATGGGTCCTGGTCCGTCCTCTGCCATCTTTATCCGGAAGCCGATGTGCCGGTCGTGCAGCTTCGCATTGATGAAACACAGCCGGCATCCTTTCACTATGATCTCGGACAGCGCCTAGCGCCCCTGCGCGACGAAGGCATACTTGTGATCGGCAGTGGAAACCTTGTACATAATTTGCATGCCTACGCCTGGGGGCGCCATAATCCGCAACCATTTGACTGGGCCCTCGATTTCGAAAAACGCGTGCGCGACAATCTTTTGGCCCGCCAAAGCCGCGCCTTGGTGAACTATGAACGACTGGGTTCCCAAGCCTTGTTATCGGTGCCAACGCCCGATCATTATCTTCCGCTACTGTACGTATTGGGGACCGAGCAAAGTCAGGACCAGATTTCGTTTCCGATCGAGGGCATCGACGGGGGGTCCGTCTCGATGCTTAGCGTTGAGTGGGCGTCAAAAGGCGAAACCGCAAAGTAGAAATTCAAAAATGCTAGGCCGCGAATTCGAATGCCCTGTCGTGCGTTGGCGAATGTAATGTTGCACCTCGTTGTTTACCGTGAGTTTTTTCATAACCCTCGATACGTCTAAGAAGTGATTGGGCCTCCACGGCACGCGAAGGGTAATTCCTGACGGCCCATTCGATCGCGGTTTTTATTTCCCCGAACCGAGACGCAATGAGCGTTGGCGAGGCCCCGTCCATAAAAAACATTGTTTGAAGTGTCGTTATCGCTACTTGGTGGATGGAATCGAATTGGGTTTGAGCCAGAATGGCAATAATTTCATCGACAAAGCAGTCCAGGGGTCGGGCTTGGCGTACGTTGAAGTCCGGGTTCTCCGCTAAGGGTCCACGGGCGGGGGGCAGATCGGCGAGAAATCCACTGCGTGCGAGTTGAACAAAAACGTCCAATGCCTTTATGCGAATAGTGTCTCCGTTCCTGAACCCCAAGGGGAGGGTAAGCGCGGCCGCTAGGCGGATCCGCGCATAGCGTGAAAGAGTAGGTTTTTTTCCACCCAAAGATTTAAAAATAGATTTGTACTTGTCCAACTGCGGTCCCCAGGCGGAAGGGTCGGAGATTTTCCTCATGGCGGCAACAACCCCATCCACGTCTTTTTCTTGAAATTGATGTTGTTCCAATCCACTTTGGATCGCCAGCGGATGAGCGCTTGAAGGATTTCGGGATTGTGCCTTTTGACCAACGAAAGGGTTAGCCGCAATTCCAAACGGGAATGGAGGGGTGGGTCGCGGAGACGGAAGCAGTCTGACCGTCAATGGGCCCTCACTCAATGAAGTCGTGGCGACCGCATGTCCTCCCGAAAGGGTCGCTGACCCCGGCTGACCATTTATAACCACGGTGGGTGCGGGGCCGGGGGACATCGGGACGCTTAAACCAGCCACCTGCCCAGTGACCGTGATGGACCTTCCGACGGGGTCGACTTCTACAAATCCTGTTTTTCCGCGGACAATTACAAACGTTTCCGGATCGGATGGATTGGAAGCTTTCACTTCGCCAGGCTCGCCCATAATTGCTGTGTACAGATACGTTTTCCTACGACCTTTGATGACCATGCCGGCGGCGCGGTCACTCGACATCTGTAAGCTTTGCGCGCTCCATGCGTCCGCTTCCTGACTGGCGCTGATCGGGACTGGAATAAACAACGTGACAAAGGTGACCGCTCGTCCGTTCTGCGTCACGAACGCCACCGGCTGGGTCTTCCCTTGCGCCCGGGGCGCGTCCGCGGTCCGGGCAGAGGCGGGATTCTCGTCCCCCTTACTTACCACCAGGACTTTTGTGCCAACGTCGGAGGCGCTCCAATAAAAATTAATCGACGCTTGGGCCGCAGCCTCTTTCCAGCCTGAGAGGGCTTTGAAAATATTGCCCGGCAATGGAGCGGTAGTCCCCGACGAGGAAGGAGAGGCCAAAACAGATCCTGGAGGACCCGGGATAACGAGAGTAACCGCGGCCGATGTTTTGGCTTCAGCCCGAATAACATCGAAGAGCCCAATGGAGGTAAGACTGACCTGACGGTCATAAGTTATCGGCACCGGAAAGGCATTGGTTGTGATTCCTTCGACGGTTGAACCGTCAAAATAAAGTAAGCGGCCGTTGGAATCGGGATGGGTGAAAGGCTTCCAACCATTTTGTGCTTGTCCGTCAACGACGATGCCCGAACCTCCGCCGCGGCGCCACCCAAATATATCCGGCTTATCGTAGTCGCGAAAGCCGTCGTTTAACAGCCCGACGAGGGGTGTGCTTTCGTTTTTTCCCCCTAGCGAAAACCAAAGAAAATTTTGCCCGTTGGCATGTGCATTATCGGCGGTGGGAGGGGACGCGAAAAACACGAACGGTTTGCCTTCTGGCTGAGAAAAGTCATTGGCGGTACGCAAGACGGCAATGCCGCTCTCCGGAAAAACTATCGACGCGGAATTGGGGGGTTGACGCCGAACAGGACCGGACATTGCCGGGGCTATCGCCTCCTCAAGAACGGTCTGGGCCCGCGGGATGCTCGGAAAACGCGCATGCTCAAGGAGATGGCTAAAAAATCCGGTAGGTTTTATTTGCTCAGTTTCCAAAAGCAGTGCGGCATAGTCGGCGCGCAGATTGGGTCCGACAGAATCACCCCAGTAGGGGAGAGCATAGTTAGGGTCTGATAATTTCAAGAGCACCGCCGCCATTTGTTGGATGGTGGCTCCTCCCGTGACGGGCGCAAAGGTGTAGAGGTCAATCCCATTATTCTGCAGAGCCATCGAGGCCCACAAGAGAAAGTGAAAGCTATAGAGATGATACGCCGTCGAATTTTCCCACCAAACGCCGCCGGGCAAAAGAGAGGAGCGAAGCTGAGATACAAGGCCGCCATGCGGATTGTTTACGGCATAGTCGAGCATCGCGCGGCCCTCCTGCCCACCCAGAATCAAGCCATCCGCAACGAGCGCGGCCTCCATAGCCGTAAGGTGATTGCTTTTTTGATGGCGGAGCTGGACGGCCGGATTTCCCCCAACGTCCGAACCATAGGCATGGGAGATCAACTCCATGCCGGCGGGCTGGAATAATTCATTTCTTAGCAGCGCTTTCTGTTCTAACGAAAGGCCCGATTGAACCAGGCTATAGGCATAGAGCATGTCGACCAGATAAATGGAGAAATCCAGACTGTCGTTGGCGGTAATAAATGAATCATCGAAATGAAAGCCTTTTTGGATGGCCATCAAGAGCTGAATGTCTTGGTTTTGATATTGAGTGTCCCCGGTGAGCCCATAGACAGTCGCGAGGTCGGCCAGCATGGGGCCGTATTTCTCAGAGCTTTCAAGGGTATTGGGCACGGAATCGGCAAAAGAAAGCCTCAAGGCTTCGTCGGCGGTCCTTCGGATTCGATCTTTATAAAGCTGGTCGAGCCATGGCAACGCGGCTAGCGTTTCTTTGGCATGAGAGAAACCGTTAGGGGGGACAAACAAGTGCTGAGCCGGTTTTAAATCCTTGGGAATAAGGAGGGTTCGCAATGTCTCCGGGCCTCCTTGGCCGAAAAATAATACCGGACGAACGATTCCTGCGGCCAGCCCTATGACCATGATCGTGGTAGGGATTGCAAAGGATCTAAAACGTGCGGCCGCCGTCGCCGGGCTTAGCGCCTGCGCGCCAAACAAAACAAGTTTCTGGGGATTCTGATCGGAGCCTAAAGACTCGGCGGACCGCAAATGAGAATTACCAAACAAGCAAAACGCCAGGAGAATTGCGGCTGAGCGATGCAGAAGTTTAATCATAGATGGATGACGAATGATGCAAATTATTTTACCAAGGGTAAGGCAGATCTGTCCGCCTGGATTATACCGGTGGAAAACGCTATCCTTGGGTAAGAAAATGAGAAAGGCACGCTTATTGGGCATTGGCGTCATGCTGTTGATCCTGGGCGGCTTTGGGATCCTTTGCGGAAAGTTTATGTCGAATGCTCTGCGCAAGAAATTGCCAGCGAAGCCAAATGTCGTCTCACCCATGGTACCCCAGAATAGCGCTAAACCCTGGGCGACAGAACCCGTCGCCGATCCCGTCTTAGCGGAGACTTTGCTCCACGGGGCCACAGTCCAATACTATGATTTTGATGGAAACACTCCTGATGAAATGCAATCCAACCTCCTGGCCCGCAACCTCGGTAATCAAGACACAGAAGGCGAAACGGCTTATCGTCTAGTTCTTGAACTGGGGGATCCAGCGGACGGCCAATGTGGGTATTCAAAGGCGATTGTTATCCCCGAAATCAAGGTCCGCATGCCGCGTTGGATTGTCATGCCGAGCGTGACCGACGAGGCAAAGCAATGGTGGTTGTATTTTATTCGATCATTGGCTCAAGGGCAGCAGGAGCGGATCGATAAAGCCGTTCTCGACGCCCAAGCCGCCACGGAGGAGGTGCGCCATAGCAATTGCGCAACGGGCGATTCGACGTTTGCCGCCATTACAGCTCGTACCCTGGCCGCCCAAGGCGGTCCGTCAACAAACATCCAATTTTCCGTGGCGCCCGCTCAAATTGTACAAGCGACGGCCCCCGCCTCGTCCCCCGTGTCGCCTGCCGCTCCCGTGGTATCCCCGATCGCCGCTCCTCCCACCGGGGGGATCACTCCGGAACCGACAATCCCCGGCCACCTCCCGCGCGGTCAACACCCCGCCAATTTCGGACTTCAACTGCGCAGTCTCGACGGTAGCGCCGTATCGCTGGAATCCCAGAAGGGCAAGGTGATTTTTCTGAATTTCTGGGCGACATGGTGCGGACCCTGCCGCGCCGAGCTGCCCAATTTAATCCAACTATACGACGCGATGAAGGGACAAAACATTTTCTTTGGGTTTATCACGGAGGAATCGGCGGGAGTCGTCCGGCCGTTTGTTTCGCATGAAAACATTGATCTGCCCATCTACTTAATTGACCCCGGTGGGGGAGGGGACTATTCCGCGGCGGGATTGCCATCGACCGTCATAATCGCCAAAAACGGCGACCTGGCCTTGCAATCGACCGGTGCCAGAAATTGGAATACGCCCGACATGACAAAATTTCTCACTGATCTCCTCGCGGAATGAGCGGGAAATTGTGCTTGAAGTGAGTTCTATTTCCCTCTAAGTAAGTGTATGGAAGACACGTTACGCTGTTATCGCACCCTCGACCTTGAGCCTGGAGCATCAGCGGCCCAGGTACGACGGGCTTACGTGGATTTGGCACAAGTTTGGGATCCCGAGCGCTACCTTAGCAATCCCACACTTTGGGCTCGCGCGCAAGTGAAGCGTGAGGAAATTACCCTTGCCTACAAAACCCTCCGCACCTTCTTGCCCGACCTCCCCGAAGAAAATACTGGAGACGTACCATTGGTGGCGCCCCCGCTTCTTCCAGGAGCCTCGCTCGTCGACAGTTCATCGCAGCCGATCCGAACGATTATTTTATGGCTTCTCCTGCTGACTCTCGTCGGGATCGGCGTGGCCGGTTATATTCTTTCTAAACGAGCCAAACTCTTTACCGTCTAACTTCTCGAACGCTAACGGCTCGCTTTGGGCTCCTTATAGTCTTCCGGCACGTACCCATAAGTTTTCTGGTAACGAATCCGCACCGAGGCCAGCGCCTTCCACTTGGTTTTGGAATAGCCGACTATCTCTCCGCTGTCGGTTCGCAGAATCGGCCAGCCCTTTGCTGTTTTCTCGCCGACATGCCAGGGCATTAGATGGCGCTCCCTTCTTGCGCCAGACTCACGGCGGGTTTACGGATGACTTTGCGGAAAGTGATGGACCAGCGCGCTTCCGGGGAAGTGGACGGGATCATATGTTGCCAAAGGTGGCGTGATTCACCATCCATGGCATAGAGTGACCGGGGCTGGAGAATCTGGTTATACAGGTCATAACCCCAAGTAGTTTTTCGTCGAAAACGCATGCGCGCCGGCGAACCCAACGAAATTCCAATGACCGGGCTGCCGAACATCGGGGCATCGCGGTGCCACCCAATCCCGGCGCGTGGCGGATAGCCGTTGATCAGCGCTTCCTCAAATTCCCTCGGCCGCGCTCCAACGGCAGCCGCCGCTTTGGCTCGTAAGGCCACGAGAAAATCAGGCAGCGGCGTCGTCGGCATAATTTCCCAAGCATCGTAGTGGTAGTCCCAACCAAAATGCATGACGAGCCGTTTGGAGATAACGCCGCGCATTTGAAAAGGCGCCATCGGCATCCGGACAATCGGCTCTAAAAGCTCCTGTTCTTCGGCGGGGGAGAGAAACTCCGGCAGATAAGATAGTCCCGAGGGTGGAAATATCGATGGTCGGTTCGCGGTCATCCTAAAATTTTAGACAAGTGGAAGCCCTGCGGCGTTTCCAAAAATTCCCATGGTGCCGATTAGCGGATGGCAGTTTTTTGTAGCAAGGAGTCAATTTCATTGCGCCAGGCGGCAGGGTCGTGACGGTGAAAACCGGCGTGAACAAATCGAACCAAGCCGTGCTCGTCGACGATGAAGGATGAAGGCATGCTTTCGATGTTGTAGGCGCTGACGGCTTTGGATTGTGGATCCCAAAGAAGGTCGAGTGGCGGGTCCGTAAGCCCAAGGTGAGTCAGAAGTTTTCGAGCGGACGCTGAATCGGGGTCGACGTTGACGGCGATCACACGAAATGGTTTGCCTTTGTAGTCCGTCGCCAAACGGTTTAACTGGGGGAGTTCAACCGCGCAAGGCCCGCACCAGCTTGCCCAGAAATTGATCAAACAAATTTTTCCTTTATAACTGGCCAGAGTGCGTTGCTGATGATGTCCATTCGTCAAGGTAAACGTGGGCGCGGGCTCGCCCTGCGTCGCGGCTCCCGCGAAGCTGAGACTCAAGAACAACCGGCCGGTCACCATGCAACAAAATTTAAATCGTCGGGTCATGTATCCTCTTTCTGACGGAAACGAAGCAAAAAAGAACTAAAAATTTCCAATGGCCCGTGAACACCAAAATTCGAGCGCTTGTTCTGATAAAAAGGTTTCGGCGTGGAGGCCTTGGAGTATTCCCATTGTTGACCAGAATCCCGCTTCGGTGCAGGTTTGGGCCGCCACGGTCACCGATTGCGGAGCTTGTCGCACCGGCCAGCCTGTTTTCGGATTCAAAATATGGCCGAGCACCTGTCCCTCCACCTTTGTAAATCGTTTTGTTGTTCCGCTTGTCGCGACGCCCCCCGAGCGAAGCGAAAACGTGTGACCGATGGTTCCGGGATGCGAGGGGTCTTCGATTCCGACCGCCCACGGGCGATGGCCGGCCGCGGAAATGTCTCCTCCAAGATTGACGAGGGTGCTAATCGCATGACGCTGACGCAAAAGAGCAAGGATTCGGTCGGCCGCATATTCTTTGCAGATCCCACCAAAGTCCAATTCAAAGCCGAGCGGCATTTTAAAGTACGGGCGCTTCCAAGACACATGCTCCCACCCGACGTGCGCGCGCAGTCGCTCAACGGCATCGGTTTGAACCTTGTGGTCGGTTCCTTCGAAACGCCAAAGCTTTCTGAGAATGCCCGTTGTGATATCGAAAAGACCGTCGCTTAACTCAAAACAGTCGGCCGCGTAGTCGAGGAGTCCGGCCGTCTCTTCGTCTACTTTGACGGTTTCACCAGCGCGCCGATTAATTTCGTGCAGAGCGTTTGATTCCCGATACCGGCTGTACTTCATTTCAATGCGGTGGGCTTCTTGGCTGGCTGCTTTCAACTGCTCGGCGGCAATCGCCGGATCAACAGTATCCAACAAAATATCGCAAGGACAGCGCATGGCTTCGAATCGTCCCGTGAGCCAGGATTTCCCAGCGGTCGACGACAGGGAGAAGGCCGCAGTGGGGCTCATCGACTCGATTTCTTTCGAAAAAGAGATCCCGGATTGAAAATATATTCGATTTGAAAGATCGTCGCCCGCAGTGTTGGAAACAGGTTATAAGTTTTTTGCACCCCGACGGCGGACGAGGGAAAACTTTCACCATTTTGAACGTAATAGTCGGCCCGCAGGACCAATTGGGAAGCATTTCGGAAGGTGTACCCGAAACGCAAGCCGAACGCAATCCCGTCAAAGGTGGTCAGCCGGTCGTCGGCGCTGGCGAATTCAGGCAGCGCTCGACCGTTTAATACTCCCGCCCTGAAAAAATCGGCCGCCGACTGATGGTAATAGCGAACGTGGGGTTCAATATAACGGTGATCGTTATTCTGCCACCGGTAATTAAAATCCAGCGTCTGAGACCGGATACCCCAATCATCCGTGTAGTATCGCAAAGCCAAAGTAAATACATCTTCGTCAGCCATGCTGTGTTTGATCAACCAATAAAAGGTTTGCTCCGTTCTCCGGGTTGGACGTTTCTCGTTGAGAACGCCCAGCGGATCGCCGGTGGTTGGATCGACGAGGCTGAGGAGCTTATAAGGGTCATTGAGATAACCGTTCTCGCGGGTAAATGAATAATTCCATTGCATCAATGTGCGACGGCTTATCACTTGCGTCATTCCTGCCAAGCCGCTGACTAACCATTTTTTATCTTGTGTGCCGTTCGTCGAGTCCATCGCCAGATGAGTCGCATAGGGAACCGGCAATCCGTCCTTGGGCGAGCTGATGTCGTATTCTGGCGCAATCCCCAACGACAGCGTTGTGTTTTTTCGATTGAAATCGCGCGCGAGCGTCGTACGGGTTCCGACGGAGAGGTAATCGCTTTCCTTGGAAATATCGGCTCCGATAGTCCCTGTATAATTGGCTCCGAGAGGTTGCTGCCAGGTATTATTCAGCGCGACGCGCGCGTCGGTCATATGCGTCATCGGCACTTTTCCAATCACGGGATTAATCGCATGGCCGGAGGGACTCGTCATGGTTTGCGGTGCGGTTTTCGATGTGGCCGGCAAGGTTCCGAGCGGCGTAGAACCGGAAATCGTATCGACCGTCGCTAAAATGCTGAGTGACCGATTGTCCGAGAAATCCCGCCTGGCGCTGACTTGGGGCTCTGTCACGGAGATTCGTTCCGACTCGGTGTATTGCAAGAGCGAAGTGTCTAAGGTCCAGCGTTCGGGCGTGGAATTATCGACGATCGCCTGGGCTGCCGGCGCGACGCCCAAGAGCGTGCAAGCCGCCGCCGCCGCGCGCTTTCGCAAGGTGGTTATTTTGCTAGTTGCATCCACAGCCGCCTCCACCAAAACCCCGGCCACCTTTAGACGCTTCCCGGCTAAAGTAAATGTGATCATCGCTGGCAGAAAGGATCGGCTCGGCGTCCGTTTGCATTCCGGGACGCGCCAGCACATCATGTTCCCACGGTCGCACCGATGCGCATCCATGAAGAAAAGCCGCACCAGCTAGGAGACCGAGGAGATACAAATACCGACGCGGGAGGGGGGTTGTCATTGCGCTGCCCAAAGGCCGATCAGGTGACCCTCGCGGTCGCGAATCCATTGATAGCGCCCGCGGTTTTTGCCGAGCGCTACCGTTGTTCCGACGATTTGGGCGCCAAGATCTTTGGCCCGCCCAATGCTAAGGTCTAAATTTTCTACCGTAAAGTACAGTATCGGATAAAACTCAGAGGGCTCGGGGGGTCGTCTGTGAGCCACCCGCCTGATGCCGCCGATGAACGTGCCCTGAATTTGGACCATGACGTAATCGGTGAGCGGCGAATCGTTCATTTGTACGTAGGCCCAGCCGAACAATCCCTCATAAAAAGACATGGCGTCCGCCAGATCGATGGCGGGCAAATCAAACCACGTGGCTTGGCCGGTTTTTAGGTCGCTCATAACCCACTCCTGCGGGCGTAATGGCGCTTGTTAGCGCGTTAACAGATTTTTACATCGCCGATCAAGATTAGTTGGAAAGCCCCGTGAATTCAAGGGGAATATAACAGGCATGCGGGGCCGACCCCGCACCTTCATGAGAGCGAAGAACGATGAGTGTGGAAGAACTACTTCTTTTTGGATTTCCCAGCCTTCTTAAGCGCAATCGCCACGGCCTGTTTTTGTGGACGTCCTGAGTGCTTCAACTCTTTAATGTTCTTCGACACGGCTTTACGGCTCC
>JBBQYF010000051.1:0-14663 GCA_038208955.1 Elusimicrobiota bacterium
AGCGTATCGATTAGCCTACTGGAAGACGGCTTCGCACGAAATCAACTATCGACGTTTTTTTGATGTCAATTTACTGGCCGGGCTGCGCATGGAAGAGCGCGAGGTTTTTGAATCGACGCACGATTTTCTTTTTAAGATGCTCGCGGCGGGGTCGGTGACGGGGCTGCGGCTCGATCACCCGGACGGACTCTTCGATCCACCCGCCTATTTTCTAGCGCTTCAGCAGACTTATAAAGACCGCGTGGTGAGTCAAGACTCGTCGGCCGTCATGCCCCTCTATGTGATTGTTGAAAAAATTCTATCGCCCGGCGAATCGTTGCGTAAGGGATGGGCGGTCGACGGGACCAGCGGTTACGACTTCCTCAATTTAGTGAATCACTTATTGGTCGACGGCCGCCAAGCCGCCGCGCTCAAATCCACTTATGAACGCTTCACCCGGATGCCGGCGGACATTCACGAAGAGACCTACCGCAGCAAGCGCCTGATCATGTCGACGGCGCTAGCGAGCGAACTGAATGTTCTGGCCCATCGGCTAAACGAAATCTCTGAAACCAATCCGCGCTGGCGCGATTTCACACTCGAGAGTCTGCGTGACGCGTTGCGTGAAGTGGTAGCCTGTTTTCCCGTTTACCGAACGTATATGGACGGCCCGACAATATCGCCGTCGGACGAATTGATTGTTACCCGCACCATCGCACAAGCCAAGCGGCGAAATCCTGCAACTGAAGCATCGATTTTCGATTTCATTCGTACCCTTTTAATTCCGCGCAAAACCGCTGAGTTGAGCGCCGAGGAATATGCACGCCATCTCGAATTTGCGATGAAGTTTCAACAATACACATCGCCCGTGCAAGCCAAGGGACTCGAGGACACGGCCTTCTACCGTTACAACGTTTTGTTGTCGCTGAACGAGGTGGGCGGCAACATTGAACGCTTTGGTATTCCGGTCGCGGATTTTCACCAGGCTAATATTGACCGTCAACGCGACTGGCCCTATTCACTCTTGGCCACCGCCACGCATGACACGAAACGCGGCGAAGATTCACGGGCACGCCTAAACGTTCTCTCAGAACTTGCCGGCGAATGGGAGACGGTCGTCCTGCAGTGGTCGACCTTGAATGAACGCCATAAAACATCGGTCGACGACATGCTGGCTCCCGACCCCAACGATGAATATTTGCTTTACCAAACGTTGCTGGGAACGTGGGAACCCGACGCGGCTCTAAATCCCCTGACGTCACTACGTCAGCGCATTGGCGATTACATGCTTAAAGCCACGCGCGAAGCCAAGCGCCATACGAGTTGGATCAGGCCGAACGAAGCTTATGAACAAGCGACCGTTGATTTTATCGACCGAATTTTGGGCGACAGGGCTCCCGGGAGTTTTTTGGACCAGTTCATACCCTTCGTGGAACGTATTGCAAATGCCGGAATCAGCAACTCCCTTTCTCAGCTAGTCTTGAAAATGACTTCTCCCGGCGTGCCCGATATATACCAGGGTACCGAACTGTGGGACTGGAGTTTGGTCGATCCGGACAACCGCCGACCTGTGGATTACGCTCACCGTGACCACATGCTGAACGATCTCGAATCCTTATGCGGCCGTGTAGAGGCCGCGGCGCTACCGCGCCGCCAAGCAGCCGTGCATGAGCTGTTTCAAAAGTGGGCGGATGGCCGGATTAAGCTGCTGTTGTCGACGTTACTTTTGCGATTACGCAAAGAGCAGGCGGATTTATTCTGGAAAGGTTCTTATACACCGATCATCGCCGTGGGAGAGGGCAAAGAAAACGTTGTCGCCTTCGCGCGCGAGCTGGGCGGAATTAAAATGATCGTGGCTGTGAAACGTTGGGTCGCAAAGATTGCGGCGGACGATGCGCTATGGCCTTCAACATTTTTGGAAGTTCCAATCTCGGAAAGAATGTTGTACCGAGATCTCTTCACCGGGCGGCAGATCGCTTGTTTACCCTCCGCCCCCCGGATGGCGCTGTCCGATGTATTTTCGGATCTGCCCGTTTGTTGCTTGATCGTCGAACCCACAAACCATTAGCAGATCTTGCCGGCTAGGAGGATTTGTAGATATCGTGATGGAGCTTTTCGACATCACGCTGCAATTTTTCCGTCGCTTTGATGCGCCGATCTCCATAGTTAGAGATCTCGCGCTGACGAAGCTTCATGCGCGTCTCAGCCTTCCGCGTTTTGTCGCTTGTAGCACCATAGAGGCGTAAGCAATTTTGGAAGTCCTGTTGAGCAGCGGTAAATTGTTCGGTCGCAACCATTTTTCTCTCTGCATAGCGATCGGCCTCGCGCGTATCGGCTTGTATTTGATGCTGATGGTACGAGCGGATGGGATGACGGAAGGGGTTGGACGTCGGCACGTCCGCGTTAACCTGCAACGAAGCGAAAGTGAAGATGACGCCGGCCACGACCCCGATCAGCGTAGGGCGAATCACCAAACAGCTGCAACTTGCGAGGGTTCTTGGGTCGAACGCGAAATGCGGCGAAGCATTTCGACGATTCTTCCATCGGTTGAATGCTGCACCACGTGGGCCTGAGAGACCAGTCCCACGCAAGATCCTCGCTCATCAACCACAGGTATTCGGCGCACCTGTGTTTTTTCCATAGCCAAACAGCATTCTTCCAGAGTGGACTCAGGATTGACCGCTACCGTCGGAGACGACATGCATTCCTTGACGAGCAGTTCTTGGGGATTTTTGCCTTTGGCGATCGTCCGGCACGTGATGTCTCGATCCGTGATAATGCCCAGAAGCCGCATCGTCTGAAAGGTCTCGACAACCGGAATAGCGCCACAATCGTGATCGACCATCATTTGCGCGACTTCGCGGAGTGAGGAGTCCGGAACACAACAGATAGGGGTTTTTGTCATGAACTCGCTTGCTTGCATAATGTTTAGACGTTGATACTTTAGACCCGGTTACAGCGATCGTTTACGTCGGCGATCCCTTGAGTGATGCTTTGTTGTTCCGGCACCAACTTAGGCAAAATCACGTCGCCCCAAGCCCGAACGGAACCGCCTATTTTTGTCGCCAACGAATGACCAGCAAGGAAAATAATACCGACAGCAAAGAATCCGATACGGGGAAAGGATGGCTGGGGGTCCGACTTCTCAGAAAGCCAATGGGCACGAGAGGTCATTGCCTCGTTGTCATGGATATTCGTCCGCTTGTTAAAACGTGGGTTGGGAAGGACTAGGGAAAAAAGGGTCTAGACGTTGGTTCGCGGACGACCGCGGCTTCGCTTAAATGAGAAGAGCTCGGAGTGGAAGGTATTCTGTTCTTTGGGCGCCGAGCGGCTATGCGTTTTGCGACCGCACACGCATCCCGTATCATCGGCGCATCCCCAACAACAATAAGCCCGAAAGCCCTCTTGGTTGCGTGTCCAGGTATCGCGTTTTCTTTTACACCGTAGACAACTGTCTTTTCGCGATTTGGTTTCAACCGGTGCGGCAGAGGGGCGTTTCAAGCGTTCGCTCAGCGAGAGGCGAGCGACGTCATGGGCGACTTTTTCGCCCTTGCAGGGGGAATAATGCAGATGCAGCCGGAAAAGCCGCATCCCATGCAGCAGTAGGCTTTCTTATCGATAACAAATCCGTTGGTCGTTGACCAGCGGGCTTTCTTGAGTTTGCAAGTTGGGCATTTGGACATGGATAGATCTTAGCATTTTTCCGGGCATTATAGTCAAAAAATGTGCGGCGTATTCCTATAATGATTCAAAACGATCAGTCTACACGGAGGTTTTATCATGTTAAATGTTCGCGGTTTTGCGGCGATGAGTGCGTCGGCTCCGCTCCAACCTTTTAATTTCGAGCGGCGCGATCCCGGGCCGAGCGACGTGCAAATTGACATTGCTTTTTGTGGCGTATGCCATAGCGACCTCCATCAGGTGCGCAACGAATGGGGTGGGTCCAGCTTTCCGATGGTACCCGGTCATGAAATCGTTGGGCGCGTGAGCGCCATCGGTAAGAAAGTGAAGCGTTTTCAAGTCGGCGACATCGCGGGGGTCGGCTGTATTGTGGACTCTTGCCGCAAGTGCCCCAATTGCAAAAAGGGTCTCGAGCAATTTTGCGATGTTCAAGCGGTTTTCACTTATAACAGCAAGGAGAAGGATGGCAAAACGACGACGCAAGGCGGCTATTCCTCGCTGATTGTGGTCGACGAAAACTATACGTTAAAGATCTCTCCAAAACTGCCGCTCGAGCGGGTGGCACCACTCCTCTGCGCCGGCATCACAACCTATTCACCGCTGCGTCACTGGAAGGTCGGTCGAGGACAGCGCGTGGGCGTGCTTGGGCTAGGCGGTCTTGGCCATATGGCGGTAAAGTTAGCTGACTCTCTGGGTGCCGACGTCACGGTGATAAGCACCTCGAAATCAAAAGCGGCCGAAGCGTCACGGCTCGGCGCCGATCATTTTGCTCTTAGCTCGGATGATTCCGTCATCAACAAACTGGCGAATTATTTCGACTTTATCATCGACACGGTTTCCGCCCCGCACGATCTCAATAAGTTTTTGCCGCTCCTTCAGACGGACGGCACGATGATTCTCCTGGGTGTTCCCCCTAAGCCTCCGGAGGTGCAGCCCTTTCACCTGATCGGGCGTCGACGACAACTGACCGGATCGCTCATCGGTGGAATTGCGGAAACACAGGAGATGCTGGATTATTGCGCCAAAAAGAAAGTCTTTGCCGATGTCGAAGTCATCGCGATGGATAAAATTAATCAAGCCTATGAGCGGATGATCAAAGGTGACGTGCGCTACCGCTTTTCGATCGACATGAAAACACTTTAGTCAATTTGAATCGCTTGCTTGCGTGAGGTCAAACGTGCCATAATGATTTCGACAGGTTGAGGATGTTACATGACCCCCGCCGCGTTGCTGTTCCCCTTCGAAGGCTCGCTCCCCGGATCGTTTTCCTGCGGATTTCGGCACTTTGATTGGTAAATAAATCCTTCCATAATGGAAGGTAATGAAAGAGGAGACACACTGATAATGGAAAAGAGACTGTATGTAGGAAATTTGCCGTTTGACACCAGTGAAGACCAATTGCACGAGCTGTTCTCGGCTCACGGACAAGTGATTCACGCAAAGCTAATCACCGATATGGAAACCGGGCGTTCGCGCGGTTTCGGCTTTGTTGAGATGAGCACGCCGGAAGAAGCCAAAGCAGCCATCGAAAAAATGAACAAAGCCAAAGTCGGCGACCGTGAGTTGACGGTCAACGAAGCGCGGCCTCGTCCCGAGAAGTCAGCCGGCGGCGGTGGTAGCGGCGGTCGTGGCGGATTTGGCGGCGGTCGTGGTGGATACGGCGGCGGCGGTGGTGGTGGCGGCGGTCGCGGTGGTTTCGGCGGTGGCAGTGGTGGTGGATACGGCGGCGGTGGGAATCGTTATTAATTAGATTCTCCGTCAGTTTTTAAAAAAAGCCCCTGTTCCGGACCGGAACGGGGGCTTTTGTTTTGCAGCTTTGCCATATGGGGGCTGGCGAATTCGTTCTTATCTCGACCTTGTCGCGGCGATGTTCTTCATGTATAAATGAAGGTGCCCGAACCTATGCCCGCACGCGTCCTGATCATTGATGATGACCTAATGGTCACCCGTCTATTGCAAGAACATCTCTACAACGAAGGCTATGACGTAGAGTCGTTTCACATGGCCGAACAAGGTTTGGCTGGCGCGGTGAAAAATCCTCCCGATCTCATTATGCTCGATGTGAACTTGCCGGACGCGACGGGCTTTCAAGTTTGCGGCAAGCTTCGGGAACATCCCAAAACGCAGGGCCTGCCCATTATCATGATGTCGGGCGATGCTCGCTCCACCAGCCAGCAGGCCATTGGCAAGCAATTGGGTGCCAATGAATATGTTCTTAAGCCGCTGGATATTGTTTCGGTGGGTGACCGCGTTCATAGTTACATTGGCACCAAGCGCGTACGGCGAAAATCTCCGCTGAATGAAAGTGCCATCGAGCAACCCTCGGAATCAACCATGCCCGTAACTCCGGAGCTAACCGTCAATTCCGACACCATTCAAGCGGCGTTTTCGGCACCCCCCTTTTCCTCGACGGCGCCTAATGGCAATTACCCCCCCTCGGGTTTAGTTTTGATGCCTATGCATGACCTGATGGAAAATGGCCCGGCCGTATACACCCCCCCGCCGCGAGGCACTGAAGAAAACGAGCCCCCGGCCGGCGCCTCTCGGTGGACCATACCGGCTGACTCGCCGCCGACCGTTACCCCAAGTCGAAATCTTCCATTTCCGATCGCCGACCCAGTAATCGAAATGCCGCCTTTGCCCGAGGAACCGCCCCCCCAGGAAGCTCTGGCAACTTTCGAACCCGAGGCGCCTACGGAAACCCCAGCCCCGCTCACAGTCAATCCATCTCCGATCGTTGAGGAACCTCAACCCCTTTCGGTCGAAAGTCCATTGCCTATTGTTGAAATTCCACCGGCAGCCGCAGAACCGGAAATGCCCGCCGTTCCAACCGAATCCATACCGGAAAAAGAACCGGTAAGACCCAAGAGTCGGCCCGTGCCCCTTCGGGCGATTCCGCTTCGCCCAAATAAACCCTCGCTGCTTACGCCTATGGTGATCTTTATATCGCATCTGGCGATTACGTGGATCAGCACCCTAGTGGGTCCTGAGCACCATGGGGGTGCCTTATCCATCATGACGTTTGTCGCCGGAGGATGGGCACTCCTCCTCGGTTTGGTGGTCGGAACGTCGGCTTTGCTGAATATCACGCTCGAAGCCAGTGACGCCTGGCGGGTCGTCGGGTGGGCGGCGATACCTATTGTCTTACAATCGATGGTCCATCTCGGTGGATTGTGGATTCCGGCCCTTGCGGCGGCGCGTATCGAAACCGCTCAGTTGTCGGCTGCCACGTTTTGGCTCCGGCCCCTTGACGTCTTTGAAATCTCCGCGCTTGTTATTTTAGGGCTTCGCTTAAGACTGCAACCGGGAAGTTCGCTTCAAAAATCCTTAATCGGTGCGTTGGTAGCGGGAATCGCTTGGAGTCTGGCCGGTCGGGGTTATTTTCGTCCCTTTTAAGTCGTCGCCACCGCATTTACTTCAGGCTTCCACTCCACTTTAACTTCCCTCAATTGCCGATGAAACGGATCGGCGCCGATCGTTCCAGCCAGTTCTTCAAGATATCGCGAATCCTGGACTCTTCCTAACTGCGTTCGAACGAGGTCCACGCGTTGCTGAAAATCCTTCAAACCATGGCCCTGGGTGGTTTCAAATTTTTTGAGCGACTGCTCGTGGCGCCGCCAAAGCGCGATGTCGCGTTCCTGACGCGTTCGCAAACGCTCCTGATACCAGGCGCTCTGCATCATCGACTCGCGAGAAAAAAGGCTGCGCACGGCGGGATGCTCGATACCCATCCCTTCATATGTTCCGTGAACCATGATATGGAGCAAAGCCTTGAGCGGTGGACAGGCCGCTTCAACGCTGCCGTCGTTGAAATAGCTTTTGGCAACCCGCATTTGTGCTTGGACAATGCTATCCACGCCTTCGGCGAAAACATCGATTCCTTGTTTTTCCGGTCGGAGCATCTCTTCGTTAAAGAGCGTGCTGGGGGTTTCGAAAATTCGGCTCATGAACCTGTCTATAAATAACGATGTAATTCGGTAACCGAGACGGCTCGCCATAACCCGCCGCCCTCCGATGTCGATATCATGGATCTTTTCTAGATAACCGTGCTGAATTAAAAACTGGGGATCGCGCTCAGGGATCTGCATACGACACCACACCTCGGGCACGAGCATGCTGATGTCATGATCGACCTGGTAGTTCGGACCGATATGACCTGCCGCGCTCGTAAATCCGGCGTATCCCGTCAGGATGAACGAAACGATTGCATTATTCATATCCACAACCGGCCAAAGCGCATTGAACGGTCCCTTTGTCAAACCGCCTTCGCTGCCAAAACCGGTGGTGGAGGGAGACTTTCCTGTCAGACTGCAAATAAAATCCATGAATAATTCGGGCAATTCCTGGTAATGGATCGGATTGTAAACCGCGAGCGGAGGAAGGTTTATCTCCGGTTGAGGAGGATTATTTCGTCGGCCGGCGAGCACGGCACGCACGGGAAAAAAGATTGGGTCACCGGCAGCGATCTCACGGTTTAGCCGCGCACCCACCTCGGCCACGTAGGTTTCCCGATGATGAACCCGGTCTGGGCGGCGCTGCAAATACCGGGGGTTCTTCGACGGCTTGCCGTCGACCAAACGCGGATGCGCCGAGGAGACCACATAGCTTGGAGAGGAATGCTTCAGAAAGTTTTTGAGTAAATCCTTCATCGGATCCGTGTATAAATCAAACTCCGTGACGTGGTCGGCCAATTCCTGCACTTGCGCGTGATCCAGGGGTTCGAAGTTTGTTAAGAATGTCCCGAGAGTGCTGATGTCGCTTTCGGCTTCGGCGTCAACACCGCGATGAATGGCTTCGTCCGGTCTCTGGAATAACAACGACTCACAATTGGCAACGAGTTTTACGCTGGCGTTGGGATACTGCGCGTTCAAATCGCTTAGGCGCTCTTTGGGAAGCACAACGGAAGCCGTGATGTCGTCTTCCATCTGGACTTTGTCGGCCGGATTAAAATCAGGCCGCAGTTTATACATTCGCCATGACCCCGTCGGGTCAAAACCAATCCGCAAGTAGTTCGCGACCAGCCGTTGGTTATCGTATTTCAGTTCATGTCCCGCGAATCCATTGATTCGGTCGACGGTGAAATGTTCGCGCCACCGATTCCCCCATTCGGGTTGGTAATACCGTTTTACGACGAACACCAGCTGCCGAATCGTTTGCGGCAAGGCCCGGATCCAGGCATTATGCTCTGCCGTGTAGGCGGATGACGGGGTCAATAGTTGAATCACCGATCCGAGCGAGCGCTCAAGGCTCAGCAAGGGACGTTTCGCGCGGGCGTCGACGACCGGGTCTTTATAGATCGCGTTGAAGTCCTTTTGGACGATCTCTTCGACGACGTCCATATCATGCTCGTAGTCCTTCACGAATATCGGCGCGCGCTGGATCATCGGAGCAATCGATTTCGAAATCTCAGACTTTCCCCCGCCCGAGACCGTGCAGGGTTTATGACAGAATGTGCCGTCGGGTCGTGATCCGACGAGGCGCCATACCGTACCTCCCGTTTGTTTCTCAAGACGAACTTTGTATCCCGACGGTAAAATGTAAACGCTGCCTTGGCGCAGCGTGAGATGCCGGGCCGCGCCTTCGTGCATCCAACGCACGACCCCTTCGCGCACATGAAATTCGGCATTTTCGGGCACGTAAAATATCTCGGGATAGCGCCGGTCCACCGCGTAGCGTTCGGGCTTCGAATCAACGCGGTCTCCGAGAAGCTTTACGCCTTCTTCGAATGTCGTTTCCTTTAGCACAAAGCTTCGATCGGCATAAAAGTCCTGGCCTAAAATATACGTAGGATAAGCGAGCGCCCCGCCGGCGTGCTCTTCTTCGCACAACCCAAACAAATTGGCGGCGAAGCTGATCTGCGTTTTAACTTCCTTTTTGCAATAACCGTAATAATTGTCGGCGATGATCGTCACCATGACACCGCGTTCGTCGCGACAGGCGATCTTAAACGCATTGCCGCCGTTGTAAAGTTCGCCGTCCTGACGCCAACACATCCCGTCGCGACGCTGACGCTCCGTGGCCTGGGCATAGGCGGGCAAGCCGAGATCTTTTTTCTTCATTCCCGCCAAATGCGGGGCGAGAATCACGCAACCGGTATGTCCCGTCCAATGTTCGCAATCGAGCGCCGCGTCGTTCTCAGGCAGATAAGGATCGCCGCCATTGCCAAATATTCCTTCCACAAAGTCTAAGTTGCTGACGAGTGTTCCCGGCGCGAAAAAACGTATTTCCATCGATTTGGCGGGATCACGGTCGGTAGCTGGGCAGACCAGCGGCCGCATTAAGAGCGAGACAAAAAGCCGGGCATGCTCAGTTTGATCAGCCGTAAAGGGAATCGTCAAAACCTCCGGAGGCGGTCGAAGCGCTTCGGCCAAGAGCGCTGCAAAAACGGCCACTGGCACCGCGAGCTTATCATCGGGGACCGGCAATCCTCCCTCGACAATATGAAAGACACCCTGTGTGGTGCGACGGTCGCTCTTCGGGTTATGGAGCACGCCTTGTTCAAGACGGTAGGAGTGCAAAAAGGGTGACGTAAAGGTATCCGCGCCAGCGGGCAGTGACATCGCGCGCCCCAGACCCGAGCGGTCGAGGACAAAGGTCGAGGCGGGAAGGCGCGGTGCGCCGCCTGGGCAAACGTCGGATAAGTAAGTGTCGAGAAAGGCCTGGATCCTGGCATCGACGGGACATAGCGGCCATCCAAGCATTTGATCTTTCTGATAATAGTTTCGCAGGAGCGGGCCGGTCACTTCGAGAAAATAGGGATCGGCCGTCGCGTTACTCGTCGGCTGGCCGAGCGCAGCCAGTTTCAAATTGATATAGCGAATGAGCTCGTTATCGAGACCCGTCAGTGGATGATTTTCAGACTTGGAATCCATTAATTTCCTCAACGATCTAGAACGTCATACGCGACATTGAACGAGGCTCGGCGGTGAGCTTGGGGCGGGTGCGACTTTGAGGATTATAGCATGGAGAGGTTAAAAGCATTCACCGGCGTGAGAGTATTGCCCCGTTCAATTGTCGTGATCCGCTAACGCAGGGATTGCCGCGTTCATAAAACCGTAGCGGACGGTGCATTTCCTTCGACAATCCGATCCTTACGCTCGTGGCCAGTGTCCCAGGAGACGCTCGTCGGATGGCAGTGCCCAGCCAGATGGGTCCTGGGGCACATAAGTCGAGTCCATCGAGTTTCCGATCAATGCCAAGAGCGGTCGCGAGTCGGCCGGGGCCACGAGCCAAGTCTTCAAGGTCGGCGGCCGGTCGACGCCGGCGCATCCATTCAACCCCCTCTAGCGGCTCAAGAGCGCGCAGGAGCACGCCTCCTCCGACACCGGCTTTTTCGCCGGAAACGTTGATTGAATACCAATTGCCGTAAATGAAATAGACATACGCATGTCCGCGTTCGAGAAACATCGATTTGTTTCTTGGTGTCTCCCCGCGAAAGGCGTGAGCGGCGGCGTCGCCTACGACATACGCCTCTGTTTCGACGATGCGTCCGCTTATCCGGCCCTCGCGACTTTCCCGAACCAGCGTTTTGCCAATCAAGAATTGAGCCAGCTCGGCCGTATCCACGGGGAGCTCAGCGCGGCGTAGCCGGCGAATTTTTGAAGGGGCCTCGGGGGTCATAGCGTTATTATAAATCCTCAGACTTTGTTAAAAAAGGTGTTGAATTCCTCCTGCTCATCTGACAAATAGTCCTATGATTAAAACGGCGATGAATCATCGTGGCATACCGGAAAAACGCCGGTCACCCCGCAAGCGACATGATTCGGTGATGGAAATTTTTGATGAATCGGGACACCTTATTACCGGCATCGGACGGTTAGTCGACGTATCCGCCACTGGCGCCTGCTTTTCGACTACAAGGATTCTCGAGGTGAATCACCCCTTCCGGGTTCGTCTCCGCTTATTGATGGAAGGTCCCCTCGAAATGTCAGCGCATATCGTCTGGAGCCGAAAAAAGAATAACACGATCCTCTACGGTATTGCCTTCGATCCGCTACACAAGACCAATCGCCTGTCCTCTAAATAACGCGCTTCACTCTGTTTTGCTTCTGTGGGTGTCTGCTTGCGTTGCTGATTTTATACCGGTTTGGTTCTCCTAAGACCCGACGACGACCTTCGCCTAGCGTGGTACAATGATGACCATGCCTACCCCCAAAACCGTATCGATCGTGACGCTTGGCTGCGCCAAGAATCAGGCCGACACCGACAACCTCGCGCGGTTGCTCAAGTCGCGCAGCTACGATGTCGTCGCCGATCCGAAAGACGCCGGCGCCATCGTCGTCCATACCTGCTCTTTCATCGAGGCCGCCAAAAAGCAGTCGATTGAGGCCATTCTTCAAGCTGGGCAAATGAAAACCCAGGGCAAGAAATTAATCGTTTCTGGCTGTCTCGTCCAGCAGCATGGTAAAGAAATTTTTGACGAACTTCCTGAAGTGGATGCCTTTTTAGGGACGGGTCAGCTCGCGCAAATTCCCGATATCCTGGACAATCCCCGCAGCCGGTTCATCGACCGCACCAAGCCCGGTGGCTTCATGGATCCCGACGCGGCCTTACCACGCGATATCTCGGGGCCTACCGCCAATCTCAGGCTTTCCGAAGGCTGCCGTCATCCTTGCACATTTTGCGTGATTCCGCGTTTACGAGGCGGTGTTCAGAGTCGTAGCGAAGAATTAATACTGCGAGAAGCACGCGATCTCGCCGCTGGTGGCGTCGAGGAATTAATGGTGATCGGTCAGGACACGGGTGATTGGGGAACGGATAGTGGCGCGCCTGGGCGATTGCCGGCGCTATTGAGATCCGTGAGCCAAATTGCAGGCATTCGCTGGATCCGCCTGATGTATATGCATCCCGCATCTTTTACGGATGAACTTTTAGATATCTTCGCGGAACAACCCGATAAATTTCCTTATCTCGACATGCCGTTGCAGCACATTGACTCCGGCATGCTTTCTCAGATGAAGCGCAAAACGGATGAGGCGGGCATACGCGAGTTACTGATACGCATCCGGCGGCGCGCGCCGCAATTGAGCTTACGCACAACATTTATTGTGGGTTTTCCCGGCGAGACAGAAGCCCAGTTTATTCGCCTGCGCGATTTCGTCAAGGAAGACCATTTCAATTATTTGGGTGCCTTCAGCTACTCTCAAGAAGAAGGAACGAGCGCGGCCGGCATGGCGGCGCAAATTTCCGAAGACGTCAAAAAAGATCGCCTCAATGCTCTGACCGACACTTTTTACGATGTCGCTCATCGCAAAGCCCAGTCGCGACTGGGTTCGCTGGAAACCGTTATTCTCGAGGAAACTGAAGGAACGGATGTCTTAGGTCGCACAAGCCGAGAAGCTCCGGACATAGATGCCGTCGTTCGAATGCCCGCTCGTGTGGCGCGGCAAGGCCGCTTTGTGACGGCGCGGCTCACTGCTTACGATGCCTACGAATTTACCGCCGAACCCGTCTGATCCGCACGGCCGCCCCCACCTAAAAACCCCGGGCGAAACCTCGCCGCCTCTCCATATCATCGCCTATGGTCCCGACCAGCTTGAGGAAAAAGATCTTCCGGACATCGCGTCGGTTCAACCCTTTCTCGACCGCTTTCCCGTCACGTGGATCAATATCGTGGGAACCAGCGATCCCGCCTTAATTCGTTCCATCGGCGCTTTCTTCCATCTTCACGAACTTTCGATTGAGGATATTCTATCGGACCATCAGCGTGCGAAAGCGGAGACTTTTCCGGAGTACGAATTCGTCGTCGCGCAAATTCCGAATATTCAAAATCGCTGTCGTCCGGACCGGCTAAGCGTATTTTTTAGTAAGCGATATGTCATTACGTTTCACCCTGTTCGATTGGAAAGTTTTGAGAGCGTGCGCAACCGATTGCGTAAAAATCAAACTCAGCCGCGCCGTCTCGGGCCCGATTACTTGGCCTATGTGTTGCTGGACAGTCTCGTCGATTCCTACTTTCCATTCCTCGAACAGTATGGTGAACGACTCGATCAGCTGGAAGACCAAACGTTGCTTGGCGGACCGATGGCGCAAGCGAAAGACCTCCACCGAATCAAGCGCGAGTTGTTTAGTTTTCGTCGGGCTTGCTGGCCGCTAAGGGACGTCGTCAACAGTTTATTGCGCGACGGCGGTGAGCTGTTGAGCGCGGAAACTCGATTGCATTTACGCGACCTCTATGACCACGTTGTCCAAATGATCGATCTTCTCGAAACCTACCGCGAACTGGCGTCTGATCTTATGGACTTGCACCTGGCGAGTATCAGCAATCGTATGAACGAAGTCATGCGTGTGCTAACCATTATCGCCACGATCTTTATTCCAATTACTTTTTTAGCCAGTATCTATGGAATGAATTTCGATCACATACCGGAATTGCATTGGCGCTATGGTTATCCGATGATTCTGGCGGTGATGGGTGTGATTGCGGGCAGCATGCTTCTGTGGTTCTGGCGGAAGGGTTGGCTACGGTCTTTTTTCCCCTCGTCACGCTAGCCGAAATGCCTTTCGTGATTCGAATGATAGCTCGGATCCTGCCGGGGTCATTTTTTTATTCTCCTTTCGCATGAAAGGTCGCTCTGTCCTGGTCGCCCCATTTCTTTTCCTAGCCGGTTTCTTCGGGCCGCTCTATCAAATTAGCTGGGTTCGGCGGGATCGTCCCTACAACGAATGCTATCTGCTCCGGCGCCTCGTCGGCCGCTGGCATGGAGACAACTTTGAGGTACGATAATCGGGTAACCCGGGCCTGGGAGGGGTTGGCTCTCTTGGCACTAATCGTTTGGTTGCCCTGTCTACGCGCAAAGTTTGTTTACGACGATCGCTGGACAATCGTCGAAAACCCCGCCTTGATCCAACGTCCCCTTAGCACTTATTTCTTCGATCCGGCGACGGCCGCTAGTCCGGACTCGGGGTTGACGCTGGATTATTACCGGCCGCTATCCGTGCTTGCCCTGGCGATGGAGACGAGGGTTTGGGGACTCCGCCCGATTTTTTTTCACCTGATAAAC
>JBBQYF010000052.1:0-14457 GCA_038208955.1 Elusimicrobiota bacterium
TAAGGCTCTCCGGATTTTTCGTCAGGCGATCAATCGGGATAGGAATGACCCGTCCGGTCTTACCGGTGAGCGGAAGGGGGAACGCACGCTGTGGGGATCCGTTGCTGGAAATCGGGGGATTAAAGAGCGTCAATCCTTCAGCATCTTCCAAACCTCGATCGAGGTTATTTCGGTCGCGCTTTTGTTTCGCCATATCGGCGAAATCAATATAACGCAGAATCTCGCGAGTGGTGGGATTGACGGCAAGGAGTGCGCCCTCTGACGGCAAGAGGACAACGGACGAGCTTTCTTTCCAACTGTCGTGGAGGCCCGTCGGCAGGCGCGCAATCTTCGCTCGGTCGAGAACGTCCGTCAAAACCGCTTCGACGGGATCGGCCGCACTTGAAGCGCGATCATACCTCGGTTGTTCGGGGCGCGATGGGCGAACGATCATAGCAGTCACATATTTTGGTCCAGAAGATTCGTCTGCACCCAAAGCAAAGAGCGCGGCGGCCAAAATCTCTTCAGTGACAGCTTCGGATCGGTCGACCGACTGCACCAGTGCCCAACGCCCGTTCAATTGATTCTGCAGGATGAGGGAGGTAGAGGCGCCTCGCAACATCAGCGGTTCATCGGGTCCACCGGCGACCAGATGCCAGGTCTTTCGCAGGCGACGCCGCCAGCCGTTGCGGTGTTGCCAACTCGCTTGGGAAAATTGCGTTTCAAGTAAGGGTTTCAAACCCGGTCCCTTCTGCTCAATCCATACGTCGCTTTCATCGCTGAGTCCGCGTTCATGAAAGTCGTCGTTCAATTTTCTCGCCTTGGTCTGACGTGCCGCCAGTGCGTCGGGTATTCGAGCCCCGCTCCGGCCGCCGGGGATTTTGAATTCACCGATGCCGTTCATCCATTCGATCAGGGTCCTCCCCAAATCTTTTTGGCGGCTTCGAAAGGCATAGAGCCGCCCAAGCTTCTCGCCATGGGCCCAGCGTGCCCAACTGCTGAGTTCCGAATATTCTTGAGCCGCTTTGGGGTCACTGCGGGCAAAGACCGCATAATCGCCACGCCCCGCATGGTCCGTCTGAAACCGGTTATCGATAAAGAATAACGAACCTACAGGTTTTTTAAGGTCGAACCGGCGCAGCCTTAAATGCCCGCCCGACGTAGGAATAATTCGGTCCGGATCGTCTTGGAAGAGTGCATAAAAATCCCACCGCCCGGCGTGGCGACCACTCGTTATTCGGCGAAGCGGTTCGCCGCGCTCGAGCAGCTCATGAGCGACGGCGTCGATGACCCTGTCGAAATCGCCCCAGCGGTGCAATGCTTGGTGGTCGGCGTCGGTTTCGCCGCCTTGGTGGGCGCTATTGATGGCAAAATCCTTGTTTGTCGTCGGGCCACGTAGGATGGCGTAAAAGCGATTGGCAATATCGCTATAGGCATTCCACTGTTTCACCGACAAGCCGCTGGGGATTCGGGTTTTCAGGGTCTTGAGATCGCTGAAACGATTGGCTTCGGCGAAGCGCCAAAGCACGGACGTTTTTATTTGTCCATTGAATATCACCGCGTCAGATACCCTGGACTGAATGGCATTGCGGTGGTCGAGTACATGCGAACCTGGGTAGGCCAAGGCCACAATCCATTTAAGCGCCTCGGCCCGAATTCGTATATTCTCTTCATGCGACGAAGGACGCTCAACCAGAACGTTATAGACTCCTTGAATCGGCGCTAGATAATCCTCGAGCAGGGCATAACGAGCGAACCCCAGTTGTAACGCCAGGTAATCATCGGCGATGGGTCCCTTCGCCGATTCATCTTTCGCGTTCTGAAGAAGATGTTGCAGAACAAAAACCTGTCTCCACTGGAGTCTCTTGATATTGAAATCGCGAAAGCGAGTGCGGAGCATCCACCAGGCTTGCATGGTTAACACCGCTTGCTTTCGGAAGTTGGTTTGGGGGGGAATCGGAGACTCGGCGGAGGCGGGTATCGGCCCACCGCTTGTGATAGCCGGACCATAATCTTGTGCTTGCTTGGGGCTCTGCTCGCCCCTTGTTTCCCCGCCATGATAGGCGCTGTTGATGGCCGAGTCCAAAGCTTCGGCCCCTTTGTGGAATTGATTGGCATAACGCCTGCGGGTATTGTGCAGAATACCCAAGGCCAATGGATTGTGCCCAAGACGTATCGATAATTCATCGAGGATGTGCTCGCGGTCCGTCGATAACCCACAGGCTCTCAGCAACCAATCGGGAGAAATCAAAACCCCGTAAAGCGGCAACGCCAGACCTTCATCTTTTTCCGGCGAGCGCGCCGTTGGGTTGACGTCGGTCCCCATTCCCCGCAAAATCTCCTCGTCGGAAAGCATTTGTCCATTCAAGCGTTGAATATAAAGCGCGTGATCGGCCTCGGTTACGGCATCAACGGTCGGGGTAATCACGATATAGGAAATATTTTTTGCACGTAGAATGCGCGTGATTGGCGACGTGTGAAATCCGCCGGCGACCAGTACAGCCGTGGTGGGGATGGAGTTCTTAGGACGGTGACTGGAGTCCTTAGTCCCCAGTCCAATGAGTTTGAGCGTGTTTTCGATCAGCGGTCGGTTGCGCAGCGTTGCCATGACGTAATAGTCGAGGCTCGATGAAATCAATTGGCGAATGGCTACTTCATCAAAAGTCGGCGAGGCCGAGGATGACGTGAGCAGCGCCTTGGTGAGGGCCATGAACTCGTTTAGTCGCGGGCCAAAATTTTTCACTTCCTGTTCGGTCGCTTGGAGATCAGCGACACGCAATAATAAGGCCAGGTCATGCTCTACGTCGAGGAGATCTTTTTCCGTTTGCACTTTTGCCGAACGGCGCTGCAGCTGGAACGAGAGTTGATCGGCTTCGAAGAGTACGTCATCGAGCGCGCTCGTCTGTTCCATGTGAACGAACTCCAAGTGACGAGCCAATGCCGTGGGAACCGCCAGAAAAAGGTGATGCGCCTCAATGAGCTCGCGCAGGTAAAGATAATAAGGTGCGTTTCCCTGTTTGCCAAGGAGACGCAAATACGTTTTTTCTTCGGCGGAATAAGCCGGCTGAGTCTTTAGCAGAAACTCGGCAATCAAAGAACGCAGATTTTCGGCCGAGAGCGGGGGGCCATTCGACTGGTAAGCCGCCAGCCTCGCGTAAGTGCTTTCGAGCGGAATCCCGTATTCCCGGGCATGGCTCGCGAGTTGTGTAATCCATTCTGCGGGCGACAGGAGTCCCGCATTAAAGTGATCCGCTTCCAACCGCAGGCGCTTGACCTCGGGACCATAAACGTGCGCCGGCAGGATGAGAAGCTTCTTCTGAACTTCGTTGAGCGCTGTGACGAGCGCTTGGCGTTTCGCCAGGGTCTTGCGAAAAAGATCTCGATGAAGAGCGTAATAGGTACTGTTTTCCACCCCGATCAATCCATCGGGTATTCCCTGTTTCACGGCAAAGTATTCGGCTCCCGTCATCTCGCCCTGGCGCAGCATAAATTCCGAAGCCGACTCTTTAATCGTCTTGTCAGGGAATAGCGCCATCATGGATGAATCGATGGGTCCGGCAGCGCCCTCGACGGCTAATGCAAAGGGTAGGCGCGACCGAAGGGCCGAAGACTGGCTTGGAGACAGCTTCGCGGTGAGGGCTTCGAGAAGCGCAGCAATGTTTTTTTGGACGCCATAATGAGCATGAAAATCTTGGATCAGAATAACCACCGGAGTCTCCGAGGTTCCACGTGGCTCGGGCGCTCCCTCATAGATCCCACCAGCGTTGAAGTAATCGGCAACTTTTCCAAGCGTCGGCGGCAGGGCAAATCGCATCGGCGGGCAGAACGTTACAGGACTGAGAGTTGCCGGCAGGCTGGCTGCTTCTAAAAAATGACTTGGGGTTGTCAGAAACGAGAGCGCAATCCCCGAGGCAATGAATTTTCGGAACAGAATTGGAAGACGTGGGAAGCTCATAGGTAGAAAAAAGGACCGCTTTGTCGGCACATCCAATTATAGGAGAAGTGTGTTACGGGGGCGTTTCTGGGGTGTTACAGGTGTGTAAATTAAAGGCAGAAACAAGTTGTCAGAGGTTCTCGAAGGACATCACTTGTGGTTTTTTTCGACGGGCAACAAGCCAGATCGAGGCGATCAAAAGTCCCGCGTCAAGCCAAATAGTTTGGCGAGGGGAGAATCGCTCTGAGCCAAAGCACCCACAACTCACAAGATCGATTCCCCTGAACAGCGAAGAACCCAAGGCGCCCAGAAAGACCAAGAATAACGCCGTGGAACCTAACGCCGCCCAGCCGGTGCAAAAGCCGGCGAGCAGAAAGATCCCAATTTCCATTTCCATCCAAGGCAAACCCAGCGCTAACGGCGTAACGAGGGCAGGAGGTAAAATCCGGTAGGCATTAATGGCGGCGGCAAATTCCGCACTGGGACCCATTGCTTTTGAGAACCCTGCGTAAAGCAGGATGCCTCCCACAAAAATGCGCAAGAGAAAGGCCACCCAGGACCCTATCTTCGGTGCAGCGCCCGAGGCTCCGCCGATCCTTCCATTCGATTTCATTTTCGCAGCTCCCGCTCGATCGTTTGTGCGCCTTCGCTCGCAAAAACGCCTCCGACGAGGCGTTCATCACCGATAAAAAAGGTTGGTGTGGCTTTAACTTGGCGCTCATTGCCTTCACTAATATCGCGGCGGATAATTTCTTCTTGAGTGGGATCTTTAAGGCATTTTTCAAATGCCGTCTTTTCGAGTTCGGAGTGGTCGGCGATCGACGCATACCAGGTGGTCGGGTCGGCCAGGTCTTTCCAACCGTTCTGATTTTGAAACAAACTGTCGGCATAGGGCCAGAATTTCTTTTGTTGGGCCGCACATTGGGCGGCGTGAGCAGCCGACATGGAGTTCTTATGAATCATCGTCAAGGGATAAAACTTATAGGCGACTCGGACTTTTCCCTGATAGGCATTGAGCAGGGTGTGCACGAAGGGCTGCATGGCGGCGCAAGAGGGGCATTGAAAATCGGAATATTCGACGATCGCGACTTTCGCGTTAGAATCGCCTATTTGGCGAGCTTGAGGCGTCGACAGCACGGGACCCCACTTCGTTTGTTTCAATCCTAAAATCGTTATAACGGGCAAAATCAGCAAGAATAGGGCTTTCAGGATTTGTTTGACGCGGAACATAAGCTATATGAAACAAAATTTACCGCGAAAGGGTCGAGACTAATCAAAAGGCCCTTGAATTCTCGCACCGATTACGTTAAACAGTTAAGACCCTATAGCCCGCATGTTTATATATCTACGCGATTTCGTGCATTTGTTCGTGACCTCCTTCGGCCTGTTTATGGCGCCGACCTTGACCGCCAGCGCTTTCGTTCTCCTGACACTCTTTCTTTTGTACCGACTTCAATCCGATCAGGGGGAGACCATCTTCGCGGAAGTTCCCGCCTCGCTTGGAATTATCCCCTGGGTTGCGTTAGCCTTGACGCTCGTGGCTACCTTGATGTCTTGGACGCGGCAGCGCGACGGAGCTAGACGGGATACGACGGTCCAGTTCAATCAAGAAGTGGAGCAGGTTTATTCGATGATGGCTTCACGGATGCAGCTATACTCCGCGTTGCTCGGGAACGCGCGAGAGATGGCCTCGAATAGCATGCTCACCCCCGCCCAGTGGCAAGAATTTGTTCGTTCGAGCCAACTTGATACCCGAGCGCCGGGCGTCTATGGACTCGGGTATGTGACCGATGTGCCCGGGGACCGCCTTACCGCTTTCTTATCGCGCGTGCATCGCTCAAATCCCGGATTTACGGTGACACCGGCGGGCGACCGCCCAGATTATTTTATCGTGCGCTTTCTCGAGCCCGCCAGCCGTAATGCCGGCCTTCTCGGTTTTGACGTCGGTTCTGAGCCTATCTTACGTTTGGTTGCCGAACGGGCGCGTAATAGCGGCGAGGCGGTGCTGGCCGACCGAGTGACGTTACCCGACGATCCCGGCCATCCGTCGTTTCTTTATTTTCTTCCCGTCTATCTTGCGGAGCAAGCGGTAGAGTCGATCGAATCGCGGCAAAATGCGCTGCGCGGCTGGGTTGTCGCTCGCTTTCGCCAAGACGATATTTTGAAGGACGTTGTCCCCGCAACCGGATCCCTCATCCGGCTGCAAGCCTTCGATGGCCCAGAAATTTCAAAGGGAAATCTTTTTTATGACAGCAGCGGATTTTTCGGCGGATGGGAGAGGCTGATCGATAATCCGGTAGTCTTGCGCAATTTCACGGTGGGGGGCCAGCAATGGACATTGCGATTTTCGCCCCGCGTCGAACTGGGATCCGGGGCGAGCGGACGCTCCGCCGCTACTGTCCTCGGAGGCGGGATTCTCTTATCGCTCTGGTGCTTTGGGATGGTCTGGGCCTTTGTTACGGTGCGCCGGCGGGGCGTCGCGATGGCTCGAAAAATGACGCTTGAGCTCCATCAGCGCGAAGCGGCCCTCACCAGCGGAGCCCAGGTGATCGTGCTGGTCGATGCCACTCAGACGGACATGCCTATTTCCTATGTGAACAGTCGATTTGAAAAGTTGACGGGCTATACGGCGGAAGAAGCGATCGGCCGTAATTGTCGGTTTCTGCAAGGCAACGATCACGATCAAAAAGGATTGGTGGAGCTGCGTAAAGCCTTGCGCGAGCAACGGGAGATACGGGTCTTGTTAAGGAATTACCGTAAAGATGGCACGCCCTTCTGGAACGATCTGACCGTAACGCCATTGCGCAACGAAATGGGTCGCACCACGCAATACGTTGCGAATTTGAACGATGTTACCGAGCGTCAGTTAACCGAGCAACGATTGTCCTCGCAAGTCGCCGTCATCCGGGCGCTCGCAGAATCTCCGTCGTTGACGGAAGCGGCGACGCGGATTCTGCAGGGCCTATGTGAAAACTTGGATTGGGATATTGGTGTCTTGTGGGGCATGGACCAGCATTCCAACGCCCTCCGGTGTGTCGAGATCTGGCGCCAGCCCGGAATCGCGGGCGAAGATTTCGAGCGGTTCGCACGAGAAACACCCTGCCTGCGGGAAATAGGTTTGGCGGGTCAAGTCTGGAGTCGCAGTGAGCCGGTATGGATTAACGATCTTAGCCAGGACGCCAGCTTCCCGGAAAATGCTCTAATTTTAAAGGAAGGCATTACAGCGGGTTGCGGGTTTCCTGTGGCGAGCCGCAATGGAATGCAAGGGGTCTTAACCTTCTATAGCCGCAAGCTTTGGCCGTTAAATAAGAATTTGCTTCTTCTGATGGTCACCACGGGAGCGCAGATCAGCGAATTTCTCGAGCGTCAGGAGGCGGAGGTACGAGAGAAAGAGGTCAACCGTCTTGAGCGGGGGCTCGCCGAGTTTATGGGGGATGGATTGTTGGCGATGGACCGCGAGGGGTATTGCATCTATGCCAATTCCGCCGCCGGTCGCTGGTTGGGTTATCGCCCCCGAATGTTACTGGGGCAACCTTTGCACGATGTCTTGCACCCGCCCGTCATCGCCAACGGGAAATGTAATGTGCCGGACTGTCCGGTCTTGGCGTCGCTTGAAAATATGCAGTCGTTGCATGTAGAGGAAGGCGCCGTGTTCTGGCGGCAAGATCGTCAAGAGATCGACGTGGCGTACACCACCTCTCCAATCGTCGATAAGGCGGTTATTCGCGGGGTCGTGCTAACGTTTAATCCCGTGACCCGCCAAGGCGGTCAGACGACAGAGCTGCAAAAACTCATCGAAGAGAAAAATGTGGAATTGTCGCAAGCGCGACAGACTATCGAAGAACTTCGGCAGTTGACGAATAAACTTTCACAAATACTAAAATAATAGATGGCCGCAAGCGTAAATTAGAAAGGATTAAAACACCTTGAAAAACCGACGAAGTGGCGCTAGAACTACGATGGCCCCTATGGTATCTGAAGCCGCTCATCGTATTCCAATCCGGGTATTAATCGTCGAAGACTCGCTCGCCGACGCCGACCGTATTGTCCACGCATTGGGCCGGGGACATTATGACGTGCAGTCGGGGTGCGTCGCGACCGCCGCGGCGATGCAGCAGGCATTGCAAGTTGGACGCTGGGATATTGTCGTTGCCGGTGCGTCCGTCCGCGAACTCAATGCTCGAGACGTCCTCGTCCTCTTGCGAAAAGCGGCCGCCGACATTCCGTTGATCGTCGTCGAAAATAGTAGTTCCAACGGCGGTGCGGCGGAGGCTATGCGCTCCGGCGCCCGCGAATACGTCAGCCGCCAGCAATGGCGTCGCCTCTTGCCGATCGTTGAACGGGTGTTAAGCGACTCCGCGATGCGTCAACAGCCGGAAGAAATTCTTCTCCACCTGGCCTACCACGATGTGCTTACCGGGCTTCCAAACCGCATTCTTTTCGATTACCGGTTGCACCAGGCGCTGGCAGCCGCCAAAGAAACCGGCGAATTGCTGGCGTTATTTTGCGTCGACGTCGATAGCCTGCGCAATATCAATCATATTTATGGCCATGGCGTGGGCGATCTCTTGCTACAGCACGCGTCGAAACGATTACGCAGTGTCCTCGGGCCACGCGACGTTTTGTGTCGGCTCGGGGGAGATGAATTTTTCCTCATGTCTCCGATCGCTCAGCCCGTGCAGGCCAAAGATACGGCGCGGCAGATTGTCGAGTCGTTGCGACTGCCCTTCGTGTGCGACGGCCAAGAGCTCTTCATTACCGCTAGCGTCGGCTTAAGTTTCTTTCCGAACGACGGCCGAGATGTTGAGGCGCTCTTGCGCAACGCCGAGGCCGCCCTCGAACGCGTTAAAAAAGACGGCAAAAACAGTTATCAGCTTTATACCTCGTCCATCGACAGCAATGCCGTCAAACGCGTCTCCATCGAAACGAGCTTGCGGCGGGCGTTGCAGAAGCAAGAATTTGTCGTTCATTACCAACCGCTGGTCGACATGCTCACGGGACAAATCACCGGCGCTGAGGCGCTGGTGCGTTGGGAAGTTCCCGGTTTTGGGCTCGTGCCACCCTCGGAGTTTATCCCAATCGCCGAAGACACTGGCCTGATTGTTCCGATCGGGGAATGGGTTTTGAAAACAGCCTGTGAGCAGAACCAAGCGTGGCAAATGGCGGGGCTTCCTCCGATTTCCATGGCGGTCAATCTTTCCGCCCGGCAGTTCCAGCAAGGCGACCTCGTCGATACGATCGAGCAAATTTTGCGCTTAACCGGGATGGACGCGCGCTACTTGGAGCTGGAAATTACGGAAAGTTACGCCATGCAGAATGCCGATTTTACGATTACGGTTCTTCGGGAACTGAAGAAGCGTGGCATCCGGATCTCGATGGACGATTTTGGGACCGGCTATTCCTCCTTAAGTTACCTGCGACAATTCCCGATTGATACGCTCAAAATTGACCGGTCGTTCGTTAAAGATCTGGTCACCGACCCGAATGACGCCGCGATCGCGGCGGCCATTATTGTGTTGGCCCACAGCCTGAAACTGGACGTCGTCGCTGAAGGCGTTGAGACGGCCGCCGAACTCGCGATCTTGCGCGTTCACGCCTGCGATAAAATGCAAGGCTATCTGTTCAGCCGACCCGTTGCCGCTTCCGCCTTTGAACAAATCCTCCGCTCCGGCAAAAACCTAAAAGCCGCGTAACGACCGAAAACTCAAAGCAAATTGAGAGCCCTAGCCAACGCCTTTCCGTCGGCATGGGACGATGGCAAAGACACGAACCGTCTGATGCGGCCCGACTTTGCGTCTCTGGTATCGTCGAGCGGCACGTCGTCCGTTGATTCGAAGGATTTCCTATTGACTCTCGACGTGGGATAGCAAATAATATTCCGGTGAGCATCCCGTTACGGGTCCTTTTCGTCGAAGATTCGGAAGATGACGCGTCGCTGCTTTTGCATGCGCTGCGCAAAGGAGGATATGAACCGGCCGCGCGACGTGTGGATACCGGTCCGGCCATGAGCCAAGCGCTCGCCGAGGCGACCTGGGACATCATTATTTCGGATCACCGCATGCCCGGTTTCAACGCGACGGAAGCGCTTGAACTTCTTCAGAAAACGGGCAGTGACATTCCCTTCGTGATTGTGTCCGGCAGCATTGGTGAAGAGATCGCCGTCAGCGCCATGCGCTCGGGCGCCAAAGATTACCTGATGAAAGGAAACATCGCGCGGCTTTGCGCCGTTGTCGAGCGTGAGTTGCGCGAAGTGGAAGTCCGCCGCCAACGCCTGCACGCCGAAAAAGCGGCAGAGCATCAAGCCCACTACGATCTTTTAACCGACCTTCCAAACCGCAGCATGATCAACGACCGACTGACGCTGGCGCTCGCGCACGCCAGCGGCCAACGCAAAATGCTCGCCCTTTTACTGGTCGATCTCGACCGCTTTAAAACCATTGTGGATACGCTGGGCCACGCGGTGGGCGATCAGGTGCTGCGCGGCGTGGCCGAACGTTTGTCGGGGTGCTTGGATGTCGATGACACGCTCGCGCGCATGGGCGGCGACGAATTCGTCGTGCTGTTGCCGGAGATCCATCGCGCCGACAAAGCGGTTAAGTTAGCCCAAAAAATCCTGGAGGTCCTCAAGCCCGCATTTCATTTCCACGGTCACGAGCTGCACATCACGACGAGCGTGGGCATCAGCTTATATCCATACGATGGGGAAGACGCCGATACGTTGCTGAAGAATGCCGATACCGCCCTGTACCGCGCCAAAGAGCAGGGCCGCAACAATTATCAGCTTTACACCCCCGCGATGAATGCGCGCGCCTTCGAGCGGCTGGCGTTGGAAAATAGCTTGCGCCGGGCGCTCGAACGAAAAGAATTTCTACTGCATTACCAGCCGCAGGTCGATATGCTGACAAGCATGGTAACGGGCGTCGAAGCCTTGGTGCGCTGGCATCACCCTGACTTGGGGCTGGTGTATCCGGCCGAATTTATTCCCTTGGCCGAAGAAACGGGGTTGATTGTCCCCCTGGGCGAGTGGGTGTTGCGCACCGCCTGCGCCCAGGCCAAGGCATGGCAAGTGGCCGATATGCCGCCCTTGACCGTCGCCGTGAATCTCTCGGCACGGCAGTTTCAACACCAGGGACTCGTCGATACGGTCGCGCGGGTGCTCAAGGAAACGAAACTGGCTGCGCGTTATTTGGAACTCGAAATCACCGAAAGCGTCGCCATGCAGAATGCCGATTACACGATCGTTATCTTGCGCGAGTTGAAAGAGATGGGTCTGCGCATTTCGATGGACGATTTCGGCACCGGCTACTCGTCCCTCAGTTACCTTAAAAAATTTCCCATCGATACGCTAAAAATTGACCAATCGTTCGTCCGGGATATTCATACGGATCTAAACGATGCCGCGATCGCGAACGCCGTGATCGTTCTCGCGCACAGCCTGAAATTAGAAGTGGTTGCCGAGGGCGTGGAGCGGCAGGAGCAGGAAAACTTTCTTCGCGAGCACCAATGCGACCGTCTCCAGGGGTATCTCTTCAGTGCCCCGATCAGCCCCGACCTTTTTGAAGTGTTTCTGAAAGAGCGACTCCAAAAAACCGCCTAGCCTTCGACCGCGCGAGGCCCTGCCTACGCCATATTTCCAACCCGAATCAACTTCCTGAAGCGAACGATCGAAACTAACGCATCACGTTACGTCTATAGACCAGGTCTAAAGATCAACTAGGTTGGGGTTTAGTAGGGGCCTTAGCAAGGCGCGGGGCTTTTTAAATATTCGAATTGGCGTGATTAAAAAGCAGCCGTTAACACGGCCAGTTCCTCAATTTCCTGTTGATTTCTATAGCACCTTCTGTTAAACGACACGCATGATGGCTGAGCGTCGTACGATTGCCTTTATCTTTCCTGGAATTATTCTTTTTTTCGGATTATCCGTTTTGCTTTTTCGACTGCCCGCGCAATATCCGGTGATCAGCATGCTCTTTTTTATTTTTGTGCTCGCCACCACCCTGACAATGTCGAGCGAAACCGCCGCGGTTTTCGCCGCGCTGGTGTCGGCAATCGATCTCGTGGCGATCGCCATGGTGCCGGGCAGCGACAAAGCCTGCTTAGCGGGACACGTGGTCCTGGTGTGGGTGTCGCTTTATGCGGCCCATGTTTTTACTTTGCGTGAGACGCGCGACGAACGCCAATGCGCGGACATCCTTCAAGAACGCCAACGCGTTACGCTGGCCTTGCATAAAGAGAAGGAATCTCTCGACAAGCGGCTGGGTGAACTTCATTCGCAGGCGCAATTGCGTCAGCACTTGTTCAATGCCGTTCAACAAATGGCGAGCCTGCTTGATCCCGTAATGGTGCGTCAGCGCTTAATGGAATTCGTGCGCTCGACGATCGGGCGCGGCACGATTCACTTTTTTGCCGGCAGCGCTCCGCGTGATGCGATGGACAAATGGGTGATGGAACGTCGCCTCTCGCTGCTCGTCACGGATGTGGCTCAAGACGCACGTTTCCGTCCCGCGCGTTCGAATAATGAAGTGCGTTCCGTCCTGGCCGCACCGATTGTCGTCGAGCGGCAAATGGTCGGAATCGTACGATTAAATGGGTTCGAGCCCGATCTCTTTTCCATCGGCGATTTGCGCGTGCTCGAAGTGCTCTCACTTCTCGCGTCGCTGGCGCTGGAAAACCTTCAGCTTTTAAGTCGGTTGGAAGAAAGCGCGACGAAAGACAATTTGACGGGTCTTTATACGCATCGTTTCTTTCAGGAACGCTTGGCCGACGAAATCTTGCGCGCCGGACGTTATCAGACGGAATTCTGCCTGCTGCTGATGGACATCGACCATTTCAAACGCTACAACGACACCTACGGTCATGCCGCGGGCGACCAAGTACTCGTGCGCTTTTCCCAGGTGTTGCTTTCCCACATGCGTCCCGTCGATATGCTGGCCCGTTACGGGGGCGAAGAATTTGTGATGATTTTGCCGCAAACCACAATAGACGATGCGCGCGGCATGGCCGAGGCGATTCGCCAAGCGATCGAGGCCGAGACCTTTCAATTTGGATCGGAAGCCATGACGCGGGAACGCGTCACCGTCACCATTGGACTATCGAGTTTTCCGCAGGAAGCGACGATCGCAAGCCAACTCGTGCGCGTCGCCGACTACCGGCTCTACCAGGGAAAAGAAGCCGGGCGCAATCGAGTCATCGGATGACGACCGGACTCTCCGCGTTGCTGTTTACTCTCTTGCTCGGACTGTCGTTGGGCATGGCCTATGGATTCGGTATGGCCGGATGGGCGGCCGGTGTTCTAGCCGTTGGCGCGGCTTGGGTGGCAATGGCGGCGCTGGGTTGGGCCGATCCGTCGGTATTGGCCGTGGCGGCGGCGGCCGGATGTTTTGTGTTGGGTCTCGGCCTGCGCTGGACATTGCGGCACCGCGCCTGGCAAGGGCGCATCGCCAAAGACCGCGGCGAGGCCGTCGACAGTCAACAACAAGCGACGAGCAGTCTTGCTCAGTTAAAACAATCGATCGTTCAAAAGGCCGCCGAAGTGGACCGCAGCCTTAAGCAATATGAGTTGGTTCGCAAACTGGCTGAAGCGGTTTCTTGGGAAGCAATGGCTCCCAGCCTGGAAAAAGCGCTTAAACATTTTTTCCGCGTCGATGGGTGGGTGCTGTATTTGGCGGACAATAAAAGCGTGCTTCAGCTAGTCCATCGGCGCGGCGGCGCGCCCGAGCCGCGCGCGGAAGATTCGGATCGAAAAGAAGCCTATCTCTATACTTTTGTGGCCGCGTCCGGGATCGATCAGGGGCGGGCGGTGTGGGCGCTGGGGATGCCGCTTTGGCGCGTCCATGAGCGCATCGGTTTGCTGCTGCTGCGCATTCCGGATATGGCCGCCGATGAACAGCCGCTTGTTCTTTCGGAAGCCAACACGTTCGCCGTGCAGCTTATTTTCGCGATGGCCAAGGCGCGGCTCTACCGGGAGCTCGACCAGCGTTCCCGGACCGACGGGCTAACGGGTCTGTCACGGCGTGGTCCATTTGAAGAACGGTTGCGCGAGGAAGTGGCTCGGGCCACATCCTTTAGGAGTACATTCTCGATCTTGATGATCGACATCGACCATTTTAAAAACCTCAATGATACCTACGGCCATCAGGTCGGCGATGAAGTGCTCAAAACGGTGTCACAACGGCTACGCGAAGGGCTTTATGAAACGGACTTAATTGCGCGCTATGGGGGGGAGGAATTTATCTGCCTCTTGCCGCGGTCGATTCCCGCGGGTCTCCGGATTAAGGCCGACCAATTGCGACAACGCGTTGGAAATCAGGCGTTTGTGATCGGGGTCGAGGCCATCACCGTTACGATCAGCATTGGCATCGCCCATTTCCCGCAAGACGGAACGACTATGGAAGGCGTCATGGCGGCCGCGGACCGCGCTCTCTATGCGGCGAAAGCCGCCGGCCGCAACTGCGTGATCGAGGCGACCCGGATCGCATGACGACGGCGCTGCTCGTCTTCGTGATTATCCTGGTTGTACTCTTCGGTTCGTCAAACGGATTTAT
>JBBQYF010000053.1:0-14413 GCA_038208955.1 Elusimicrobiota bacterium
GTCAACTCATCATGGTTCCTTAAAAATATCGCCCATTGGCAATCAGCGGGGATGTCGGGGGTCTGGCGCATGATTTCGGTTATCGGATGCCGGTCCTCTTGGCGCAGCGCCATGAAAATCCGCGGCATCAGCGGAAAATGAAACGCCATATGACACTCGTCACCCTGTCCGAAATAGGGCAGCACATCGGCAGGCCATTGGTTTACCTCGGCCAAGAAGACGCGATTTTTATAATGCGCGTCCATCTCGCGGCGCATCTCTTTGAGAATTTCGTGGGTTTCGGGAAGGTTTTCGCAATTGGTTCCATCGCGTTCGATCAGGTACGGCACCGCGTCCAGCCGCAAACCATCGACGCCCAGATCGAGCCAGAACCGCATGACCCGGATCATCGCCCGCCGGACGTGGGGGTTATCAAAATTTAAATCGGGCTGATGAGAGAAAAAGCGGTGCCAATAATAAGCGTTGGCCAGGGGGTCCCATGTCCAGTTGGATTTTTCTGTATCCTTAAAAATAATTCGCGCATCTTTATATTTCTGATCGCTGTTGCTCCAGACGTAGTAGTCGCGTTTCGCGGAGCCCGGGGGCGCCTTGCGCGCGGCCTGGAACCAGGGGTGCTGATCGGACGTGTGATTAATAACGAGTTCGGTAATCACCCGGATCCCGCGCCGGTGTGCTTCACGAATGAAATGGCCAAAATCCCGCCGGGTGCCAAAGGAGGGATGGACGTCCCGGTAATCCGAAATATCGTAACCGTCGTCACGCAGCGGCGACGGATAAAAAGGAAGGAGCCAAAGGCAGGTCGCGCCCAAGTCCTGAATATAGTCCAACTTCTGCACCAGCCCCGGAAAATCACCGATGCCGTCGTTGTTGCTATCAAAGAATGATTTGACGTGCACCTCGTAGATGATGGCGTCTTTGAACCACAAGGGTTCGAGCGGCAGCGGGATCTTAGGTTTTCGCATGGTTGATTCTCAAGATGTGCGCCGGGCGTTCGGCAGGATCGAGTTTGACAAAGTTGCGATCGCCGTGCCAGGAATACGTTTCATCCGATAACAGATCATGGACCTCGTAGGCCTCTGGCAAGGCTAGTTCGGCGCGCGGCATGGTGACCCAGCCCGATTGGATGTTCTTGGGGTCGAGGTTAATAATGACCAGAATGCTATGCGAGTCATCGGCCGCGCGTTTGCCGTAGAAAAGCAGCTGGGGATTGTCGACGGAATAAAAGCGCAAGTTGGTCTGAAGGCTTAAAGCGCTGTTCGCCCGGCGGATCTGGTTGACCTGCGTGATCAGCGGCTTAATGTTGCCGGGACGATCCCAGTCCCATTTCCTGATCTGGTATTTTTCCGAATTCTTGTAATCTTCTGTAGTCGGAAATGCGTCGCTCTCGCACAATTCATAAGCCGGACCGTAAATTCCGTAACTCGCCCCTAGGGTCGCGGCCAAAATCAGTCGAATCTGGAACGCCGCGCGGCCGCCGGTTTGGAGATAGGTGTGCAAGATGTCTGGCGTGTTGGCAAAAAAGTTTGGACGCATATATTCGCACACGTCCGTCTGTGTAAGGTCGGTTAAGTATTCGGTCAAATCGACAGACGTGGTCCGCCAGGTGAAATACGTATAAGACTGGCTAAAACCCACCTTGGCGAGATGCTGCATGACTGCCGGGCGGGTAAACGCTTCGGCCAGAAAGAGGGTTTCGGGATACTGGGCTTGAACATGGCCGATCATCCACTCCCAGAACTGAAATGGTTTGGTATGGGGGTTGTCGACGCGGAAAATCTTAATTCCGTGGGCGGCCCAAAACAGAACGATGGACTTCAATTCCTCCCAAAGGGCCTCCCATTGCGCGCACTCAAAATCGATCGGATAAATATCTTCATATTTCTTGGGAGGATTTTCAGCATATTGAATGGAACCGTCAGGGCGGTGATGAAACCATTCCGGATGTTCTCGTACATAGGGGTGATCGGGCGAACATTGATAGGCGAGATCGAGCGCGACTTCGAGGTTTTCTTTCGACGCGGCCTGGACAAAATGATCAAAGTCGGCCAGCGTCCCCAAAGCGGGGTGAATGGATTTGTGTCCTCCTTCAGAGGATCCAATCGCCCAGGGGCTGCCGGGATCAAGGGGACCCGACTTTGGGTTGTTATCCGGACCCTTGCGAAAGCTTTTACCGATGGGATGAATGGGAGGGAGGTAAAGCACGTCGAATCCCATTTTCGCGATCGGCGAAAGTAAGTTTTCCGCTTCGGCGAACGTCGCCCCCTCTGGTCTGCCGGCACCCGCGGACCGCGGAAACATTTCATACCAGGCGCCCGTCCGAGCGCGTTCGCGGTCTACGCGGATGCTCAGGTGCCGGTAGCGAGTCGCCTCTTGGCGATCGACCCCGCGACGCATGGCGGCCGTCAGGGTGGCGGCCAGGGCCGCCTTCATGCGCTTGCCCGGGGCGCCTTGGCTAAGCGTCGCTACCGCGGCGCGCAGGAGCCCATCATCCTCACCTGTCGAACGTGTAATCGTCTCTTCAATCAGGCCGATCCCTTCGCGCACATCCAATTCAATGTTCTGACCGGCGTCGAATTTCTTCTGCAACTTCTTTTGCCAGGTCGCAAATACATCGACCCAGGCCTCTACCGTATAGTCATAAAAGCCGAGCGCGCTGACGACAAATTCGCCCTGCCATAAATCTTTGCCGGGATTGATTAAACCGAGGGGAATTTCCTGCCAGTCGGGTAAAGACGCTTGCCGGTATTGCAATACCGCCGCGAGGCTGTCGGCTCCATCAGCGTGAATGGTGGCTTGCACGACTACGGGTTCTCCGGTGCAGCGCTTCGCCGGGTATCGCCCAGCATCGATCTCAGGCAATACGTTAGCGATGACGACCCGCTTCCGCAGCGCGGGCGTCAGATTGGGCGGACGGCTACTCATGATGCATACGACCCCTAGGCGAACAACCCGGTTTCATCCGAATCGTGATCTGATCTATAAAGACGCGCCGGTTAGTTTCCCGGCCAGGAGGCTGATTGCGCCGCTAAAATGGCCTGCCCCGCCGCTTGCGCCAGAATGACAATGCCCAGTCGTTCGGACTTCCAATCCGTTTCGGCCCTCAGGCGGGCGGTGGTGAAACCCCCCACCGGCGCGGGCATGGCCCGTTGGTGCCTCACGGCAAAGCGTCCACTCATTGTAGCTCCTTTATTTTCCCCGCGCAGCACCTGCACCGGAGGAGCATTTTCGAAAATGACAAGTAGTATATTCTTCGTTTCGTTGGCGAGGGCTAGTGGCAGTTGAGCTTCAACCAGGACGGATCCATCGGGACTGGGTGTGGTCTTTAAAGCAATCACCCGTCGCGTCGCTCCGAGACGACTCTGAATTTCCCGGCGAGCATGAGACATATCGGATCCTACGAACCCTGTTTCACCTTGGACCACCATCTCGGGTGTGTAGATCGAATCTTGCCCGAAGGACCGGCTATAGTCAGTCTGCCGGTCGGTCCAACGTCGGTCTGAAAACGGATCCTTCCACCCTAAGCGGTCCCAATAGTCGACGTGAAAGGTGAGTGGAATAATTGAGGAGCCAAACTCTTTCGTGAGCATTTCCATCGCGGCCTCAGCCGGTGGGCAACTCGAACATCCTTGAGATTCAAAGAGTTCTACGACGACGGGCGTCTTATCAACCGCGTGGCAAGGGATGGCGCCAAGCCCGATGACCGCTGCCAATCGCCACCGGATCATGCCGATGGTGCCTTGGCCGGGACAAACTCCAATGAAGCCGAATTGATGCAATAGCGCAATCCGGTGGGCTTGGGGCCGTCCTCGAATACGTGGCCTAGGTGCGCGTCGCAGGCCGCACACAGGACCTCCGTGCGACGCATCCCATGACTGTTATCGGTAAGCGAAGCGACGCGGTCAGGAGCGACGGGTTGAAAAAAGCTTGGCCAGCCGGTGCCCGATTCAAATTTCGTTCCCGATTCAAAAAGGTCGGTGCCGCAACCGGCACAGCGGTACGTGCCCGCTTCATGGTTATCCCAATTCAATCCCGAGCAGGCCCGTTCTGTCCCTTTCGCCCGCATCACGCGGTATTGCTCGGGGGTTAGAATCTTCTTCCATTCCTCTTCGGATTTGATGATTTTGTGAACCATAGGATCTCCTCTTTATAAGGTCTGTGCGCCGACCGTCTCGATCATTACACCTATTCCCACGCATGCTGTAAGTGTTCCATCGACTGCGTGGGCGAAATACCGACGACCTCCTGGAAGGCCTCGTCGAAGCTCTTCTTTTCACGCAGCCGTTGCATCACCGTGAACACCCAGGATTCGCCGCGGTCGCGTGCGATTTGGAGGATCAACGCCTCCGACTGGAGGTACGCTCGATAAATAATACCGGCGTTCACGTTCTTTTTCCCAATCGCCTCTTCGATCTGCGGAAAGCTTAGAAAGGCATCCTTGCGTTGCTGGCGTTGAATCTCGTCCAGGCGTTTTTGTTTCCAGAAACCATCATCGGGATTTAAATAGGCGTAAAATTGTGCGGAGCCTTCGACAAACCAAAGCGGGAGATTCTTGAGCGGAAAGTATTGGTTCATGAAAGCGTGAGCAAATTCGTGACGCGCGATGCGCGCGTACGCGTCATCGCCCCCGGCGACGTCATCCATGCGCACCCGCACTTTCCCATCGCGTTGGTCGAAGAACCCGCCGATAAAGGGAGACTGCCAGGCATCAAGAAATTCCGGCGACGTGAACACAAGGACGGGAATTTTGCGCGTCGGAAATTCGCCGAAGCGTGAACCAAACTGGTTATAGGCCTCGTCCAGATGGCAGAGCACGCGCCAGGCTTTGTCCCGGTCCTTGGCGCCGTCGAAACTGACCGTGAAATGTGAAAATTCTTGCGTCGTCAAATGCGCTTCGATTTCGTGCGCCCGCTTTTCCCAAAAATCTGCCAGCTTGGGATTAATTTTAAGCGCTCGCGCACGCAGCGCTTCCGATCGGTCGTGATCACCGTCCCGTTCCTTTACAAAGGAATCGACCCAGAGCGCTTCCGCGCAGCCCGGCTGATGGCGCAGGGCGGACTCAAGCCGGAGCTTGGCGCAGCCAAAATCGGCATGGTCGTAGCAGTCGGTGGCTTGCTGCACCAGCCACAACGACTCGTCATTGCAGGAGGGATCTTTTTCGTCGGCTGTACGCGCTACGGATGGATAACTGACAAGCAGGAAGAAAACGACCCAGAAAAGTTTTTCGCGGACGCGGGGTAAAGCGTCCGTCATCCCTGACGCGCGCGCCAGTCGGCCAGGGCGGCATCCGGCGAGAAACCCGTTTCTTGTGTAAAGGCACTTTCAAAGGGTTCGCCTTTGTTCATCCGACCCAGCAGATTTGAAATCCAAGCGGTGCCCTTTTTATCCACAAGATTCAATAGGACTCCCTCACTTTCAAGAAGGGCCAGATAGCGAAGCCCCGGTGAAATCTCTTTATTCTCAAAGGCCGCTTCGATCCGCTCGAGCGGACGAGAAGGCGCTCCTTGCACGGCCTCATGCACCTGCGCTATTCGCTGACGAACCTTTTCCTCGACCGTCACTAGATGGGGAACGTTCGAATCACCGTCGGAAAGTCGCGCTTCGTAGGCACCGAGACCGGCTTGGAACCAGAGAGGGGGTGCCTTTCCCGTGAGCGATTCGAGAAAGACATGCGTCAATTCTTCGCGCAGACGACGGCGCCGTTCTTCAGACCCGCCCGGGAGGAGGCCAGCGCGTAGACGGACTTTACCGTCGTATTGATCAAAAAAATGCGTCTGCCACCAGGGGACTCCCCATTCGTCCCAAAATTCAGCATCGGAGAAGATCAGCACGGGAATAGGCTTGGCCGGAACAAACCAACTCTTCGAGATTTCGTCGTAGGCCTGCTGAAGATCCTTGAGGGAAGAGGCGACGGCGGCGGGATCGGTGACCCCATGAAGCTGAACTTGAAACGGTCCCTGCGTTTTTTGGCTCAAGCCGTTTTGTGCCGCGCGAACTTCGGTTTCTAGCGTCCGGTGCTCTTCAGCCGACAATTGGGGGTAGAGTTGTTGGGCGCGTTTAAAATTCGCTTCGGCTTCATCGGTTTGACCGGCTCGGTAGGCGACGAGCCCTTTTAAGAGGTAGACCTCGGCAAAGTTGCTGTAATGTTCGAGCGCGAGCTGCAGGTTGCTCGTCGTCATGACTATGTTTCCGCGGTCGTAATCTTTTTTGGCGCGGTGGAAGAAATTTACCGCCTCGTTGACTTGATAGCCCGCCGTATGGCCCCAAGTAGCAAGCGTTCCGGCGATAAGGAATAGCGGCAGAAATCGTTTCATATTCGCTAGTTTATCTTATTACGTTACGGAATCGCTTGAGCGACCATTTCGCCCCTGTGGAGCTCTAAAAGCTCCCTTTCCCTCTTGGGCCATAACGTCGGAGAAAGCGGGCTACCAATTTACAGAAACCTGGGGTGGGGTCACGCGCTCCGGCGTGTTCTGGGCGGTCCCATTTTTGTAAACTGCGCATGATCGTGAAAGGAAAAGTTTTTCTTATCGGTGCGGGCCCGGGTGATCCGGGACTGTTGACGCTCAAAGGGCGAGAGTGCCTGCTGCGCGCGGATGTCGTCGTTTACGATGCCTTGATCGATGCCCGGCTTTTGGAATGGGCGCGACCCGCGTCCGCCAAAATCTACGTCGGCAAGCGCGGGAAGCTCCACGCTAAGGAACAAGGCGAGATCAATGAGATATTGGTTGCCCAAGCCAGGCGCGGCCGCATCGTTGCACGCTTAAAGGGCGGCGACCCGTTTCTCTTCGGTCGCGGCGGCGAAGAAGCCGCCCACCTCTACGAGCATAATATTTCTTTTGAAGTGGTCCCCGGGGTTTCCAGCGCCTCTGGTGTAGCCGCTTACGCCGGGATTCCCTTGACGGACCGGCGGCTTTCGTCGATGGTCACCATGGTCACCGGGCACGAAGGGGTCGGTAAACAAAATGCGCCGGTCGAGTGGTCGCGAATCTCCCGCCAAAGCACGCTCGTGATTTTCATGGGCCTCGACCAGCTGCCCGTCATTACCGAACGGCTGATTAAACATATGTGGCCCGCTGATTTGCCCGCCGCCCTTGTGAAATGGGGGAGCACGTCCCAACAACAAATTGTCGAAGGGACGTTGGGCGATATCGCGCAAAAAGCGGAAGACTCTGCGATCACCTCGCCGGTCTTGATCATCATCGGTAAAGTTCTCTCGCTACGCAAGAAAGTTCGCTGGTTCGATCGAAAACCGCTTTTTGGCAAGACGGTCGTGATCACTCGCGCGGCCGAACAAGCGCCGGAATTTTCGCGCCTGCTCGAAGAAACGGGGGCGCAAGTCCTGTCCTTTCCGGCGATTCAGATTCTTCCCCCGAAGACATGGACGGACGTCGATGCGGCGATTAATGACATCGCGAACTTCGATTGGCTCCTTTTTACGAGCGCCAACGGCGTGCGGGCTTTCTTTTCCCGGTTGCTTCACCTGGGACGCGATGTGCGCGATCTCCAAGGGATCCGAATCGGTGCGATTGGACCGAAAACGGTGGCGCGCCTGCGGGGATTGGGTCTCAAGACCGACGCCTTCCCGGCTGAATTCCGAGCGGAAGCCCTGGCCGACGTTATTGGGCAGGTAAGCGGGTGCCGCGTGCTCCTCGCGCGCGCGTTGGAAGGCCGCGATATTCTGCCGAAAACGTTGGAAGCAAGGGGGGCCGTGGTCACAATTGCGCCGGTCTACCGAACGGTGAAAAGCCGAGGCCTCGTGACCGATCTGCGGAAACGCCTTCTCAATCAGGAAATTGACGTGGTGACCTTCACCTCCGCTTCGACGGTTGAAGGTTTCATGCAACATTTCACAGCCCGCGAAAAACATACAATTTTTGAGCACAGCAAAGCCGCGGTGATCGGGCCGATTACGGGTGCGGCGCTCAAGGACCATGGCATCCGGCCGGCTATTCGCGCCACGCGTTACACGACGGAATCACTCGCCAACGCGATCTTGAAATACTTCGCGTGAGAACCTCGGCCCAGCACTCCCCCTTACCCCGGCTTCGCGCGGTCCTTTTCTCAGCACTCGAGAAGGCTGGCGGGCTGCTCAAACGCAATTTTGACCGCCCAAACAAAATTTCTTTTAAAAACGGCAGCCCGATCAACCTTGTGACAGCGATCGATCAAAATGCCGATCGGCTGATTCGCCAAACGATCCGGCGCGTCTTTCCGGGACATGATCTATTGACGGAAGAGTCGGTTCCGACCGACAAGCGGTCCGCCTTCAAGTGGATCGTCGATCCTTTAGATGGAACGACCAACTACGCGCATCATTTTCCTCAGGCCTGTGTATCGATCGGCTTGGAAGTGTCCGGACAAATAACGCTGGCTGGCGTGTACGACCCATTTCGCGACGAACTGTTCTGGGCGGAGCGGGGGCGGGGCGCGTATCTCAAATCGGGGGGGCGGGAAAAACGCTTGCGCGTGTCGACCACGCCGACATTGCAACGCAGCTTGCTCTTGACGGGCTTTCCCTACGACCGACGCGAACGGATTGATCTTTATCTCCACTACGTGAAAGCATTCATGGCGCGCATCCAAGGCATCCGTCGCGCCGGCTCCGCGGCGCTCGATTTGTGTTGGGTCGCTGCCGGACGGGTCGACGGTTATTGGGAATGGCGCCTCAAACCCTGGGACGCCGCCGCCGGTAGCTTGATCGTCAAAGAAGCCGGCGGACGCCTTTCGGATTTTGCTGGCCGCCCTTACAGCATTTACGCCGAGCAAACTCTCGCCACGAACTCCCGAATCCACAATGAAATGCTCAGCATCATGCGTCCCTTAAAAAAATAGGGCATCCCTCCGCGGCCTCCTCGCCGGGGTTTGCGTAGATCGTATGAAGAGATTTGTTCCATCTAAAAAGGGCTTTAATTTTAAGATTTGTACCTGGTCTAACGGCGCTTTAGGTTGATTTGTTAGACCTGGTTTAAATTCCTGGGATGTGGTTAAATTCCTGAACTCCCGCGATGAAGCTCGGCGGTCGCTGGGGTCTTGGGCGGCCGGCGATGCAGGGCGTCGACGGCGTGGCGGCTGGGATGCGGTGGGAGATCGCCTTTTTTGCCGTAATCGAATAATCCCATGAACCGAAATCCGGTGAAACCTTCCGCCCCGAGAGTTTTCGCGAGCTCTCGACTGGCCAAAGTCACTTTGGTGAATGTAAGCGGATGCCAAAGCGGCCGCTTCGGATCCTCTTTAAAAACCAACCGTTCTATTTTCTCGGCCATGCCAGGAAGGATCCGGCTGTGTTTTGCGCCGGACGCCTCCAGGTCAAGACAATCCGGAGCATTTAATAAATGCGCGTAGAAATAGGGAGGACCCAGGGTGCGGCCCGTACGGTCAATAATTCGCAGGGGCCAATATTCCACAAAGGGAACCGCCGCCTGCTCAAGGGCCATTTTGAGTCGAGGAGAAATGAAAAGCCGTCCGCCGCGGTTCCAGAGGCTATCCGTTAAGATCGGATCGCCCGTCGCCCGCTCCGCGTCTAGGACGCAGAACGTCTCCGCCGCCCATAGTCCTACGAGGCTTTCCGGCGATCGTTTTAGAATCTCCTCGTCAAAACGAATAACGGAATAACCGCGCTTGACCTCGACTCGCTGCCAAATCAGATAATTGTGATCGAGGTTCATTTCGCGTAAAGCAACGCGATCACGTCTTGGCGAAGTTTGGTAATCCCGTCGCCCGTGCGCGCACTGATCCAGGCGATATCGGCGGGCGGTACTTTCAAGGCCAGGGATATCTGCTGACGCTGGGCGTGATGTCGCGAGCCGCCGACCTGATCGGCCTTGTTGGCCAGAACCCGGAAAGGCAACTCGTTGCTTTTCAGCCACTGCGCCATCGTTTGGTCGAGCGCAGTCGCGCCGACTTTCGCGTCGACGATCAGAAAGATGCACCGTAGAGTGGAGCGGCCCCTCAGATAACCTTCAATCATGTCGCGCCAGCCTTGTTTGGATTCCGCCGGTCCGACGGCGTAACCGTATCCCGGTAAATCGACCAGCCAGACAAGATGCGCCGCCTCATAAATATTGATCGTCCTCGTGCGCCCGGGAGTCTGAGAAACCCGCGCGATGTTTTTCGAATGGCACACCGCGTTTAACACCGAGCTTTTCCCGCAATTCGATCGGCCGACGAAGGCGACCTCGGCAATGGCCGGTTCGAGCTGATGAGGTTCGACTTCGGAAAGCAGATAATGCACCGTTTTAAGATCTTCTTTCATTGGATTCCTTACTCGCTCACCTGGAGTCGGTCAATGCCATGGTCTTCAAACTCTTTCGTGTACGCTTTAGCCACTCGCGAGATTTCGCGGGCTTGCTGCTCAGCCCGCATCCCGCGAAAGACTCGCTCCCCGTGAAAAGCGAGCAGGTCGCGTTCGGTGACGCGAGAGGTGAGCTCCTCCCAAAAGGTTTTGTCGTCATATTGATCGATAAAAGCATGCGCCTCTTTTTCCAAGCTCTCGCTCGCCACCCATTGGTCTCTTTCACTGTTAAAAGACACCAGTTCTTCCAGCGCCGTGCCGTGGGCGAACGAATAAATCTTCGAAGCGGTATCTTCAAAATCCGGATCGGGGTCCTTACGGATCGCATTGAGCATCCATTCGCCCAGAAAGGTCAGCATCAAGACACGTCGATATTCGGGGTCGGAAAATTGGGCATTCATGGAATCTCCTTCGGGAGGAATAGGGTTTGAACCAGTCCTATCGAATGTCACTCGCGAGAGCGACCGGTTTTTTCAACTTGGTTTTAGCCGTTTTTTTGGCGCGCGCCTCGCATAGCGCTTGAAAGGCCACCGCATCCCGGTACATGCTGAAATTGTTGAACATGACGTAACAGGTTTTGATCGGCAGCACATTTAAACGGTCGTACAGGGTTTGCAAATCATCGGCGGTATAGGCGTATCCGTAGCGAAAGGCCGGCAAGCCGTGCAGGCGGAAGTATCCCATCGTCGCTCCATGGAGTGGCTTCGTAATCAGCGGGTCGACGACGGGCAGGACCCCCAGTTCGCGGCAATATTCCAAAATGCTTTCGCTTTCCCAGCTCGTCCCACGCAACTCGAGTGCGCACCCAACCTCAGTCTCGCGCGCGAAAAACCGCTTCAGATTCTTGCGGTTCTCGGGAAGATCCTTAAACGATGGGGGACATTGATAAAGCAAAAGCGTGCTGCGCAGCTCCTGGGCCATTTTTTCAATTTCCTGGCGCGCTTTTCGGACTTCGCGCGTTCTGCGAAAAAATCCATAAGACGACGCCTTCGACTCGGGGATTACGTGGCCCAAGCGCCGATAGGTTGGAGACGTCGGCAAATGCGTGACGAGCTGCGAGGCCTTCAAAACGAATTCGAAATCTTTAGGAGCCGCCTCCCGCCACGCCCGTGCCAGGCCGGCTTGCTTCGGCAATTTGTAGAAAGTTTGTTGGACCTCGACCACATCAAACTGGCGATAGTATGTCTCCCGGCCCTTCGCCCACCCGCAACAACCAATGCGCCAATTCATTCCCCTACTGTACGAGGAAGCTTAAGTGCCTGTCAATAAGAAGGAAATGCGTTTTTTAGGCGACGGTGGGGGTGGCGACGCCGGCGGGTTGATTGGGGATCGAGAAGGTAAAACGACTGCCCACGCCGACTTCTGATTCGACGCGGATTTCCCCTTTATGCGCTTCGACAATGAACTTGGCCACCGCCAAGCCTAAACCGTAACCCGCTGAACGGTCACCAGGACGCACCTGCTGGAATTTATCAAAAATGCGCGACTGTGCCTCGCGAGGAATTCCGCGGCCCGTATCGGACACCTTGAACACCATATTCCCCCGGCCTTCTTCCGCCGACACCGTAATGGTACCGGCACTCGGCGTAAATTTAATCGCATTGCCGACCAGGTTATCGAAAATGCGTTCGAGCAACTTGGGATCGCCCCAGGTCACGAGCCCGCGCTGCTCCGGTAGGACAAACTTCAGCTGGATTTTCTTTTGCTCCGCCTGGACCGAAAATATGTTTTGCAGACGCGAGAAAATTTCGTCGATGCCGATCGCTTCCGGCTGCAGATCGATCTTCCCCTGTTCGAAGCGCACAACGTCGAGAATGTCGCTGACCATCTGCGTCAGGCGCACCCCGGCCTCGCGCGCGAGTTTGAGGTATTCGACGAGTTTCGGGTTCGACGCATCGCCCAACTGGCGGCGCATCAAGTCGATGTATCCCATGACCGCTGAGAGCGGCCCCCGCAGGTCGTGCGTAATGCCCGATAAAACTTGTTCCTGGACATATTCCCACTGTTTCCGAAACGTAATGTCGCGAATCACGATGATGAAACCGGCAATTTTATCGTCCGATTCTTCAACGCTCTCAACCCACACGCGGTATAAGTGCTTGCCGTCGGCCCACCCGACTTCGACTTCTTTGCCCAGATTTTTTTGCGTGCCCAGAAAAACCGGCTCAACAAATTGTTCCAGAAAACCCCGCGGCACTTGCACGCCCGTCACCATTTTGAATTCTCGTCCGGCTTCTTGCTGCAGCGCCATAAAGACGCGTCCCAGTTCGTTCGACAGCTGCAGGCCTCCCTGCGCATTGAAAAATAGGATGGCTTCGGGCAGCGACTCAATCAAGAGCGACAGTAATTTTCGTTCGAGCGCCAGTTCTTTGGGGAACGCTTCGGCTTTTTTCCACTGCGGCATCAGCCAGCGGAGGGTTTGCACAATCGGCGTCAGCTCTTTAAAGGGATAGGGTGGCTCTTGCAACACGGGATCGCGTCCCCGGACAAAAGCATCGACGCGCGAAGCGAACCGTCCTAAATCCATCGCGTAGTGGCGCTGGCGAAGCCGGTCCTGTGCGTTCCAGGGGAGCGCGGTGAGGACAAAAATTCCGAACACCGTAATCAAAAAGAAAAAAAACGGCGCATAAACCCAGACGGCCGGCTCCATCACGACAAAGAGCCAATCCGCGGAAGGCACATCGTGATACGTGGCGAGCCAGTGCCAAGCGAGATTTTTAGGCAAAGGTACGAACCCGACCGGAGCACCGGATTGCGCTAACGGGATCAATACGCGTGGACCCGGCTGAACCAGTCCAGCGCGCGTCGAACTGTAAATCAGATTCTTTTCATAGTCATATAAAAGGGATTGATACTGCCATAACCGGGTTTCGGTTTCCAAGAGATCCCAAAGCCGCGGCGCTGGCAGAATGCCCACCAGAGCTCGATGATCATCCAGGCGCCGAACGGCTGTCGCGTAAGGTTTATGATGCGCGATCAGAACGGGTCCTAGTAACGTTCGGCCGGCCTCCATCACTTTAAGCGCCAGCACAACGAGACGCGGATCCAGCGGTTGCAACTCTTTTTGAAATTCGGGTCGCACCCGGGACATCGTTTCATTGGTATCGGTATCAAAAAGAAACAGCGCAACGGGGCCGTTTTGATCGTCGAACACGTACTTGGCAATCGAGCGGGGCGTGCGCACAGTCACGGCATCCAGACGAGCGGCCGCCGCTTGGCGTTCCGCTATCAATAGATCGCTCACCCGACGCACCCACTGTTGATGATGGGAAACGGCCGTATGGCGAATCTGGTAGAAATTCCACGCCGCGAGGGCCGCCATGCCGGAGAACCCGACCAGGAGCAGAAACCAAGCTAGCTTATGAGATCTATTCAACGCGGGCTCCTCACTTCGCGAGAAACTCCTCCCCCTCAAGGGACAGGAATGCCGTACCAATGCCTCCCTCTAATTCTAATAGCTTCCGGTCGGATTGCAATGTATTTCCGGAGGCCCCTAAACCTCTGTGATAAAATCACGTCATGCCATTTCCAAGCACCCGACTGCGACGGTTGCGCATAAACCCCCTCATTCGGCAACGCCTGCAAGAGACGCGAGTAAGCACCGACCGTCTCATTGCGCCTTTCTTTGTCCGGCCGGGCCAGAATGCGGCCGTGCCGGTCGTTTCGATGCCCGGACATTTTCAATGGTCCTGCGATCGATTGGTCTTGGAGGTCAAGCGCCTCGAGCGTAAAGGCCTGCGGTCTTTACTTCTCTTTGGCTTACCACTCCGTAAAGATGCTGAAGGCCGGGAGGCCTGGTCGGCTCGCGGGATTGTCCAGCAAGCCGTGCGCGCTCTAAAACGGTCCGTTCCAGAAATGCTCGTCATCACCGATTTGTGCTTTTGCGAATACACGACGCATGGCCATTGCGGAATCGTCCGCTCCAAAGGCAAGAACGATTGGGAACTTGATAACGATGCCACGCTTAAAAATATGGCGCGCACGGCCGTCGCCCAGGCCCGAGCGGGCGCGGACATTATCGCCCCGAGCGGTATGATCGACGGGATGGTGGCGACGATTCGACGCGCCCTGGATCGAAACGGCTTTCAAAACACCTTAATACTCAGCTATGCCGCCAAATTT